>CAYMES010000018.1:0-26242 GCA_964389765.1 Candidatus Woesearchaeota archaeon
TTCAAATAGGATAGTTTCAACTATCCTATTTCTTGCCCTCTTTCGGAGATACTGTTAATACAATAAACTTTAAAAACAGGAAGTATCTAAGTAAAATATGCCCCTGTCGTATAGTGGCCAAATTTCTTTAACCAAAAAGTTAAGAAAGGCTAAGTATTCTGGCTTTTCGAGCCAGAGACCCGGGTTCAAATCCCGGCGGGGGCATATTATATTTCAGTGATTTTCATGGAGCTCTTTATGTTCAAGATTGAGTAAAAGAAGGCAGAAGTTATGTCTTTGGTTTTTGGGATTTATAAGGAAGGTTAGGGTTTAGATTGTTTCCAGAGTGAATTAAAAAAAGTTGTAAATGATTGTGCAATTTCTGCATTTTTAATTAAGAGACATGAAGGTTCTTTTCCGTGTGTTAAAATTAAAACATTTGCCCCCATAACATCTACTGCTGTTGGAGTTATCCCTTTTATAACTTTTACTTCCATAAGTTTCATTTTTTTAAGTGCTTTATAATACACTGTTTTTTTATCTGAAAATATAGCTCTGCATTTTATTTTTCTTTTTATTCTCTCTTTATGCCATGCCTGCCACATTATATTATACTTCTCATCTTTTGTTGATATAATCCCCATGGCAATTACTTCATCTTTTGAATTTAAACTATCTAAAGCTTCATAAATTGCTGTTCTAAATCCTTTAAATCCTTTGAAAAAAATAGTTTCATGTTCTTTTTTTGTTGTCTCTTTAATTGCTAACAAAGAAGGCAATTCTTTTACAAACTCCTCTTCTTTATTTTTCAAATCCTTTTCTTTTTCATGTAAATAATCTAAAATTCTGTTTGGTGAAGCTGCAGAAAAATATTTTGTTTTTTCCTTTACTATAAAACTCACAAGCCCTTTATTGATTAACTTATCTAAGATTTCATAGATTTTTCCACTAGATAAACCAGAATTCTCTATAACCGCCCCTGTTGTTGTTTCTCCTAATTTTAGGAGAGTGAGATAAACCTTAATCTCTCCTTTTGTTAATCCAATATCTTCTAAGATTTTTTCATTCATAATTTTACCAATATCTTACACTATAAAAACCTTTCTAATTACACCTCACTTAGGGGGAGAAAATCTTTATAAATTAGGTAGTTATTACTTGATTGTAATTAAATTAAAGAAAAATTTATTAAAAATGGAAATAAAGACAAGAACTAGAAAATATAAGGAAAGATATGAGAGAGAAGTCAAAGAAATTAAAGAGTTAAATAGACAAAGTATACCTTCATCTGCAAGTGAAGAAAAGTTGAGAAAATATAATGAGACACGTGCAAGAATTAGAGCCTTGTCTTGCGAACATTTAACCAACACAGGAGAAGATATGGGTTTAAGAGAACTATCAACGATTTTTTATTATAAAGATATGAAAGGACCTTGTTTAGATACTCTTGGTGAAGAAGCAGATGAAAATTCAGAATCAGAAGAAAAATTTGAGAAATGGCAAGAAGATTCTAAGATTCCCTTAGATAGATTGTATAAATGTGCTTTAACAGGAGACTATTGTATTGCTAGAAGAACAGGATATCATCCTTCTTCTATCTCTTCAGGAGATTATCATTATGCATTTGTAGAAATAGATAAACAACAGAGATGTCCGGGATTTGAAAGCAAAGAGAAAGATGACACAACAGATTAAACAATTCACAATAACAAAAAATAGCAAAACACGGCAAACAATCTGTAAGTATAGTGTCAGTTTTATTGAAAGATAAGTTGAAAGATGGAATGTTGATTGAGATAAAAATTAAACAAATAAATTAAGTCTCTAAAAACTGGACATTTTATCTTGGCTCCGGCAAGGGCATTCTGAATTTTCGGAATTTGAAATGATAATTTAACTGACAGTTTAAATCACAAAAAGTTTTAATTTTAGTAAATAAATCTAAAATAAGAAATTAAAACTTTGAGAAGAAATATGCTTATTTTGGCGATCTATGAAGCATTTACCCTTTAAAAATTATCAAAATAAGATAAAGGGTAAGATTTATAAATGCTATTTTTCTTATATTTTTATGGTTTACATATATAAAAAGATTATAGGAAGAAAACCTTACTATTACTTAAGAGTCTCTGAAAAAAAAGGTAAAAAATTAGTTACAAAAGATTTGGCTTATTTAGGCAATTCCATAGAACAAGCTAAAAAAGAAATCTCAAATCTTTCTAAATACAGAAAAGAAATTAGGAAATCTTATAAAAAAATCCATCAGTTTTTAGAGTCTAATCACTTTTTAGAAAAAACCAAAAAACTTAAATTTAAAAAAGATAACTTTTTAGGAGAAAGAAAAAAAGAAATAGAAGCTTGTAAAATACATTTCAACTCAGAGTTCAAAAAACTTGATGATTTAACAAAAAAAGAAACCTATAAACAGTTTGTTATAGAATTTGCATTCAATACAGCATCTATAGAAGGGAATACAATTACCCTAAATGAGGCTAAAAATCTTCTTGAAGAAGGAAAAACCCCAAAAAATAAAACTTTGAGGGAAATTTATGATTTGCAAAATCATGAAAAAGTTTTCTTTGAGTTGCTTGAAACTAAAAAAGAAATTAATCATGAACTGATAATAAAAATTCATGACAAACTTTTAGAGAACATAGATGCAAGAGAGGGATATAAGACAAGAGAGGTGAGGATTGTAAAAGCAACATTCAAGTCAACTCCTGGAATATATGTAAAAACAGATATGGACTTATTATTGGAATGGTATAATAAAAATAAAAACAAACTTCATCCACTGGTTTTAGCTTCAATTTTCCACCACAAATTTGAAAAAATCCATCCATTTTTTGATGGCAATGGGAGAACCGGAAGAATGTTGTTAAATTATATTTTAATGAATAGCAGTTATCCTCCATTAATTATACATAACAAAACTCGCTCACAATATCTTTCAGCACTTAAAGAAGCTGATAAGTCTGGTTTGCATGAGAGTAAAAAAGAGGATTATTTTAAGATAATACAATATATAGCAGACGAAATGATTAGTTTTTATTGGGATTTTTTTCTTTAATTTTCATAATCTGAAAAATTTTAGAGTTTTAAAAAACTTATATTTATTATACTTAAACAGGTATAATAAAATCAGGGTATTTTTATGAAGAAGAGGAGATTATTTAAACTTAATAAACAAATTTAAAAAATAAAATCCCTATACTATAAAAGAATAAAAACAGAAATAGAATATTATCCAAAGGATTACTAAAAAGAAGATATAAATTGGAAAGAAAAACAAATGTCTGGGAGTTATCAGACTCAAAACTTTGGTATTTAAAAATAAATTCTTAAGTATTTTTAGGTCTGGAATATTTATGTTTTTGTCTTTTATTTTTAATATATCCTAAATGCGTCTTTTTTTCCTTAAGAAATTTCTTAAGATCAAGCTGATAATTATCAATCAGTTTTGAAGCATGGGAGCCTCCTAAAAAATCAGGTATTATAACATATGTAGCACCTGCCTCATACAATTGCTCTGCTTCTTCAAGATTGCGTGAAGTTACAATAATTATTATATTCTTCTTTATCTCTTTTTTTATTTTATTTATCAATTGTAAATTTGTATCAAGTTCAGGAATTGTTGATATTATCATTTTTGTATCTGAAAAATCCAATTCATTTAAGAACTCTTCCTCACGAATATCTCCATACTTATAATTTATATCTTTCCTTGATAAATCAAGAATTATCTCTGGATCATAATCCACAACAAAATATTTTTTTTCAAGTTTTTTAATTGATTCCAGTATGTCCCATCCAATCCTATTATATCCAAAAAGAACTACCTCATAATCTTTAAAGTTTTCTATATTTTCCTTTAAATTTTTTCTTTCAAAAATTGAAAGAAATTTAGAAAAATAAGGATACATCTTATCTGAATATAAAACTAAATAAGTGGAACCTGAAATAGTTATTAATCCAACTATTGTTACAAGAGAAAGGATCTCGTTAGTTAGATGGCCTAAACTTACTCCTAAAGTTATTAAAATCAATGAAAACTCACTTATTTGTGCTACTGTAAAGC
This sequence comes from Candidatus Woesearchaeota archaeon, assembly GCA_964389765.1. Classification (GTDB taxonomy): domain Archaea; phylum Nanobdellota; class Nanobdellia; order Pacearchaeales; family GW2011-AR1; genus CAYMES01. The sequence goes on from CAYMES010000018.1 coordinate 4,058, forward strand.
CTGCCTGAAAGCTTGTTTTCTTCCTGTACCCTAAAAGCCCCATTAAAGTTACCATAATCAAGGGATTCCCAATAAGGATAAATAATGAAAATAAAATTGCAGGAATAAACAATTCACTTATTTTTCCAAATACCATCTGAGAACCAAGTAAAATAAAGAATAAAATAATGAAAAAATCTCTCAAAGGCCTCATCTTTGAACTTACTTCATAATGGAAAGGGGTTGTAGAAATAGAAATTCCTGCAACTAATGCTCCTATTTCCATTGAAAATCCTAAATAGTGGAATAATGCAGCAAGACCAAAACCCCACCCAATAGAAAATGAAAATAGAAATTCCTGAGATTTAGCGAAAAATTTTGATAATTTAGGAAGCAGATGGATACTTACCAAAATAAATGCTGCGAGAATTATTAAGATTGCCAAAATACTCCAAATTGAAATATTTTGTAAAGAAATTCCTGAAAAAGATGAGATAACTATCAAAAGGATTATCACAAAGATATCTTGAACTAATAAAAACCCAATAGATATCTTTCCATATAATTTTTCTAAATCTTTTTTATCAGATAACAACTTCATAATTATAATTGTGCTACTAAACGTTAGTGCAACAGCAATATATAAAGAAACAATTGTTGAAAATCCTAGCAGTTTTGCAATCAAAAATCCAAAAAAGGATGTAAAGATGATTTGCCCAATTCCAGTTATTAATGAAACCTTTCCAACTTCTTTAATAACTTTTGGACTTAAACTTAAACCAACAATAAACAGAAGAAAAGTAACTCCTATTTGAGAAAATACTTTAATTGTCTCTGTAGACTGGACAACATCCAAAAAATAAGGACTAACAATAATTCCTGCTAAAATATATCCAATTATCAAAGGCTGTTTTAGTAATTTCATTAAACCAGCTATTAAAACAGTTATTACTAAAATAATACTTATCTCAATAAAGATTTCCATCTTCAACTACCCCATTCATTTTCCAAGAAATTAATTAAACTGCTAGAAGTTATAACCTCCACAACTTTTTTATCTTTATCTAAAACAGGAATATAATTAGCTCCTTTTTTATAAGTTAATTCTATTACATTATTAATGATATCATCAAGTTTAACCATAGATTCATATTTATTTATCAGTTCTTTAGTAGAATTATATAAAAATTCCCTTCTGTATCTGGTATTTAATATCTGGAAAATGATTTCATATTTAATAAGGTGTAAAAAAAGTTTAATTAAATCTTCAACACTAATTTCACCAAGAAATTTTTTTTCTTTTGTAAAAATTACTTCCTGTGCTGTTTTAGTTTTTTGTTCTTGATTATCTGAAAAGCTATAAAAATCAAGAGATTCTTTTTTTAATTTTCTTCTGCCTCTTCTCTTTTTCATATTAGATTATATTATATAATGAAAAGAAGGTTTTTAAAAAAGGGACAAAAAAAAGGTAAAATATAGGTAAAATATAGGTAAAATTTAATGAATCAAAGACTCTCCCTTATCTGTCAATACAAAATACTTGCTATTACCTCTTTTTTCAAAAGAAATATATTGTAACTCTAATAATGCATTAACTCTTTTCATTAAAGTAGGCTTTGTTATTTTTAAAATATTTCTCATTTTTCTTTGATTTATCATAGTGCCCTTATTTTTTTCAGATTTAATTATTTTTAATATTTCTATTAGTTCCTCAGGAAGAGGTTTATCTATCTTTTTTCTTGAATATTTTTCAATAAATCTATAGATAATGAAAAATAAAGCAATAAATAAAATTAATTGCAGGAGAAAACAAATCACTGGATTATCAAAAATTTGATCAAGAAGAATATCTAGAATTTCTGTAAGAATAAATACAATTAATAAAACCCAAATTAATTTCTTCTCTTTTAATTTAGATCCCATATAATTAATATAAAAAAATCACTTATTAAACTTTTTGCAAAGCAAAACTAAATAAAAAAAACCTCCCACGATTATCTCAGCGCAAGTAATACAGAAAAAAATATTCCTTACATAGCGCATAAACAACAGAGTTTTCATTAAGGAAATTCTCTATTTTTGGAGACTTGAAATAATAATTGTATAAAACCCTCTATTCTCAATACTATAGACTTCAAATAAGATTGAAGTCTAAAAAGCATTTAAAAAGGAGCTAAACATATGATAATATGGCAAAAATAAATTATATTATTATAGGAATAATTACAGCAATTATCTTAGCTATAGGAGGATATTTATTATTAATTCCAGGAAGTGAAGAAACAAATTGTTCTTTATCTTCTGGAGATGAATTACAACAATGTTGCAATCAATGGGCTCAAGAAAATAATATTGTAACTCCTGCTTGTGTTGGTTATTGGGAAATTGAATCTGGAAGTTGTTCTTGGAAATGTGAAAGCTCAGAACAAAACATCTCAGAAAAATCACTTGCTGAAAATATAACAGATGCAAATAATGAACTTACATTTGACCTTTATTCCAGATATAAAACTAATGAAAGAAATTTATTTTATTCTCCTTATAGTATTTCATCTGCACTAACTATGACATATGAAGGAGCTAAAGGACAAACAGCAGATGAAATGCAAGAAGTTCTGCATCTTCCAGATAATAAACAACAAATAAGAGAAGATTATTTAAGTTTTTATAATGAGATAAATAAAGCAGATAAAACTTATAAATTATCAACTGCAAATGCATTATGGGCACAAGAAGATTATCCTTTTGAACAAAATTATTTTTCAACAGTAGACCAATATTATAATGGTAAAGTAACTAACCTTGATTTTAAGACAAAAACAGAAGAATCAAGAATAACTATTAATGATTGGGTAGAAAATAAAACAAATAACAAAATAAAAGATCTTATTCCATCTAGAACATTAACCTCTACAACAAAACTAGTATTAACAAATGCTATTTATTTTAAAGCTAATTGGACTAATCAATTTGAAGCAGAAGATACAATAAAGAATTATACTTTTAATCTAGATACTGGACAAACAACAAAAGTTGATATGATGTATCAAAAAGATTTTTTTAATTATGGAGAAACAGAAGATGTAAAGGTTTTAGAGATGGATTATCTAGACAATGATTTATCTATGTTAGTTATATTACCAAAAGAAAATAACCTACAAGATATTGAACAAAACATTAATAAAGAAAAACTAAGTGGGTGGAAACAAAACATGGAATTAGAAAAAACTAGAGTATATCTTCCAAAATTTAAATTTGAAACAAAATATTATATGGCTCAAGATTTATCAGATATGGGAATGCCAACAGCATTTAAATATCCAGATGCAGATTTCACAACAATGAGTTCTACAGATGAATTATTTATCAGCCAGGTAATTCATCAGACATTTATAGAAGTTGCAGAATATGGAACAGAAGCAGCAGCTGCAACAGCAGTTATTATAAAAGCAACTTCAGCACCATTACAAGAACAGCCAAAAATATTCAAAGCAGATCATCCATTTATATTTATAATACAACATAAAGATACTGGAAAGATTCTATTTATAGGAAGAATGAGCAATCCAAATCAAAATTAGTCTAATAATAAATTGGGATATTATTGCTATAATTCTATTACAACAATTCTTAAAAAAATAAAATTATTTTGGAAAACATGTCAGAATCAAAATCTTTTAAAGACCTCTCACAAAAACAACTAGAAATAGATAAATATTATCTAAAAGAAGATTATAAATATGCAAGAGATAATTCAGATGACCCAATTGCACAAACAGGAGCAATTCTTGTTACAAACAACTCCATAATAAATCCAAATAATATTGTTGCAAGTGGAGCAAATAAACTTCCAAGAGGTGTTAGAAAAACACCAGAAAGATTAGAACACCCTAATAAATACTTATTTATAGGACATGCTGAAAGAGCTGCTATATATGATGCTGCAAAAAGAGGAATAAAAACCCATGGATTAATAATGTATTGTCCTTGGTTTACATGTTCTAATTGTACAATAGAAATTATTGAATCAGGAATTTCAGAAATTATAGGACATACAGGTCCAGAAAAACACTATCAAAAATTAAATGCTAATAAACCTAAAAAACAAGAAAGCAAATGGACACGTTCTATTAAAGCTGGATTAGAAATGCTTGATGAAACAGGGGTTAAATATAGATGGATAGATGGAAAAATAGAAGGAATAAAGATTATATTTTGCGGAGAATTTGAACCTTAAAAATTTTCTTAGCATATTAGATAATATATAATTGACTGAAATAATCTTTATAAAAAAGAAATCCTATATAAATATAATAAAAATATTTATTAAATAAATGTTTAGGAGCTAATATGGACCAAAATAAATTAGATAACCTCTCTACGAATTCTGTTGACCCAAAACCTCTTGGGCAAATTATAAGGTCAGTTCATGAAAATTCTGATTTAACTGATACAGAATTAGTTAAAAGAATTGAAAAAAGAAATAAACAAGGAAAGCCAACTTACATGTTAAGGCAAGAATATCAAAGAAGACTTAATCAGAGAAGATAAAAAATTAATTAACAGCATAAAAATAAAAGGTTTTATTAGAGTATGCTATATTCTTAAGATCCATATATAATTAATTATAAATAACCTTGCCTTCTTAATAATATATGGAAAAAAAGGTAACTATCAATGATAAGATGCAAAAAGGTTATACCTATTACCTAACTCAGCCTATAGGGAAAAATTTTCATCAAGAATTTCATCCAGAATTAACTCCAAAGCAGATGTTAGAACTAGGAGTTTTTTGTGGAAAATATATGAGAGATTGTAAAGATGAATTTCCAAAAACCTGGTTTAAAAAAGCTAAATTCTCTAAAGAAGATAAAGAAGATTGCTCTTTAAATTACTTTAAAATTAAGGCTTCACATCCTTTATCTATCTGGAGAAAAAAAGGCTGGATTCATCCTGATGATCCTAGAGGATGGTTTCAATGGTATTGTAGATATTATTTAGGACGCAGACATAAAGATGATAAAAGACAAATAAAACGTTGGAAAGCAATTAAAAGACATATTGCCCAAGTTAAAAAAAACTGCAATAAAAAAGATTTAAATTGCAGACCAAAACAAAGACAAGCAATCTTGCATTGGGCATATGATTCAAGAAAATTGTAAGATGTTATTATTACTTTTTATTTTACTTGGAATATCAGTTCTTGTAAATCTGGCAATATTTATAATTGCATATATTGCTCAATCAGATAAATTTACAGATATCACTTATACATTAACATTTATTTTATTATCTCTAATTACATATTTACAATCTAATATAAACATCTACAAAACAATTCTAATATGTGCAATTATCTTATGGGCTACTAGACTTGGAAGCTTTTTATTTATAAGAATAAATTATTTAAAAAAAGATAAAAGATTTAACAATATACGAAATAATTTCCTTAAATTTTTAGGATTTTTCTTGTTTCAATCTTTAATAGTTTGGATTATTTTAATTCCATCTATATTATTTTTATTAACTAGGAGAACTTATGTTAATTTCTTATTTTATATTGGATTATTAATATGGTTAAAAGGATTTTTATTTGAATCAATATCAGATTATCAAAAATTTAAATTTATAAAAAGAAAAAACAAAAGAAAATTTATAAATAAAGGCTTATGGAGATATTCAAGACATCCAAATTATTATGGAGAGATTTTATGCTGGATTGGAATATTTATAACAACAAGCTATACTCTTTATTATAACAATATTATCTATCTTTTACTTGGATTAATAAGTCCAATATTTATCTATATATTATTAAGATATATTTCAGGAATAAATATATTAGAAAAAAGAGCAGATAAAAAATATAAAAACAACAAATCATATCAAAAATATAAGAAAAATACTCCTTTATTAATTCCTTATAAATTAAAATAATTTTTAATTAATAAAAATCTTCTATTATAAAATTCTTTTATGAAGATGAAAAATATAAACAGCACTCATAAAACAAAGAACAGCCATAACAATAAACATTGTATTAAACCCAAAATAAGTTACAATTAATCCTCCTATACCTGCACCTCCTGCAAGAGAAAAATAATTAGTAGCTTCCCAAACACCCCATTCTCTTCCAACTTTTGTTTTAGTTGTATGTCTCGTATACAAACTATCAAAAGCAGGAGAATAAAATGCTTCTGCAAAACCAATCAACAACTGAACTCCAAACAAAAACCAAATAGAATTTACAAACATATAAGTCAGGAATCCAAAACCCATAATAGCATAACCTATAGCAACAATCCATTCATCTCTCTTGCTCTTATCTGCAATTTTTCCTGCTATTAAAGTAGTTATTCCTGCTCCTAATGCAAAAAAAGCTCCTGTCAAACTTGCATCTAATAAATTTCCACCAATTTCTTTAACAAAAAATGCATAAATAGGACCAAGCATGGCCCCAGCAACCATAACTAAACCATTAGTAATAAGCAATATTCTAAGAGCTTTATTAAATAACCACCTCTTCATAATCTGGACAAATTAAAAGATTATATAAATTATTCGGAAAAAAAATTATAAATTAATAGTAATAATCTTAAAGTAGTAAAAAAAATGTTTATAAATGAAAAACTTCTTCTAAAAACATAAAATGTCAGAATTTATGCAAAGAATTATGGTAGGAGCATTAGGAGCAATAGTAGGAGGGATCATAGGTTCAACTATTACCCATTACAATGAAACTAAAAAACAACCAATGATGGAAAAGCGTGATTTAACAGATGATGGAATTCAAGATTATGAAATATATAATCCTAAAACTAAAGAGCATTATGCTTTTATAGGACAAAAAGAGGGCAGTTTTGAAAAAGCAGATGTAATCATGCAAGACGGATATCATTTTTATCAAACACCAGATGGACATTACGGCCCTTGGGGAAATTATTTTGAAAACTTACCTTTAAAAAAAGAAAAAGAAGAATAAAATGAAAAAAAGAAATCTTCTAACATTACTTACAGCAGGAACATTAGCGTTATCTGGATGCGAATCAGAAAAACCTGAACAATCTCCAATTATTCAAGAAGAAACTTTAACAGGAATTCCGATAAATGCAGAAGCTGCAGTAGCATATCATACTGCTAGATTATCTGTTATGATTCAAAAACAAGATGGAGATTATATTTTATGTAATGCTGCTGAATATAAAAGAGGATTAGTCTGGTGGCATGAAAATATACAAGAAGCAAAAACAATAATCCAATCTGAAATTGATGATAAAGATAACGAACCCATCTCATTAAAAGGAATATACAAAGGAGACAGATTTGAATTTAGCTCTGTTTCTGCAAATGACTATACAATCAGTGCTAAAATAAAGTACTAAATGCAAATATTTCTATATTAGCTATTCTACTATAATAAAATTTAAAACTATAAGATATTTATCTTAGGTAGAATATCTCTAACAATATCAGATAATACAGATTTATTTGATAATGTATTTCTTAGATATCATTTCACAAGATTAAGACAAACAAAAACAATAAAAAACAAAAAGGAAATCTCAGATTTGTTAAATTATTTTTGCGATGAAAATAATCGCCTACTAGAGTATCATCTTGACTTAGAAGATTCGTGGATGATTTCAAATTATGCAGGAGAAGATATTACATATAATAAACAAGAAAAGCAGATACAAGGGAAAATGTACCATGTAACAGGACATGATGCAATAAAGAGCGATGGACAGATAGGAATATTATTTAGTTTATCAGATAAAGACAAATTAGCTATTCCTTTATTAATAGGCAATAATCTACAAAGTATTTTTATATCGCAAAAAACAGAATATGGTGTTGATTTTATTAATGCAATAATTATTGGAAATAAAAATTCTTTAAGAAAAATGCCAAAATTTAGAAACAATCAAAAACATAATTTGTTGGAAATTCTTCTTAAAAATAGATAACTCATATATTCAATCTATCTAAAACTCTTGAATCTGGAGAAAGAAGATAAATATGATCATCTTTGCTTCTTAATCCTCTATAAATTCTTTGAAGAAGCTCTCTTTCTGCTTTATCCATATAAAATCTCATATAATATTTTGGCTTTGTCCTCTTTAAAATTTTCCAAAATAAAGAACTTACATCAGGATAAGGATACTTAGTTATTACAATACTCTTACATGTCTCTCCTGGAAAATCTGCTCCTCTATTGCATTTAGTTGTATATAAAATATCAATCTTTCCATTTTTAAAATCCATTACTTCCTGCCCTGTCTTATCTTGAAATTGTCTTTCTTTCAATTCTCCAGAACTAATAATATCTAAATCATATTCTTGTTTTTCTAATTCTGTTGGTAAATCTTTAAAAGAGTTAACATGAACCAATATAGGTTTTTCTGCTTCTTTAATACACTGAGATAATGCAAAAAGATATTGTTTTCTTGTTGCTTTTCCTGTTTTAAAATTCTGATATCTGCAATTTATCTCTTTTCCTGTTCTTTTTATAGTTATTTTTCCAGGAGTTTTTGTTTCTGCTTCAATAATCTTAAAATCTTTTAAACCAAAAATATTTTCCAAGACATTTCTACTATGAATAGTTCCAGACATCATAACAATTATCTTGTTTTTATTTAAAATCTCTTTAAACCTCTTCTCTAAATTTGTAGTTACTATCCTAACAATAAAATCTCTACCATCTTTATCAAAACTTACATAAGTTTCATCAAACAAATCTTGAAAAGTTCTGGCAACTTCATCACAATGATAACAATAATTTTCTTCATCACATTCAACATAATTCATAAAATCAGAATTAAAAAATAATTTTAATATCTTATAAAGACTTGTATCTTTTATATTCACAATTTCTCCTGGTCTAAATTTAAAATTTGCCATTAGTTTTTTTGTAAGCTTCCTAATCTCATTAATAATATTCTCAATATTCTCATTATATGTTATCAGATTTCCTAGAGAAAAATTTAAAAGATTAAGATTAATTTTTTTATAATTAGAAAAATTATCTAAAAATTCATCACACTCATCTATTATCTCTACATCAGTTAAAGGTTTTCTATCCATTAGTGTTTCTAACTTATATTTCTGACTGTTGAAGATAATAACATCCGAATTTAAATATGAATTAAACTGTTCATAATAGCTACATCCTGATTTTCTTTTATATATTATATATTTCTTTCCATTTAATCCTTCATAACTCTGGCAATTTGCATCATCTAAAACCCCTGTTAAATCCACTTCTGAAGGGACAACAGGACTCCAATAAGGACAAACAGGAGCAATAGATAATCTTCTAACTTTGTCTATATCTAATAAATTAGAAACTTTAACTTTCGGATTTTTCTTTATATAATTCCTTATCTTTTTTTTATTTTTTTCTTTTATCTGAATCTTACAAGGAAGAAATACATTATTCGCTGAATTATCCTCCTTATTTCTAATTTCTCTATTTTCTTGTGATTTATCCCAGATATCTTCCATCTTAGAGCTAAATTCACTTAATTTTGTTCCAGTTGTCTTTAATTCTTTTTTATCTTTCTCTTGTTTTTGTTCTTCTAAAAAAGGACAAAAATGGTTTGTTCTACCTGTTATTACGCTAATTTCTAATCTCTTACCATCTTCTTTAACTAAATATTTTTTATCTGTATAATCTTGTTCATATTGTTTTTGTAAAGCTTTAACTGGAACAACTATAGAGCTTTTTCCTAATCTTTTAGATAAATTTAAAGCAATTACGCTTTTTCCACTTCCACAAACTCCTTTAACAAATATGGCTTTATTTCCTTGTTCAATTTTTTTCATAATTTCCTGAACAATATCTTCCTGAGATTTTCCATTAGAAAAAACTAAAGGTTCTAACTTCTTACCATTTTGCAATAAACTCCACTCTGACATTTTAATCATAAAAATTATTCTCCATATTTATCTAAAACTTTATTAACAATTTTATCTGCTAATCTTATATACCTATTATCTCTTTTTACATGCCTATATTCTACTTCATCATATTTGTTTTCTAATTTTTTAACTTCTCCATACAAATTAATAAGATTTTTGTTTTTAACTTTATATTTTCCTGTTAATTGCATAACAATTAACTGACTATCTGAAGACAATATTATATTGTCTGAAAATTTTTTAGCTATTTTCAAAGCTTTAATAACTGCTTTATATTCTGCCTGATTATTTGTAGCTATTCCTATATATTCTCCTGTTTCAATAAGCTTAGTTTTATCCTTATTAAAGATAATTATTCCAATAGCAGCTTTTCCAGGATTATTTCTACTTCCTCCATCAGTATAAATATAAACCTCTTCCATTTTTTTCTTACCTTTTTAAATAAATCTTAAAAATTTCTTAATATATAATTATCTTCCCATTGCCTCATATATTTATCTGGTATTTTAACTTTTTGCTTTTTTCTTTTAAATGGTTTTCTATATATCATTCCTAATATGAACCCAAATATAATTCCAGATAAATGTGCTATATGTCCTATATTGCTTGGCATAAATACTCCTAAAACAGAACCTCCTGTCCATAAAATAGCAGCAAGAAACATAGGCATTGGAAATCCAAATGCCCAAACCATCATTAAAGGTTTAATAACTGCTAAAGCTCCTAAAATTCCATAAACTGCTCCACTTGCTCCAAGAGAGGAGGTATAAAAATTAACAGATATTAGATTAGCTATAATCCCACTTACAAAAAAAACAATAAGAAATCTCCTTCCTCTAATAAATTTCTCAAGTATGCTTCCAAAAAGAGCTAATGCAAATAAATTATATAATAAATGGACTAAAGAACCATGTAAAAATATTGATGTAAGAAATCTCCAGATCTCTAATCTTGATAAAGCAGCAGGAGTAAGTAGAAAAAATTCTGTAAATCCAGGAATAACTGCTTGCAAAATAAAAACTCCTATACATATTAAAGACAACCAGATTGCATAAAATTTGAATTTTTCCTTAGGCATTTAATATAAAAATTAAGATAATTTAAATAATTTTACTACTTTCTATCTTGTAGATATTTGTTTAATATATTTTTCATCCCCTATAAATTGCCCATATATGATATCTATTGCCTCTTCCCTAGTTTTTGAAGCTTTATATGCTCTTTTTGTTCTTAAAGAATCATACATATCCGATACTGCAACTACTTGAATCAAACATTTATATTGTTCTAATGATTTTCTTCTATCTCCTAATCTTTTATTTTTTCTTCTATCTTTTCCTGTTCTAGGATATTTTTCATATTGGTTTTCATGATGTCCTGCAATTAATATTTTCACTCTGTCTCCTAATTCATGTATATTTTCTGCTGTTTTTCTAGGATGAGTTTTTATTTTCTCTCTTTCTTTTTCTGTCAAAGCAGTTTGTTTTTCTAATATCTCTTTACTAATATGTACTTTTCCATAATCATGCAACAATCCTGCATAACCAACTAATTTAACATCATTAAGTGAAAAATTATTTTCTAATCCTAAATCTATACATAATAAACTAGTTCTTATACAATGTTCATACATCTCACAACTATGCACCTTTAGCTCTTTTAAGTATTTTTTTACCCTATCTTCATCAGAAATCAGATTAATAATCTCTTTTGTTTTTTTAAATTTTAATATATAAGGATGTTTTGGTATTTTCATTTTAAAATAAAAGATATATAAGTTATGAAAATGAGTTTTTAAATTATTCTATAGATGAATTTATTGAAATCCTATTATATAATATCTGCTTAACCCAACAAAATCTGCTTAACCCAACAAATATTGCTAATTGGTAAAATTAACCAGGGAGCTTAAGAATTAATAATCTTTGATGATTATTGGATAAAAAAGCTTTTTAAGAATTTATTTCCCTTAGATTTTTATATACCTTTATCTTTATTAACATATGAGAAAGCTTATTTTAATTTTTGTAATAATACTAATAATCCTAATTGGAATTTTTATAACATATCTTACAAATTCAGATAATCAATTAAATAAATAAAAACAGGAGGTAGAAATGAAGATAAAAAGCAATGCTTTTGAAAATAATGGAAAGATTCCTTCAAAATATACAGCTGATGGACAAAACATTAATCCTGATTTAGAGATTTCTGAAATTCCTTCACAAGCTAAAACAATAGCATTAATTGTAGATGATCCAGATGCTCCTGCAGGAACTTGGACCCATTGGATAGTGTGGAATATTCAGATAGATGACAATGAAACAATAATACAAAAAGACAGTATTCCAGGAATACAAGGACAAAACAACTTTGGAAAAAATAATTGGGGAGGACCTGCTCCACCAAGTGGAGAGCATAGATATTTTTTTAGAGCATATGCACTTAATTCAGAAATAAACTTACGAGAAGGAGATTCAAGACAACAACTAGAACAATCTATGAAAGGAAAAATTACTGAAAAAGCTGAATTAATTGGAAGATATTCCAGAAGCTGAAAAAAGCAGAATAAAAACATTTAAAAAAACTATTTTCATATCTCAATCATGGAAAGCAGAATAAATTCATGGGGGTATCCCCACAGATACTCTTAGAAAAAGTTTTTATAGCTTAAGCTTTTCAAAAAAAAAAGATTTTTTTCTGACAATAATGTTTTTATATGGCAATTAATTAAATCTATTTATGGCGGATGTAGTTTAATGGCAGAACGTACGGTTGTGGCAAGTAGATTTGGTGATATCTCTTGCAAAGTCCGTAAGACGAGAGTTCGATTCTCTCCTTCCGCCCTTATAAAAAGGGAAAGATGAAAAGTAAACTGAATTTTAAAAAAATGAATGGTTTGATTCCAGCAATTATTCAGGACTCTAAAACTAATGAAGTTTTAATGTTAGGATTTATGAACAAACAATCATGGGAAAAAACACAGAAAAATGGTAAGGTAACTTTCTGGAGCAGAACAAGAAATAAAATCTGGACAAAAGGAGAAACTTCTGGGAACTTTCTACATGTTAAAAAAATATACATAGATTGTGATGATGACACTATTCTAATAAAAGCAATACCCAAAGGACCTACTTGCCATACTGGAAATAAAACCTGTTTTTTTAAGGAGATATAAAATGGAAAAAATGACATCCTCTCCACACTAAAGTGCAGAGTTTCCTAATAAATGATGCTCTTCTTGATTCTTTATGTAATTATTGACTTGCTCAATTTGAACAAATCCTACTGAAGCCCAGAACTTTCCTCTGCTCTAAAGGTGTGCCCTTTAAGATATCTAAGTCTTGCTTTCGAATGCATCTTAAAAAATAAACATGCTGACCTGCCTTTAAGTAATTGCCTTGCTTGGGCTCATTGTTCCTGGAATTTCTGCTGAAAGATGTATATGCTCAGGCATTACTTCTAATTCTATTATCTTTATTTTATGTTCGTAAGCTGCTTTTCTTATGCAGCTTATTGCTAAATCCCTGTATTTAGTTTTAGCAAACATCTTATATCCATACTTTGGGCACCACTCAAAGTGCCACATCAACAGACTCACATAGTGCTTGCCTCTTTCATATTTATTTTGATTTTTCTCATAGCTCTCGCTAATTAGTATTTGTTTTTGCATTTTTTTCTCCGATAGATTTATTTAAGCAAAAGTCTAACTATCATTGTGTTTATTGTTCAATGAGCTAACTTCAAGCTCATTGATTCATATTCACTTAGAAATATAAATTTAGCGAGAAATCAAAACAAGCAATTCAGCCTCACACTAAAGTGTGATGGATTTCTTGCTTATCAGTTAAAGATGAAAAAACAAGGGATAAATCAAAGTATAAGGCAAATATTAGATGACCCTATAATAGCAAAAGCTGTCTTTTATCACGAAGGGAATGTTTATGTGGGGCTAGGATTTGTAAGAAGATATCATGAAGAATATCCAGAAGAAGCATTAGAAATTGCTGAAAAACTTTCTAGTTTTCCAGATGATAAAAGAAGAAGTTTAGATTTATGTAAACAATTTGAAAAAGCTGCTGAAATTAAAGAAATAATTTTAAAAAGACAAAAACTAAAAAGCAAACCTCTCAGATTCCCCTCTTTTAACAGAAATAAATTAGCTCTTATGAAACCAACAGCTGTTGAAGAATATAATGGATTTAGTTACAATTTTAATTTTGATGATGTTATTAGAATTGTAGAAGGAAGATAATAAATATAAACAAAAATAAAATTCTAAAAAACAAAACAAAAAAAACACAAGTTATATAAAATAAGTTATTTTAAATAAGATTAATAAAAAAAAGAGAAAAATGACAAGCGAGACAGTTAAAGGATTTAAAGATTACACAGGAAAAGAAGCTTTGAAAAGAGCTAAAATGAAAAAAATCATAGAAGATGTTTTTACTTTATATGGTTTTGAACCAGCTGAAACCCCTATAATTGAAAATAGAAAATTTGTCCAAGGAGAAAATCAAGATGATGAAGCTGTTTCAAATATATTTAAACTAGAAGATAGAGGCAAAAGAAAACTTGCTTTAAGATATGAATTAACTTTTCCTCTTAAAAGAATTTCTAAAAATAAAAAACTCCCATATAAAAGATACCAGATAGGACCTGTTTTTCGTGATGAGCCTGTTTCAGCTAATAGATTTAGACAATTTACCCAATGTGATGTAGATACCATCGGAAGCACTACTAAAGATGATGCTGAAATTCTTTCAACAATTAATACCATTTCAAAAAAATTAGGTTTTCAAACTGATATCTATATAAATAATAGAAAACTTATGAATGAGATACTTGAAGAACAGAGAATCAAAGAAAAACATAAAGAACCTGTTATTAGAGAAATTGATAAATTAGATAAATTAAGTGAAAAACAAATAAAACAAAAACTAAAAAAATACAAAGCAGAAAATCTAATTACTTTATTTAAAAAACCAGAATCATATTTTGAAAAATATGAATCTTATCAAGAAATAGAACAATTAAAAAAATCTTGTAAATTATATGGCTTAGATGTTAAATTCTCTCCATCTCTTGCTAGAGGACTTTCTTATTATACTGAAACAGTTTTTGAAGGAAAAGTAAAAAACAGCAAAAACAGTTTTGTAGGAGGAGGTGCTTATTTAATTAATGGAATTCGTTGTATTGGATATGGAATAGGATTAGAAAGACTTTCCCAAATTGCAAAAATTAAATTAGATAACAAACAAATACTCATAATTTCAATACAACAAAATAAAAAAGCTACTAAATTATCTGAAAAATTACGAAAAAACAACATATCAGCCATCTTACTAACTGATAAATCAATTTCAAAAGCACTAGATTATGCAAACAGTAAAAATATACCTTATGTAATCTTTTTAGGACAAGATGAAGTTAAAAAAAATAAGCTTAAATTAAGAGATATGAAAACTGGAAAACAAGAATCATTAAGTGAAAAACAAGTAATAAATAAGCTAAAAAACCATAAAAACTAAATCAAAAAGCTTAAAAAACCTATAATTTTTGTTTCTATACAAGTTAAAGATAACAACAAAATGACAGATTTTTTAACATATCCTAAAGAAGAGCAAAATGAATTAAAACCTATATTTGATAATATAGTAGATAACATTAGAGTATATTCTAAAAATCTTGACATTAAACCAGGAAAAATATACTGCTTAACAGGAGATTTAGAAAAAGAAATCTGGAATTTTATCAAAAGTTCAAAAAGAATAGTATTAGGATATTTTTCAGAATGGAATGATGGATCTTCTTTAGAACAAGCACAAGAACTAATAAAAATGGTGAAAAACCAAGAACATAAACAAAACCTTATGTCTCTAGATATTGCTGTAGGTTATATTAATGTTAATAGATCTCCTCAATTTGATAATAGAAAAGGATATAAAACAGGTCCATTAAATGTAGAAGGAGTTCCAACATTTTTAATATTTGAAAATTATCTTGCTCCAAATCCAGAACATGGAAACGAACAAATAACAAAAACCTTAGAAAAAAAGAAAATAACCCCTTCTAGTTTCTTATCTCAAAAAAAATTATTTCAAGAAATAATGAATAGCTATGGTATTTAATTATCTTCTTGCATATCAAATAAATCAGCTATAGGATTTTCAAAATCTTTATTAATTTCCTCTAATCTCTTTTTTTGTTCATCATCTAATTCTTTTTCAATTTCTTCAACTTCTTCTTTAACATCTTGCACAGAAATCTGTCTTTTTTTATAAGCATCATATAATAATATCCATATTTCCTCAAAATGAGTTTCTTGTTCTAACCAGATTTTCTGTTGATTATCAAGATGTAAAACAGGAAGAAAACAAGCTAATTTATCTTCTCTTTTTTCTCCAGCAAGTTCTGTAAAACTTAACCTTCCTTTTGGTTTTTTATTAAAATAAGTTCTTACTTTAGCATATATATTTCTTATTCTGTCTTTTATATTTATCCTTTCTTTAGGAATATCTACCTGAGACATTTTTTCAGCTCTTTTAACATTAATTTCCCTTTTTATTCTCCTGTTTTCTGTATTTATTGCTTTTCCTAATGCTGTCATTAATTCTTGAATTGATACTTGTCTAAATCTAGGAAGAGGGGTTTTAGGAACAAGTTCAGGTAATTCTGATTCATCTATTTCAATTTTCTCTATACTTTTTTGTTTTTCTTGTTTTTTCCCAAATAATATCTCATCTAATGATCTAAGATAATCATTAAGAAGTATTTCAGACTTTATTCTAAGTAATAAAGAAGCAGCAAGTAATACTTTGCTTGAAACAAAAAAATTAGCTTCTTCTAATTCTTTGATTTTTTCCAGATATTTCTGAGTAAGAATAACTAAGTCAATATCCCAGGGATCTAGTTGTTCTGTCTGTATAAGATCGTAGATAATTGACTGCCAGCTTGATTCTTGTTTTAAAAGCAAGTCATAAAACTGGTCCTGATTAATCTTATCCTTATCTCCTTTATCAGACGTAGCTACTCCTAAATTACTCATGTTATTTTTATCTATTTTTCCATCACTTTTTACATCCACACTCATATACTCTTAAGAATAATAAAATTTATAAACTCTTTCTTTCTTAATAAAATAAGTATAACAATAAAAAAGTGGTATATGCTTAAAAAGATTAGTGTCATTATTTAGTTGCAACATAACCGAAAAGTTTATAAATACTAAAATCATCATATCATTATCACCTCTTTTTCCCCAGAAGAGGCGGACTAGCATATCTTTTTACCGCTAGAATGCCTCTTCGAGGGTTTAAAATTACTAATATTTAAAAGATTCTAGTAAGTCCTAAGACAATCTTATGATTGGGGCATAGAATCAATAATTTTCATTTCCCACATTATTTAATGTTTTTTAATTTATATTTTACAAACAACATAAATTTAAAAATCAATCCATAATAGTTTTAGATATGGAATATCAACAAAATCCAGGTGATGTTCTAGAAAAATATGGCAAAAACAAGATAAAATAAATTATATGTTTTTGGAATATTTTGTGGATTAGCTTTAACAACAAGAGGAGTTATAGAAGGATGTATAGATATAGAAAATTATGAAATTAAGAATAAACCAAGAATAGTTTGTAAATATGGCCATACACTCCGTCTTATAGAAAAATTACAAGAAGAAAAAGACCATTTAGAACCTCCTTTGTATTCAAATCAATTGTCAGAAGATATACAAGAAAAATTACAAAAATCTATTCTCCAAATAAAAAAAGAGTAAAAAAATTTGCTAGCTTAATACAAACATTAAGAAAAGAAAAAATAATAAAAGATCCAGTATATCAAAAATTTAGAAAAAATAACACTTCTTTAGCTCGTTTAAAAAGATTGGGAATAAATCTTTCTCCAGGAATAGGATTATGGGTATTAACTTCACTTTTTACAACATATTCAGAAAGTAAAATTAGAAGAAAAAGGAAGAAGAATTTAACAAAATTTTAAAAAGATACACAATCAACAACCTATCTTAATTTTCTTTTTCATTACTTTTATCTTTTTTTAAAAATTCAGTATAATGGCACTTTCCACAATATAATTTATCTCCACTTTTAGATGTAGCTAAAAATACTCCTGGCCCACATCTTGGACAGTATTTTCCTCTAGAAACATCCTCATTTTGAATTTTATAAAATTTCCATTTCTGAGATGTTGGCTTGTTTTTATGAGGTTTTTTTCCTTTTTTTATAGATTTTTTTTGTTTAGCCATTTTTATTATTAATTTTATTTATTATCTTGGTCACTTGCAGCTTTTCCTTTATCTTCTTGCTGAGTTTGTTTTTCTCCTTTATTATCTTGTTCCTGTTTTTCAGATTTATCTTGTTTCTTTTCTTCAGCTTTATCCTCGCCTTGTTGTTCTGGAGTTCCTTTTTGTTTTTGTTCTTCAGCTTGTTCTTTTTTTGGTTCTGCTTTTTTATTAGATTCTTTTCTATATTTTGGTTCTATTTTATCTTTGTCTTCTAAAGTTTTATAGATATTTGCAGATATTAAAAAAGTTTTTCTTCCAAATTTCCCTTTAACTAATTTAATAGATATATTTTCTTTTTTAGCTTTAAAATCTTCTGCTATTTTTTCTACAGCTTCTGCATAAGTAGGATTTTTATCTGATTCAATAATTTCTTTTACTTCTCTTCTATTTAAAAAAGAATTCTCTTCATCCTGTATAATCTTTCCTTTAGCCATTTTATTTATTTTGCTTTAATTGCATAAGTTCCTTTTTTCTCTAACTTCAATTCTTTAGCTATTTTAGAATTCTCACTATCAAGTATAGCTACCCTTCCTTTCCAGCTTTCTGTTGAATTATCAGAACCACAATTAGGACATTTATCTCCTTGATAAAGGGCTCTGCAATTTTTACATGCTTTTTTTACCATTTTTATTTTTTATCCTCTTTTTTTGTTTTTTCTTTTTTAGCTTTTCCTTCTTTTTCTTTTGCTTGTCTTCTTTCTTCTTTAATCCATTCTAATTTTCCTAATCCTGGTTGCCTCATAGTTAATCCCATTTTTGGTTCTTCTGATTTATAAGATACTGCAACTACTCTTGCTAAACAAGCATCTCCTTTTTTTAAGGATCTTTTAGTTGATTTTCCTGTCAAAACATTACTCTTACTAAAACTTACATAATCTTCCATTGTCTGACTTATATGAATAAGTCCTCTCATAATTCCAAGATTCATGAAAGCTCCAAAATTTGTTATTTCACTTACAACTCCATAAACTAATTCATTCATTTCTGGTTTCCAAGTTAAAATTTTAAAAGTACTGTTATAATAAGCTGCTCCATCTCCTGGAATTATTATTCCTTTTCCAACTTCACCAACTTCTAAAACTCCAATTACTTCTCCAAGTTCTTTATCATGATAATCTGCATATTCTTCTTGAAGTTGTTTTTCTACAGCTTCTTTTGTAGATAATCCAAATAATTTTGGCTCTACTCTTATATAATCTTCAATTTCTATTTCATAGAACATTTTAACACTAGTAAAAGTTAATTAAATCAGAAAAAAGCTATTTATAAATCTTACTACAATTAATCTTTTTCTAATCTTTTTAATTCTGGAACTTCCTGAGCATCTCTTATATCGTATTCTGCCTTATCCTTTAGAGTATTTACACTAATTTTTTTATAATCATCACTTATTAAAGTTCCTCTAAAAATTTTCTCTTTTTCACTAAGAGATATATAATATCTATCAGGACCCCATCTTATGTCTTCATGTTTTAATACAGCAGGTTTTCCTTGATATTGGAAAGAATAAATATCATTTTCTCTTCTAGAACCAAATCCTCTACTAACAGCTATAATTCCAAAAACCATTCCTGCTAATCCTGTTAATATAATTCCTGGAACTAGAAAATTTTTATTGTCCATAAACTTTAATAGATTTTCCATTTATAAATCTTTTTATTAATTTACCATTATATAATTATATCAATTCAACATATCTCTTATTTCTTATTGTTAATATTCTTGCTTTTCCTTTTAGCTTCTTTTTTAATTCTTTATCAGCAGTTGCAACACTAATCTCTTGTTTTTCTTTGTTTTTATTAACAAAATCTATCATTGCTTCATCTCCATCTTTACTTTCTTTTGTCTTAATAACTTGAACTTTATGCTTTTTAATATAATTTTCAAGAATATCTAAAGCTAAGTTAGCAGAATCTCTATCTCTTGCTTTTTTTGCTTTATCTCTAAGATTCTTTAATTCCTGCATTATTTTATCTACAATAAATAATTCATATCCATACTTCATAATCTCATCTATTTCTCTCATATAATCTATCTTTTGTTTTGCGCAATAAATAAGAAAATTTGCATCTAACAGTATTTTCATAAAAAGTATTAGACAAGAATATTTAAATAACTAACTCTTTTTATCTAAATATGAGCAGAAAAACTAAAAAAAGGTGGAAAACAAAACAAAAAAAAGAAAACAAAGGTTATGGGCAAATTAGTGAAAGAAAAAATCTACTATGGATTCTTAAAAATGCTAAAAATGCTGTAAAAAATGAAGATGCTGTGAAATTAAAAAATCTCAGTAATCATACAATACATACAGCATCTATAGAACAAGACCCTGACAGCATTACAATTGCAGTATTAATTTATTCTTTAAGTAAAATCATAGAAAGAAAAAGGTATACCAAATATAAAGGGTGGCCTGAATTTTATGAAAATTACATTAAAAGCATTAATCAATCCATTCAAGACTTGCAAAATAATGACATTGAAAATTTTAGAATGCATATAGGAGAAATAAGAAAACATCTAAACAAACTTTCAGGAAAATTAAAAAACTATATTAAAGATGTATTTAGAAAAGCAAAAATTAACAAAGCTTCTAGAATTTATGAACATGGAATATCTATGCAACAAACATCTAAAATCCTTGGTATAACTTTATGGGAACTTGCAGAATATGCAGGACAAACAGGAATATCTGATGTCAACCTATCTGTTACAATGCCTATTAAAAAAAGAATTAAATTAGCAGAAGATATCTTTAAAAAAACATGAATTTAAAATGGTTGAAAAAGCAATAATATTTGATTCAGGAAGCTTGATTAATTTTAGTATGAATGGAGTTCTTTATATAATTGAAAAACTAAAAAAAGAATTTGGAGGAAAATTTCTTATTACTTCAGATGTAGAATATGAAACAATAAAACACCCTTTAAAAATTAAAAAATATGAACTAGGAGGATTAAAAATCCAGGAACTTTTAAATAAAAAAATTATAGAAATGCCTGAATCTCTTCATATAAATTCTTCAGAAATAAAACACAAAACAAAAGAGATATTAAGAAAAGCAAATCATATATTCTTTTCTAAAAGGCCTATTCATCTTATAGATAGAGGAGAAGCTTCTTGCCTTATTTTAAGTGAAATTCTTCAAAATAAAAATATAGAAAATCTTATTGTTATTGATGAAAGAACAACTAGAATGTTATGTGAAAGTCCAGAAAACCTTCATAAATTAATGGAAAAAAAACTTCATACAAAAATAAAAACAAAAAAAGAACACTATTCTTATTTTAAAAAATTTAAAATAATAAGGAGCTCAGAACTTGCATATATAGCATATAAAAAAAATCTTATAAATTTGGGGAATGGTTCTCTTTTAGATGCTCTTCTTTATGCAATAAAATATAAAGGATGTTCTATCTCAAAACAAGAAATTGAACAGATTAAAAAACGATAATCTTTTTACTTACCCTCATATTTTTCATAGATTAAATTATAAACATCTACAACATGAGAAAGCATCTCTTCTTGAGGAGATAACTCTGTTTTTGGAATGCTAAAATTCCTAGCTTTTATTTCTAATGAAAAAGGATCTCTTTCAGAAATATAATTTAAATTTCTCATAAATCCTGTTAAAACTGCATTAAGATCTATTCCCCCATTCATTTCAAGATATCCTCCATATTCTTCTTGAAAAAAAGGATTGCTTTTTTCATAATTTAATTTAATAGAAATGCCTGATTGACCACTATTAGAAATTATAAAACATAAATCTGCTTGTCTTTTTTTACTAGGAGAAATTAACAAATCTCCGCTATCTAATCTATCTAGCATAGCCATTTTTAAATAAAAAGTTCTTTATTTAAAAAAATTTATATTATGAAAAATAACTTTAATAAACGATAGATAAATTTAAGAATGTGCGACCAGGTGACATATGTCACCCCCTAAAATAATTTAGTAAAATCAAAGT
>CAYMES010000019.1:0-25474 GCA_964389765.1 Candidatus Woesearchaeota archaeon
TCGGGCACGTTGCACTCTCCCCACTTCGTTCGTCGGTGGATTTAACAGGGCTTAAAGAGTTCGCTCGTTGCACTTCGCTCTCCCAAATTTTTCTAATTTATATGGGCACTTTTCGATAGTTATTTAAATATATCAAATTTATTGTTTATTATAATGATAACTTCAAAAAGAGGTTCAGCAACGATAATTTTTCTAATAGCTATTTTATTAATCTTAATAGTAGGAGGTTTTTTTGCTTACAAATATATTTTTACAGGAGAAAAAAAATCTATTTATACAGGCGCACAAGACGGAACATTAAGGAAAATTGATAAATCTAAAGGTGAAGAAATTTGGAGCTTTAAAGCAGATAGTTCTTATCAATATTATAGTCCTTGGAAAATAATTTTAGATGGAGATATAATTTTTATAGCAGGAACAGATGGAACAATAAGGCAAGTAGATAAAAATTCTGGGAATGAAATAAATAAATTTAGTTTGTCTGGAACCCCTCAAAGTATGGCTTTAGACCAAAATAGGATTTATGTAGGCGTCAAAATTAAAGAGGGCAATCTAGTGGTTGGAGGTAAAATAATCGCGATAGATAAATCAACTGGAAATGAAGTTTGGAGAGTTGATAAAGATCCTTATAGCCAACCTATTGCTATAAGTGGAAATTATTTGTATTCGGGAGTAGGGTATTCTGATTTAGTAAAATTAAATAAAAATAATGGACAGGAAATCTGGAGATTTGATGAGCATAGCCATCCAATTAATACTATAGTTGTAGATAGAAATTATGTTTATACTGGTTCATCTGACGGAACAATAAGGCAAGTTGATGCTCAAACGGGAAAAGGTGTTTTAGGATTTTCAGAAGTATTTAGAAGTCAATCTATTTATTCAATAGCATTAGATGAAAATTATATTTATGCAGGAGTCGGTCAAAATTCACTAGTGAAGATAAATAAAACTTCTATGGAAGAAGTTTGGAAATTTGAAGGACACACAAATAGAGTTAAAGCGATTGTTGTAGATGAAGATTATGTCTACTCTGCAGGATGGGACAATACTTTAAGAAAAATTAGTAAGGAAAATGGAGAAGAAGTTTGGAAATTTGAAGGACACATAAGTTATATAGAAACTTTGGAAATCGAGGTTTTAGAAGATGAGTAAAAAAATTGTTATTCTCACAATTTTTATCATAGCAATTTTAATTGCTGTTCCTGTTTTTTATTTTTTATATTTTTATGAATCAACCTCAACTGATTCTAGTTCTGAAATTAAAACAACTTTAAACTTAAAGGATGGAAATATAGTCATAGATGCAACTCGAGATATTGAAGCAAAAACAGCAACTTTAAGAATTCGTTCGGCATTCGAGGAATATATTGAGCCTAATTTACAGAATTCATTAATGTATAAAGATTTAGTTGTTTTGAGTTGTTCAATTTATCAAAAATATTATTATAATCCTGAATTTAGAAAAAGTGCTGAAGAAGAAATTGCCTCTTTAGGATTAAACAAAACAGAAATAAAAAAACAAACAGAAGAATTTTTAGATGGATATTCTTTAGAATCTGTAAATGTTGAGGCATTTAATCAAGATGAATCAAGATTATATACTTGTGCAATAACTGGAGAAAACGAGGAAGATAATCTTATTGGATTATTTAGTAGTGATGGTTCTAGATATAGTTTTAGATTAGATTCTGCTTATTGATACTAAAAAAGGAAAAGTGTCGTCTTCTTTTAAAAAAAGAAACAAAAAAGCGCGCGCTTCCCATTTTAAGGTAAGAGATTAAAATTTTCTTAACGCAGAAGAAAAAACTCCTTCGATTTGGTAACGCCTTGCAGACTTTCTCCTTTGGTTTGGGGCTAAGAAAAAGGCTTAAACAACCTGGGAAGCCTGAATGGAACGAAGCAACTTCGAGATTTTTTTCTGAAAGAAAAATTTGGGAAAATCCTGCAAGGATTTCCTGTTTAAGCCCGATGAGATGGTGATGAAGATTTTTGTAGGCTTTCTCCTAGAGTTTATATTTATGAGGAAACTTATAGGATGGAAAAAATTATAGGGAACATTTCAATTATTAGGTATATTTTCTTTAGTTCTAAAAGACAATTAAGATAATTCCAACAGATTTTCTAATTCGTTTTTAATAGCTCCAAAATCAGTACCTTCTAATCTTTTAACTTGAAGTATAGATTTTTCTGTTTGACTATCTACAAGAACTTTGTATTGTTCCAATTTTTTATTATATTTTAAAAAGATGCTACTATATTTTCTATCATTATTTATTAGAATCTCTATTAGCCTTTGTTCTTTTTGTTTTCCAGGAACAGTATAACTTATAACATCAGCACTTGTATTTCCTTCAGAAGGAGATTCACTTATTTCTATATATCCTTGTTTTTCAACTGGAAGCTGTCCCTGTTTTTTAAGTTTTTTTAAATCTTCTGTTCCTTTTATTTGTTTTTGATTTAAAAATCCTAAAAATCTTGATATATATTTTTTAAAATCTGATTCAAACATTGCCATATTTAGATATATTTTTTAGATTTATAAATTATCTTGTTTTAAATAACATATTATTAACCTCATAATTTAGAAAATCTTGTAAAAATATTTAAAAGGTATTTTTATAGATAATGTATGGAAAAGAGGATAAAAAGATGTTTAATTTTCTTAGGGATATTATTATTCTTGATTTTATGGGTAGTTTTTATTTATTATCTAAGTCCTAAAAATATTGTTGATATATTGGGAGCTAGAAATTCTTATTTAGTTTTAGCTATTTTAGGATTTTCAGCAGGTTTTTCTTCTTTAATTGCTGCTCCTTTTTATACTTCACTAATAACATTTTCTTCAGGAGGTTTAAATATCTTTTTTTTAACATTAGTTGGAGGAATCTCTATAACTATAAGCCATAGTATTTATTATTATCTTGGATATTCTGGAAGACATATCTTTTCTTTAGATTTTAGGGAGAAAATTAATAATTTCTTTAATAAAATTAATAAACATAAAGCAATAATTCCTATCCTAGCTTTTTTGTATTTTTCATTTACTCCTTTTCCAAATGAAATAATTCTCACATCTTTAGGAATATTCCATTATTCATTTAAAAAAATCTTTCCATTGCTTTTGTTTGGAAATATTGTTTTAATGTTTATCATAGCTGGGCTTTCATATCTTGGAATGGAAAATTTACCTCAGTTTTTCTAAGGTTTATTCAAATTTAGGTTATTTATAAGAATAAAAAGCAATTGTATAACTTGGTCTTGCTAATTTGTCAATTAAAGATAGGCAAATTAGATATTAAAGATGTTAGAAAAATGAGTCCTGATAGATTAGCAAGTATAAAAACTTAAAATAATCAATCTTTCATATTAGCTTTTGTTTCTTGGATTCAAAATTTTCATGAACTTGCTCAACTAATTTTGATGGAAGCTCTCTTCTTGAAACTGCAATTATTTTTTGTTTTTTATAATATGTATATTTAACTATATAAGTCATATTCAATCTTGTTCCAATGTCAGATTCAAGATTATTTGCAATACTCATATCTGATTTATTTTGTTTTGCATTTTTTATAGCTGTTCTAATTAATTCTTTTTTAGTTGTCTGAGAAAGAAGTTTAAATCCAACTTGGTAAATTCCTGGTTTCCATTTTTTTACATGATTTATCTAATTGCTCTAACTATTACATACTTAGTTTATATTTTTAAAAGCAAGAATTTCCAAACTTGCAGTTAACAGAAATATTCTTTTTCTTGTTCTATTGTTTCTGAAGTTTCTGTTTCATTTGTAATAGTTTTATATGGTCTGGCTAATGAGCCAGCATTAATACCTGAACAACAGACATAATAGCCTTCTGAATATTTATAAAGATCTATAGGTGAGGAACATTCCCATAATCCTCCAAACATTCCTCCTGTATAAGGAATATTTTCAATTATCTTTTCTGTATTATTAAAACCATATAAATCTCCACAAGATTTATGACTAACAATAAATAAGTCAGATGAATGTATTGAAAGTAAATCTCCATCACAATTTTCATTTATAGATATTTTTGTATTAGCTGAATAAGAAGTATTACTTGTTCTAAACTTAACAAGGATTGGAAGTTTAAATGGATTAATCTTTTTTTCATTAAAATAATACCAAGATGTAGAAGCAACTGAATTATATCTAAAATTATCTGGATAACGGATAGAAGAAGGATTAATCTGTGAAAAAGAATATATTATTCCTCCATTTGAACTTATTAATTGTTTTGTCTGATTATGAAAATAATTTCCTTTTTCATTATCTCCAATAAAATAATATGCTGCTGCAACTCCTTCTGTTCCTTCTATCCATATTGAATTTTTATCTGGTTTAGTCCAGAAATCAAAACCATCATATAACTGGTTGTTTACATTATAAGTTTGAGTGTGGCGTGTACTTCCATAACCATATCCATATGAATAAAGCCATTCTAATGCTAAAGAATAATTTTCACCTAATGCTAGAACTCCCCAGCTTTGAGGATCAGTATACCATCCAAAATCATTATATCCTACCCAGAAAACTCCGACATTATGATAAGGACCATTTGATTCAGGAGAAGGAGCCCACATCTCTGTTATAATATATTCTTTAATAAGATTTGCTTTTTTAATAAAAGAATGATTATTTTCTAATATTCCTCTATAAAAATAAGCAGAATATGCATCATAATTATTTTCACTACTTATTGCATCTGGATATTGGCATTCTGTTCCAGAACATAAATCTAAAGAGCCATATTTTTCTTCTAAAGGATTTGTATTTCTTACATTTTCAAGATAAACAAGTGCTTTATTTGCCATATTGCTATATTCTTTATTAGATGTTTGCTTTTCATAAAAATTTATTGCCATAACCATCCAGGATATATCTCCTGTTGGATAAAAATTACATCCATAATGTCCTAGATTTCCTGTTTGAAAATCATAACATTGATACCATGCTCCATTTGCTAATTGTAGTTGCTGCATTTTATCTAAAACTAACTCAGCTTCCTCAGTTTTATTAGCTATTGTAAATGCTATAATTGCTAGAGCTTGGTCATATGTATAAGCATAATTTTGTCCATCTCCTTGATAACTATCTACTAATCCTGTTATGGTGTTTTGTTGTGAAATCAGCCAGCTTATTTGGTTATTGTCCTGATTTGAAGAGATATTAACAGATAAATTTTTTATCTTGCTTGTTTTTAAATTAGGAAATTCAGGGATATTTGAAGATTTTATTGTATTTGTTTGTTTATCTTGTTCATTGACTCTATTTTCGTTATCATCTTCATTATCAGCACCATTGTCACAATCATTAGAAGAACTTGATGAGGTGTATGAATTTTCATCTGAATGTCCTTTATTATCTTCATAATTATTTGATAGTTTAGATTCTGAATCTAATATGTGGTTTTTATAGATTATTTCTTTTTCTTTTAAAAAAGAACTTTCTTTTAAATCTGAGTTATTATTTTGTTTTTCAGATATTAAAAATATAAGATTAAAATTTAAAACAACTACTATAAGTCCTAATAAAATGACCAATACAGATAATTTTCTATTTTTATTCATTTTACCTTTTTATCAGAACTCTTTTTCCCTTAATATTATTAAAAAGATTATGAAGCTTTTAAGTTTTTATATATTTTAATTTATATGTTTTTTAAGATTTAAAACACTCCAGAAGATTATTTTACATCCTAATATCTTTCTTATTTGATTATATCCAGAATAATTAACAATTATTGCTTTTTTTGGTTTATATTCTTTAATAAAATTTCTTAAACTTCTTCTTATCTTCTTTTTAGCAGTTATCTTGACTCCTATAGGGATGATATTAATCAGCTATACTATAAGATCAACTTCTGATTTTGCTTTTGTTCTCCAGTATTTTAGAGAAAAATTTAGCTTTAATAATTCTAAAACAACATAATTTTCCACTGACTTCATTAGGAAATTCTCTTGCTATATAATTTCTTAATCCTGTATCAATAAAATAAATTTTACTATTATTAAACTGTAGTTTAATTTTAGTATAACTATTCCTAAACTCTTGTTAAATTTTAGTATATTTGTAGATGGCGAGAGATTATCTCTTAGCTTGATTCTTTATATAAAGAGAACTTCTAAAACTTTAAAAAGATTAAAGTAGTAAGGTTATGTAAGATGGTAAAAATAAAGTTTGAAATTGCAAAACCAGAACAAATTGCTGAATGGATTTTTCATGAATTTAAAAATGCAATAATAGGAAATGTTCAAGGAGTAGATGCGAATTTAATATTTATAGAATTTCCAGAAGAGATAAAAGAAAAAATCAGAACAAATTCTCAATTAACAGAAGAACTTAAAAAAGAACTATTTGATGAGATAATTAAAACAACTCCTAAAAATTTGGATATTTTAAAATATAAACTAGAGGAAAAATGGGAACAGGATGGAGAGAAAATAATAGAAGAAATTGAAAGATTAACAGAACAAAAATTTTATCAAAAAGAAATTACTTGTTTTATAAATAATGTTGTCTGTTCTTGTTGTCTTAAAAAAGATATTGTTCTTGGTTTTAAAAATGTTCCTGACAAAATAGAGAAAATAGATGATTTTGTTTTAATGATAATTGGTGAAGAATTACTACATCTGCATTATGAAACTCTTTTACATAAGATGCCTGAATTAGCTAATAAACAGTTTAATCAATTCAAAGAATGGCAGGTTTCAGAGGTACTGCCTGAATTTATATTATTAGAAAATGAAAATCTAGATTATTTAGATAAAAATCCTAAAAAAAATAACAGTGAAAAATTTTATCCTTGGCTTTCAGATGTAAAAGAAAAAATTAAACCAATATGGGATGAAAGAGATAGTTTTAGAGATTTTGTTTTAAAAGTTTATAAAGATTATAATTCAGATTGATTATTTATTTTGGTATTTTTCTGCTTGTTTTTAATCATTCATTTATTAGGAAATGTAAGGAATTTAGTTTTAAAACCTTCTCAATATTGATATTTAAGAAATGTTCTAGAAAATCCTTTAATTTCATCTAAATCTATTGTCATATCTTGCATTTCTTGTCCAGGAAATTTTACATAACATCATTCTCTTGAGGGTTTATCTGTAGATTTAATTATATCTTTTAGTTTTTTCTTTTTCTTCATTTTTTACTCTTTTTTATCTTTGGTTTTTTATTATTTTTTATAACTGTTACACCTTTAAATTTGGATTTTTGATATGGAAAATCTTCTCTGAAATGACAAGCTCTGCTTTCTTCTCTTGCTAAAGCACTTTCAATAACAATCAATGCTACATCAATGATATTTCTTACTTCTAGAAAATCTTTATTTACATAATACTTCCAGTAAAATCTGTTTATATCTTTTTTTAAAGCTTGTAATACTTCTTTAGCTGCTGTTAATCTTGATTTGTTTCTTGCTATTCCACATAAAGATGTTGTTGTTTTTCTTATTGTTTCCCAGTAATATTCTATTGTTGTTTTATCTTTAATTTCTACTGCTTTTCCTGTTTTCCATAAAGGAATTTTTATTTTGGATTTTTGATTTGTTTTTACTTTTTTTATGTTTTCTGAAAAATCTTTAGCAGCTAATCTTCCAAATAATATGCATTCAGGAGCTGAATTACTTGCTAATCTTGTTGCTCCATGAAGTCCTGTGTATGAAGTTTCTCCTATTACATAGCAGTTTTGTATGTTTGTTGAGCTTTTTTTATTTACTAAAACACCCCCATTTGAATAATGAACAGCATAAACTACTGGAATTGGCTGTTTTGTAATATCTATTCCTTTTTGTAAACAGAATTTATATGAATTAATAAAATCATTTTTAAGAGACTTCTTAGAAATTTTTGTGCAGTCTAACCAGACATGTTTTAAATTGTTTTTTCTCATTTCTAAATCTTCTGCTCTTGTTACTACATCACGTGTTGCTTTTGAACCTTGTTTATGATATTTGAGAACAAAATCTTTTTTTGAATGTTTATTTAGTTTTAAAAATGCTCCTGCTCCTCTTAGTGCTTCTGTTAATAAAAATCTTCTTTGTTTTGTATCAGCTTTTTCATCATAAAAAACACTGGGATGAAATTGTATAAATTCCATATTAGCTAGTTCAATTCCTTCTCTATAACACATAGCAAATCCATCTCCACTTGCTATGTCTGGATTGCTTGTATATAAAAAAACTTTTCCTAGTCCTCCAGTTGCTATAAATGTTCCTTTGCATGAAACTGTTTTTACATAGTTATTATCTATATCATAAACATAAAAACCCAGACATTCATCTTTTGATGTTGGTTTTGATTCTCCTCTTGGTCTTTTATTTAGAATTTTGTTTTTTGTTATTAAGTCAATTGCCATGTGGTTTTCATGTATTTTTATATTTGGATGTTTTTTTACAAGTTTTCTTAATTTGTTTATTATTTCTTTTCCTGTTGTGTCACCAGCATGGAATATCCTATTTGCTGAATGTCCTCCTTCTCTATGAAGGTCATATTTAAAATCAGAGTTATGAGCTTTGTCAAATTTAATTCCTTTTTTAATAAGCCATTGTATAACTTTTGGATAGAAATTTTTAGAACAGAACTCTACTATGTTTTTATTATTAAGATGTTTTCCAGCTTCTAAAGTATCTTGAATATGTTTTTTAAATGAATCTCCCTTTAAAGGGATGTTATTTATTGATGGAACAGCTGTTAACCCTCCTGCTGTTAGATAACTGTTGCAGTCTTCATCCAATTTATTTTTGATAAATATATTTACACTAAAACCAGCATCTGCTAGTTCAAGAGCTGTTGTTATTCCTGCAAAACCAGCTCCTATAACTCCACAGTCTGTTATTAGTTTTTTCTTCATTTTATCTCTTACCTAAATCTTTTAATTTAACATCTTGAGTAAATTTAGCAGGTTTAGCCTTTTTCCAGTACATCTCAAATATCATTTTCATAGCTTCTGTGAAGTCTTTATTCTTTATAATAATTCCTACTAAATCAGTCTTGAAACTGAACATTGAAACTTTATCCCCATATATAAAAATCATTACAGGAAAATCTTCAAAATCTTTTAAAAATCTTAATTCACTAACTTCTTGATATTTTTTTGTATGAAGAATTGGTTCATCTGTAGGATCATATATCATCTTAGCTTTAATACCTTTTTCTATTCTTGATAATCTAACATAATCTGGAAGATGTTTTAATACATTAAGAGATTTTTTATAACCTCCAAAATAATAAACTTCTTGTTTCACTCTAACCAAATCAGCTAATATTGTATGTATTCCTTTAAATCCTTCATAAATCTCAACACTAGAAGGTTCTTTTATTAATTTTTTTAAAGATTTAAGTTCTGGAAGAGCTGCTTCTATAAGTTTCTGTTTTTCTATTAACTGGTCTTTCAATTTTTCAGGTTCAGTAGCTGTATAATGGTTTACTTTTTCTTTAACTATACTTGCAACTAGTCCTTTATTTATTAAAGATTCAAGTATATGATAAACAGTAGATCTTGGATATCCTATCTTTTTTACAATCTCATTAATTTTTACTGTTCCAAGAGGGAGAAGTGCAAGATATACAGTGGTTTCTTTTTCACTAAGTCCAAAAGCTTCTAAAACATATCTTATATTCATAAATAGGTTAGTTTATTAAAGTTTATAAATCTTATTATTGCCGTCCAAAATGGACAGCAAATTATTAAATATAGTATTTACTATATCATAGTAACTAAATAAATAGGAGGTTGAAATGGAAAAACAAAAAAGAAAATCAACAAAAAACCTAAGCTTGTTAAAGAGAATAGGAATTGCAGCTTCTTTAGTTGCTGCTGGCACAGGAATTGGAAGTGCAGTAAGTGCCCCAATTGCTTATAATAAAGGAAGTGTTCAAGGGCAGGAACAAGGAAAGAAAATAGGATATGAAGAAGGAAGAAAACAAGGAGTCGTATTAGCAAGAGATTCACTTAGAGAATTTGCAAGAGATCAAGCAAAATTCTATAATGAAAGTGGTTCTCAATCTATTTATAGGGGTGCCTGGATTCTTGGATATGCTTCAGATCATCTGAAATATTGGACTTTAAAAGATGAGTCAGATAGAGCTTATTTAGATTGTCCTACTGCTTGTGAAGTTGATAGAATTGCAGAGAGAAGATAAATTTATCTCTCTGCTCGTTCCCACATAAATTCAAAATAATTCTTATAAGAATCTGCCAGATTTTTATCTTTAATTATTGTAACATAAATTTTATCTTTTTGTAAAGATTGTATAGATACTTTATCTCCATAAATTATCGTAGTTACTTTTGCTTCATATTTTTTAGGAAGATATCTTACCTTTAAAGAAGATTTTGGATGTTTTTCCATGATTTTTTTAGAAGATATATTTGCGAGAGCCCTCTCTTTAATATTTAATCTTGTTGCATTTTTAACTATATGAGGATAATGAAATTCTAAAACTTCCATCGCCTTACCAGTTACTCCAAAAGCAAGAATCTCTTTTGGTTTTGTATTTAGAATGTCTTGATAAAAAGTCTTAATCCCTTCTTTTCCCTCAAATATTTCCATTTTAAATGATTCTGTATCTTTATGTAAGCATTTAAGTTCAGGAATAATAGATTTAATCTTCTCTTTTTTAGCATTTAAAACTTCAACTAATTTATCTGGAGAAGCTGCCTGGTAATATCTTTTTGAATCTTTAATAATATAACTTGCCAAACCCATTTTAATCAAATTTTCCAATTCAAGATATGCTGTTGTTCTATTTATTCTAGCAGATTTAGCAAGTTTTGAAGCTGTTGCTAATTTTTCCTTTAACAAAGCAAGATAGATTTTTACCTCATTATCTTTTAGTCCAAATTCTTTTAATTCTTTTTCCATTTCTTTTTTTAGTCCTTAAATTATTTAAATGTTGTTATTTAATGACAACATAGTTCTAAATATTTATAAATTAATTTTATTTTATGAAATTAAGAGCAATTGAATTATGTGGAGAAGGCCAAGCTTTAGAAGATATTGATGTTGTTGAAGTTATGGAAGGAACTCCAAGGCCCCATTATTTATTTGGAAAAGCCAGATATGAAAGAGAAGGAAGGAATATGAGTTTTTTAGGAAATGTAAATTTTATTCCCCAGGGAAACCCTTCTATTGCAGATAGAAATAAAAAATATATGGAAAGACCACATGTTAATGCAGGAGATTGCTGTTTTGCTTTATGGAATGCTGTTCATATAATGGCTGAAATAAATGGTTATGGAAGCAGAATATTAAGGAACAGGATACTTATAGAACCAAGAAGATTGGTCCCTCCAGATACAGAATTAACATTAGAAGTAAGAGCTTATGAAAAAGAAATATTGACATTAAAAGGAAACCCATGGGCTACGGGGGAATTTATAGGAACTTTTTATGATGAACAGGGAGAATTGTTAAAAATAACTGCAGAATATTGTGCTGAATGTAATTCAAAAATTTAATTTTATTTTTTCTTTAGCTTCCAACTCCTTTCTTAACTTCAGCTTGTTTCCATAATAACTCAAAAAATTAAATATCAGAAAGCAAATTCCTTAATTTTGGAAACTTCCAATTTCCTTTTGCATAATTAATATCAAATTGTTCCTTTAAAAAATCATATTCATTATGAGCAAAGTCATTATCAGCAGTAACAAATAAAAATAAATCCCTTTCTTTTTGAAGTTGTAATGCACTAGTTAAAATTTTACAATCTGCGTGATTGTTGATATAATCATGGATTTTATTAACCAAATAATTATCTATTTTTTCTAAGGGTATAACTTTTTCATCTATCTTAAATTGAATAAATTTTTCAATTCTTAACTCAGATTTCTTCCTCTGATTATCTAATATTTTTCTCACTTTTTCTACAGGTTGATCCTTGAACTTTCTATATAATTTTTTTGCTTCTCTAGTTTTCCTAACTGAAATCAATTCACTATCTTCTAAAGAATAATTTGGGTTCTTGACTTTTTCTATTACTGCTTTATATAACCTGCTCCTATCTCTAATAATCTTTTTTAATTCAGATAACCCTGCATAACATAAAATAAAAGAGGTTTTTTTATTTGTAATAAAAACATAACATTTTTCTATAATGCTGCTTGAAAATTTTGTATAATTTGAATAATGAAATATAATGTTTGTATCTAAAAAACTTTCCATTTTATATGAAATCTTCCATAATCCTTGCTACATCTTTTGCTTTGTCAGAGAGGATTATACTCTCTGGATCAAAACGAGCAAGCTCATTTAGGTAAATTGAATTCATTTCTAAAAAAGATTCTTGAAGAGATCTTTTTCTATCTTCAATAGCTCCATTTAAATAAAATTCAAATAAGATTTCTTTATTAATTAGATTATTTTGTTGCAGAACACTTTTAGATAATTGGTGAATAGCTACAATTTTCCAAAGAGCATCTAGTAATTGGAAAATTTGTTTTCTATAATCCTGAAGCTTTACTTTCATTAGGTCCAATTTTTGTATTTTTGAAATTACTTTATCTACTGCATCAAAAATTTCTATAGGATCATTTGCAGGACATGCAATGAAAAATTCATCCAGCTTTTTATTTAATTCTTTATTTTCAAATCGGGGTTTATTTAAAATTTCTAAGATATTATCCATAATCACATACATATCTTCTTTATATTTTCTATGTTGTTCTTTTTGGATCTCACTAGATTTTTTATTTTTATTCCCATTTATAAATTCCCTAATTAATTGCTGAACTTTTTTCTCCTGATTAAAAGTTTTTTCTTTTTGATATTTTTCTGTTATATCAATTGCCATTAAAGGCATCATTCCATATAAGTACCAAACAATTGGTAAATCTTTTAATTCAGATTCTTTATTATCTATCACATATACTGCACATTTTGATACATGAGTTTTTGTAGGAATTTTGTTCTGTTTTTTATATTCTTCAAAAATCATATGAAATAATGTATGAAACTTCTTTCTTTGTTCTTCTGTTATAGGAATATCAAAATAAGTATCTCCCATAATTCTTTGATAAATTTTAATTTTTGTTGTTGAGACAATTTCTCTAATCAATTCACCTTTTTTTAGTTCTTCTAAATATTTATTTATTGTAGACCAATTAGAATCTTTAATCTTTTTACGGAGTTGCTCAACAGAAAGAGGTTGTAATTCTAAATGAGAAAGAATTTCTTTCTTTATCTGCTGAGGGTTTTTTTTAATTTGCTTAATTGCCATAAGAATTCACCTACTCTTTTTTATCATAATAATTAAAAAATCATAATATTTATAAACATTTCGCTTTTAAGTATAGATGTTTAATCTAAATAGTATAGATGTTCATATAATTAGATTTCATTTTTTCTTAAGCTTAATTTCACCATTCTTAACTTCAGCTTCTAATTTATCTCTTAGTTGGATTGGCTTTTTGACTATAATCAAAAGAGATAAACAGTATAATCAAGATTATACTAATGAGGATTATAAAAAATGAAAGATAAAACCTTCTGTTTTTATTAAAAATAATTAAGTTATTTTGAAATATTTTTTTAAAAAGTTTATAAAAGAGGAAATAAATTTATTGAGGACAAAAGATGTGGATGAGAATTTTTTTCTTTAACTTCAACTCTTAGCTTGTTTCCATATCTTTTCAAAAAATCTTAAATATGCATCAGCAACATATTTATCTTGTATTAAAAATAACAAAGGTTCTTGAGTCCATACAATAATAGCAATAATATCTCCTTGAATATGTGTTTCTGTTAATGGTTCAAAATCCCTTTCAAAATACCTTATTTTTGTATATTTATTTATCAGTTCTTTACCATGATACCTTATAGATGGATTAAATATCATTCTAACAGTAATTTTTTTATTAATTCTTTTAATATTATGATTGTGCCAGAAAGTTTCTCCCATTATATCTATAGACTCTTGAGGAGCTCCAAAAACAACATAATCTCCTTGTTTTAAAGTTTCATAATAGAAATTTTTTATAGCTTTTATTCCTCTAAAAATCGTAGCTTCTTGTCTTTGAGGAAGGGATTTTGAAATAGTGTTTATTTCTTTAGATATTTTCTCTGCTTTTTTCTTTTTTTCATCTAACTCTTTCTTTTTTTCATTAAAAAAATCTATTAAACTGTGTGAAGAAGAAATCTGGAAAACTTTTCTATTGCCTTCTATTATATGTGAAATAAGTCCTTTATCAAGGAGTTTTCCTAAATTATCATAAACTATATTTTTATGAAATTTCGTAGCTTTGATGATTTCTCGTGCATCTGCTTTTCTAAATCTGATTAATGTAAGATAGACTTTTGCTTCATTTTTATTAAATCCAAGATCAATTAAATCTTCTGCTTTCATAGTAGTCATAAGATATGACGACTAATATTTAAATGTTTGTATGTTGCTATTTTATTGTAATTAAATTAAATAAAACCAAAATGGAAAAACAAAAACATTATAAACTAGGGCTCAAGGTAAATATGATAATAGCATTTCTTGCTGTATCATTCGGGCTCCCAGCAGGCTATTTAGTGTGGAAAGGACCTTATGACCCTCTTGATCCTAATGTTCCACCACATTCTGTGGAGAGAAAAAAGCAAGAAATTTATAGGGCTATAGATGCTTTGGGCGATCAAAATGGTAGGGTAAGTGATCTTGAGCAGGAAATTTTTCTAAAAACAGTCTCACCATCATGTCCAGATACATTAAGTAAGAAACATGTACTTGACTGGACAGAACAAGAAACAGATTACATCCTTAGGAGATTTCAGGGCCATCGTACTATCAGAAATTCAAAAAAATATGGAAATTGAAAAATTAAGACATTTTCGAGAATCAGCAGAAAAAGCAGATATTAATCAAAATGGAAAAATTGATTTAGGAGGCGAAGCAAAACTTTACAGACTTAACTTACAAAAACAAAATGTTTTTCAGATAAGATGAAACTAAACATATGATAGGATAAAATGGAAAAAATGACAATAGGAGATTATCTAAAAACAGTTACTTCAGAAGTAATTGCGCCTGTAGCAGGACTATGTCTTGTTGTTGGAGGTATTGGATTTTTAGCAAGATCTTGTAGCAATCCTGAAATCCCATTAGATACCAGACAGAAATTGCAAGAAGAAGTAATACTTCCTTTTGGACATCCTACAGGGGTAAGAATAAATGCTCTTGAAAATGGGAGAACTATTTTATTCTATGATCATGGATGGGATGGTAATTTAGATGAAGTTGGAATTACTAGGGGTTTTGGACCAGAGTATTCTACAACTGATCAAGAAGAGCTTAAAAAGTGGCAGTCAGAATATGAAAGGATTAGAAAACAAAGAGCAGGCAAGTTTGTTCCCCGGTTTAAAAGAGAATATCATAAATAATTAGAACTCCTGCCAAATCTCTTTAGAGATCTCTCCTGAAAATTTTCAACCATTTTTCTTTTTTCTTAACCCCTGCTTATAGAGGATTTTAGATAAATTTTTATAATATAAAACATATTTTGAATTATGAAAGATTATTCAGAAGAGGTAAAGAAAAAGATTAATGAATTTAAAGAAAAAGGTTTTGAATATGAAAATCAGATTCCATTATAATATTGAAGATGATGTTCTGACAATTTATTCAGATATGGCTCCAGAAGAAACAATTGAATTTACTGAATTTATGAATATAGATATTAATAAAGAAAGAAGTATCGTGGGTTTGGAGATTTTTGATGCTTCTATATTTTTAGGAAAACAGAATAAAGAATTGACAAAAAAATTCTTATCAAATCTTAAAAATGTTAATGCAAAATATGATGAATGGAGAAATATATGATTTATTAATTTAGAACTTACAGATAAGAACAATAATACATTTATACAGGAACTTCCTCCTTTAAAAAAATCTGAATATGTTTCCCCTTTAATTGCAAGTGCTTATAATTGAGGTAGGTTGTCAAGTTGTTTTAGATAGGATATTATTCAGTTATATTATACAAATATATTTCTAAGAATATAAATTCTTATAAATAAAAGAGTTCCTAATAATAAATGGGCTTTCCAGATTTAGAACAGATTCAGAAAGAAGTTGAAAAACGTAAATTAAAAAAAATAAATAAATTAGAAGAACTGCAAAGAGATGATATTGTTTCATTAAGATATAAAGATCCTTCTTTTGATTGTCCTCCTCATCAAACAAACAGGTTTGATAGACATTTTTATGTTCTTATAAATCAAAATGAACCAGATTCCCAAACCTTAGAAGTTGCATATGTTTTAAGAAATGGATTTAAAGGGAAAAAGGCAATAATGTTTAGACAGATATTTCATTATTCTTCTTTAAGTGTTAAAAAAGGAGAGGTTATCGTAAATCAGGGGCTGGATATCAGAGATCCTCTTGAAGGAGATTCATATGACCCAGATACACAGACTATTTGGAAAAGATTAAAAGATGCATATATTGACTACTAATCTTGAAATTTAGAGAGGTAGATGAAAAAACATAATCAAGATCATAGTAAATAATAAATAACTTGGAATTTATTATATATTATGAGAACATATAGCAGGAATGATAAGATATATCTTGGCAGAGGAGATGGTTTAGAGATATTAAAAGAGATAAAAAATGCTAAAAAATCTGTTAAAATTGTTTCTCCTTATCTTTCTTCAACATATTTAGATGAATTAGTTAAATTAAATAAAAAAGGTATAAAGATTACTTTGATTACTTCAGATAATCTTACAGAACCTGGCTCTATGTATTCTTTTGATGATTCAAAGATAATAAAGCAGAAAAAAATTTCTAAACCAGAAGCAAGACATGTAAAAAGAAATTTAAAAACAATATCAATAGTCATTTTTTTGATAGGGCTTTTTACACTTGGATTTTCTGTTTTGTTTTTTCCAGTTGTTTACATTTCTATATTTTTATTTATTTTAATCTTAATTATTTTTATTTATCAGTATTTTATCAAAGAATATTCTTTTGAATATTATTCCATATTTAAAATAAGAATATTTGACTCACATTCAGGAGAAAAACCATGGAGTACAAATTTGATTCATTCAAAGATATTTTTAATTGATGATAAAATTTGCTTTTTAGGTTCTGCAAATTTTACCTGGTCTGGATTTAGAACTCATTATGAAACAGTTATCAAAATTAAGGACCAAGAAGCTATCAGAGATATCTCCCAAGAAGTCCATGAATTATTCCATTCTAAATATCTCTCTTCTCTCTCCCTGGATGATTGGGGTAGGAGAGTTTATGAGTGAGATGATGGTGGAAATGAGGAGCCCTTTAAGGCGACAAATGAGAGTGTAGGAGGTTATTTTTTCTTTAGCTTGTTCCCATAATATCTTGAAAATCTCTGTTTCTAGTTATATCAAATAATTATTCTTAGATAATTCCTGCTTTACATTTACCACTACAAATATATTCACAAAATGTTTCATCACACAGAGTTATATCTCTAACCTCTTTAGCTTTTTTATTTGTCCATATATCTTTAAGATTATCTCTATTTATATTCCCAAGGATTGTTTCAGCTAAATTGCAAGGAAAAATAGATCCTGTTGAAGAAATATAGATTCCTGTTCTTAAAGCACTGCATCCATAAAATTTTGCACTATTTATATCTTTATTATATCCTTGAGGGTATAATTCACTTTTTTCTACAGAAACATCATATATTTTTGAATATCTGATAATTTGTTTTCTTAATTTAGATATATCTGAAGAGATATCTGTTAAATCTTTTCCATATCCTCTTTGCATTAATAAATTAAACCTTATCTTAATGTCTTTGCCATTATATTGTTTAAATATGTCTTCTATATCTTTCATATTTTCCTTCATAACAGTAAAATTAACTAGGGTATCTATTCCATATGTGGTACAAAGTTCAATTGCATTCTTTGTTTTAGAATAATTAGAAGAGCTTGTTATTTTATTATGGGTTTCTTGTGTTGCTCCATGCAGACTTATATTTATTTTATCTATATATCTTGATAGTTCTTTAGCAATTTTATCATCAATTAAGCTTCCATTACTAACTAGAGCAATATTTCTTATTCCTTTGTTTTTAGAACTATATAAAAATTCTAAAAAAGATGGATATAAAAGTGGCTCTCCTCCTGTTAATTTTAATCTTTGTCCCCCATTATTACGAAATTCTCCAATAACTCTTTCTAAACTAGATTCTGATAAAAAAGAGCCATCTCCTGATTCATTCCAGCAGTGAATACATCTCTGATTGCAGTTTTTTGTTAATTCAATTTCTAAGTTAATTGGAAAATAAAAACTCCATCTATTTAAATCAAAGGCTTTAGGGACATAAGTTTTAATTATATTGAATTGGGATAGTTGTTCAAATTCATTATCATCTGCCCAGAATTCTTGTTCTGCGAAAATACCCCATCCAGTAGTGCATTTAACAGCTTCAATATTATCTCCAACAATATCTGAAAAAGAATATTCTTTACTATTGCTTATATTACATGGAGTTCCTGGATGATGTAATTTTTTCATTTTTTAAAGAGGATATGAATTTTTTTTGAAATTCTTCCAAATCTTGTTCAAACACCTCTTTAAAACTTTCTTTTTCAGATTTTTGTTTTATTTTTTTCACAAATTCTGCAATTTTTTTATTTCCAAATCTTTCAGAAAGCCTTTTAAAAAATTCTCTTGTCTGTTGATAAGCATGATGTTTTCTCCACCCTTTAATATCCTGAATTTCATTAAAATCTATAATTTCTTTAATTTTTAAAGGATAATCTCCAAATGAGAGAAATTCGCAGATTCCTTCTTCTATCCATGGATATGTTTTTTTTGGCCATAAAATTCTTCTTATAAACATATGTGCTATTTCATGCAAGATAACTCTTTCAAATTCTTCTTGTTTATGGTTTTTCTTTGGGAAATCTTCTTTTTTAAGTATGAAAATCCTTCCGTTTTTAGAAGCATGTCCTACAACAAATGGTTTTGGCTCAGAATTATATTCTTTATAATAATTTTTTTCAAATTCTTCTAATGTCAAGATTTTTATAAATATCTCTCCAGGTTCGAAATCAAATATCTCTCTTAAATAATTAAACTTCTCGTTAATTAAATCTTTATAATCTAATGCAAGCAGATTTCTAAAATGAATTGGCATTTGAATTTAGTAAGTTGCACAATGGCAGTTATCACATTCAGCATCACATGCATATTCAGGTAAATCAACAACACCATATGGTTGTTGTTTTTTGTCATCTTTTTCTCTGCCTGGTCTTTTGATACTTGTAGTTTTTAAGTTTTCTATGTTTGGAATAGTTGTTTCATCTGCTTCTATTTCTAAAGTTTTCATTTTAACATATTAGTCCTCTTGCTTTTAAAAAATTTATTGTGTTCTGAACTATAGGTTTATTTCCTAATTCTTGAGAAAAAGTATTTATACTAAAACTTTCCCTTGAATAAAGATTTTTAATTAAATTGAAAAAATCTTGATTAATTAAAACAATTGAATGGCTATTTGAACAATAAACAGCATAATAATCTCCTTCTTTACGATATTTTATTTTTGAATGTATTTTAAATTTCTGATTTTCATTTATTTTGATGTCTTCTCTTATTCTTCTATTGGTTTTTTGAGGTTCTTTTGACCAAGGGTCTGGAGTATTGTAATTTCCTTTTTTCATTTTAGCTGCTTCTCTACATCCTAAAGAACATATATCTAATTCAGCACAAGAAAGGCATTTTTCAGGAACAAAATCTCCTTTTCTCCATTTACTCATTTTTTTCCATATATCTTCTAATCTATCTGTTAATAGATTTCCATATTTTTTAGGAATATGTGTACAAGGAGTTACATTTCCATTTGGATCAATTGATATTGTCATTTTTCCTGCTGCACAATCTCTTTTAAAAAATTGTTCATATTTTCTTGAATCTTCTACAACACATCTTGGAATAGGTTCAACTACATCCACACTCATTCCAAATTCATCTCTTAATTCAACTAATTGATCTAATGTATTAACTACTTCTTTAGTTGTTAATTCTAATTTTTCTGGCATATATTGGCATGCACTTGCAGGAGTTGCACAAAAAGCATTTGCCCCTAGTTTATGAAGGAACTTTCCTGTTTCATATACCTGGTCTTTGTTTAGTTTTGTAACAACCATATTAATACTTACTGGAACTTCTTGTTCAATTAATGTTTCTAATCCTCTTATTGCTTTGTTATAGTTTTTTGTTTGAGTTATATAGTTATATGTTTCTTTATTAATACTAGATAAAGAACCAAATACACTTAATATACTTGAATCTTTTATTTTTTTAGTATCTTCTTTATTTATTAAAACAAGATTTGTGTTCATCTTAACATCAACATCATTTGAAGAAAAATACCTAGCAAGAGGAAATAATAAATCTCTTCTAAATAAAGGTTCTCCTCCTGTTAGGACAATTTCAAAAATTTCATTTTGGATTAATTGCTCTGCAATTTTTTTTGAATCATTTAATAGAAGTCCTGAATCATGGTTTAGATTGCCTCTTGTAGAATTATAGCAGTATCTGCACTTGTTATTACATTTGTATGTTAAAGCTATTTGTGCAGTTATAGGGGATTTCAGCTCCCTATATGTTGGAACAGCTCGAACTTCCATATTTTAGTAGATTAATTAGATTATTTAAATTTTCCTAATTAGTCACTTTAAAGTTATGATATTTTTTAATTTTTCAGAAATATCTTCTAGATTTTTTCTTGTTTTTTTATTCTCTCGTATTCTCTTTTAGTGCCAATAAAAAAATTAATTAATGAAAACCCAACCAGACCTAACCCACCATATAAATATAATTTTTTGTTTAATCTTGCTCTTTTTGTATTTTCATTTGACCTTAAATTCTCATATCTCTCATGCATCTCTCTATATTGCTGAGATAAATCTTCATACTTCTTTTTCTGATTTAAAACAAGACTGTTTATAACTTCTTCTTTTTGTATAGGAAGCTGTTTTTTAAGTGTATCTACCTGGTCAAGAGATGGATTAAAAGAAAAACTATATAATTCTAACAACAGT
The DNA here is from genome assembly GCA_964389765.1 of Candidatus Woesearchaeota archaeon. Lineage (GTDB taxonomy): Archaea > Nanobdellota > Nanobdellia > Pacearchaeales > GW2011-AR1 > CAYMES01. The sequence continues at coordinate 21,057 of CAYMES010000019.1, forward strand.
CCAGCAGCACATCCTATTAATCCAAAATTTTTCATTAATCTATTTCTTGTTTTATCTTTCATTTTTTATTTCTCCAATCTAATTTTATTTAGAGAAAATAGAAAGTTCCTGTTTTTATATATTATATCCCCCACTAGGAGGGTATAATAGCAAGTTTTAAAAATACTGGAAAATTAATATTATTATGTATGAAAAAGAACTTAAGAAGTTAGGGCTGACAGATGGAGAATCAAGAGTTTATATTGCTCTTCTTAATTTAGGAAGCAGCACTGTTGGACCTATTGTAAAAAAATCAAAAGTTGCTTATTCAAAAATATATGAAGTTCTTGATAGATTAGTTGATAAAGGATTAGTTAGTTTTATAACCAAGCAGAAAACAAAATATTTTCAATCTTTAGGACCAGAAAGATTAAAAGAACATATACAAAAACAGAAACAAGAGATTGAGGAAAATGAGAAATTATTAGATAAATTAATACCTCAATTAAAATCTTCTAAAAAGAAAACTCAGGAAACAGAAGTATTTACAGGAGAAAAAGGAATAATGACTGCTTATGATATTTTGTTAGATAAAGCAAAGAAAAACTCTACTTTAAGATTTTTTTATATGCATGATCCTTTATATGATGAAAAAGTGTATGAATTTTGTTATGGAAGGGTAAATTATAATGATAAAAAGATAGTTCCTATGCTGAAAAAGAAGAATATCAGATGGCTAGGAATAGTAAATGATACAAATTATGCAAAAAAGATTAGAAATTCTCCTAAGCCAATTATTCAGAGATATGTAGATTTTCCAATTCCAGGAAATATTGATATAACTAGCAATTCTATTCTTATAACTGTCTGGGAAGATAATCCTATTGGCATATTAATCCATTCAGAAGAAGTTGCTAAAAATTTCAAAAGATACTTTGACTCTATATGGGAGATTGCTGAGAAGAAGTGAAGTGGGGTGGAATCGACTGACGAACGAAGTGAGGAAGGAGATTTGGGTGGTGGTTTGGAGGGTTATTTAAAGATATTAAACTTTTTATTTAAAACAGAGATGATTATAGTCCATATTATAGTAAACATCAATCCAACAGAATCCATAAAAGATGGAAGAATAACTTCCAAAATATTTATTAGAAATTTAGGGATAAATGGATTTGGGGTTTCTGAAATAGCTTTTATCATTATATCTATAAAAGTTCCAACAATTATAAGAGAGAAAAAAGTACCTATCATCTCTTTGATTTGTTTATCCATTTTTAATCCTCCAAAGTTTATAATTTCCCATAATCCAAGCCAAGAAAGACAAAATAGATATAACTGCCCCCATCTCAAGAAATGTTGGCCATAATTCAAAATTGATTGAATGAACTTCAAGTACTCTGGATGTTACATTTAACATAGTTTCACAATTATATTTTGTAACATTATCTAAACATATCTCTTGTGTTTTAAACAAAAGATTTGTACCTTGATTCAAGGACTCCATAGAACCCATAAAAGCCAATCCTGAAGCAGCAAACATAAATCCTGCTAACATCATAAAAAGATTTGCTAACACAAACCAACTTTTGGCATGTTCAATTTTTTTCATTTTTAAACGTTCCCCATATTGGGAATAGTTAATATTCCTATGGCAATAATTATAAGGATAATTAAAAAAACTATCCTCCAAAAAGGTTTTTTATACCAGGGCGCTCTTTTATATCTTTCTAACATCTCATTAAACATTTGAGCTAGTTGAGGAAATGGATTTGGTTTTGATCCATATTTATATTTTTTCATCTTTCCCTCATCTTCTCTTCAGCATCTCCAAATTCTCACTCAGAAAATTCTGCCAGCATTTAAAGTGAAAACATTCAAATTCAACAATCTTCGAAACTTGTTTTGTAATTATCATGCACTATCTTTCAAATAAACCATGTTCATCTATAAGCTTGCCACATCTAGCACAAAACTTTTTATATTTTCTTTTCTTATGAGATTTGTATTTCATTTGATTTGCGTTGGATGGGATACAAGGGCCTTCGGGCCCTTTTTGTTTATTTAGCTTGGTGTTTATGATTTTTTGGAGTTTTAGATAAAATTCTAAAGATAGTTTATTTTTAGGTTAGTTTTATCTGGGAGATTGTTAAGAATAGGGATAAAGAAATATAGTATAAATATCTCCTATTTAAGCTAGAATAAGTCCTCCTTGATCTGGACAAATTTCAAAAGATATTTCAATTCCTGTATTTTCATACTGATTTTTAACATTTTTAAACATATTACATATGTCCTCTGACATACTTACCTCTATAATTTTCTTGGGTGATTCTTTCTTTTGTTTTAAATACTCGTCTGCACATGACCTTGAAATAAATTTAATTCCTTTGAAATCTAATGTGATCTCTTTATTTTTTAATGAGTTTAATTTCTTAAAAAAATTAGAAATTGTGCTCCTAGTAAAAATATTGTCGCCAAACTCATGTGCCAATGATATTGACATTTTCATATCTATATTAACTCACAAACATATTTAAAACTTCCTACTCAACGAATTTATAAATATCTAATTTCTTTTTTGGAGTCTTTAATCTAAAATAAAAAATGTTCCTTTGAGAGGATTTTCTTTTATTTCATGTAAAATGGGCTCTTTCTTTGATTTTAAGATTAATATCTCATTTCTTGAAACTATATGTAACTCTCCTCCTAATCCTTCTATAGACAAGTTTGAACAGGTTCTAAGTCCAAAACCTCTCATCTGTTCTTCTTTTTTTGTTGTAACTTTTCCTGAAACTGCTTTGTTTATTGCCTCAGCATCGTTTTTAAATTGAATTTTGTGTTTTTCGAATAAGGAAGGTATTGAAATACCATTATCAAAAATAGCTATATCTACTATCTTTTTATTTGGATAGTATTGAGCCATCAAAGAAGCATATTCAAATTCTGAATGTTCATCGATATTATCTGAAAGTTCTCCAAGAATATATTTTATACTATCTCCAAATTGATAGGGTAATTTTCCTTCAATAGAATCAAGCAAGTCATTTACCTGTTCATTTACTTGATTTTTCTTTCTTTCATCTTTTTTAAAATGTTTTATAGAAACATAAGAACCTCCATCCCTTTCTCCTCCCAATGGGAATCCTATTTTTTCCATATGTTGCTTAACTTTTTTATGTAAGGGGGGCTTATAATGTATATTTATCCCTTTATCTAATAATTCCTTAAGTTTATTGCTAATTAAAATCATAGAACAAGGGATAAACCAATGAATTTCACTTAAGTCAAGAGAAATACTTTTTCTGTTTTGAGATTCTTTTTGAATTTTATAAATTATTTCTAAAGTGGTAGATAAGTGTTCGAGAACGTTTTCACCATCTGGAAATATTATTTTTATCATAAATTTTCAAAGAATTCTTTATTTTTATTCTTTTGCTTATTTTTATTTCCGGAGTGTTTTATTTTGGGGTTAGTGTGATTTGGGAGATGGTTAAGAATAACTAGAACAATTTAAAACTAATAGATGCCAGTCATTTAGAGGATTAGAAGATAAAACATTTCCATAAAGAGAAACTAAGATAATTGAAAATAAAATAAGAGTTAAAGCTCCAATAAAATAAAAGACTAATTTATTTTTATCAAACAACCTTTTCCCATAAAAAGTTAAAATTATTGATAAGATTAAGAATAAAGGAACAAAAATTAACATTTGTAATTTAACACCTGCATGAAGTATCTTTTTTCTATCATCTAAATTTAAGGAATTAAATTTTTCACAATCTGTTTTTGAAATGATTGTTTTTCCGTGTTCTAAACTCCACATATTCTCTGAAGGATATGATAAGGTTATATTTTGTTTTTCTGCTTGTTTTATATGTCCTATTTCATGTATTGATTTGGATATTATAAATAATGGAACTGACAATATAACTGATATTAAGATTATTATTGTTATTGTTTTAATAGTTTCTATTTGTGGTTTTGCCATTTCAACAATATTTTAAAGTCTGGAATGCTTATAATATTTATGAAAATAAAAGAGATGTTAGAAGATAGTAGACCCAGAGAAAAACTTCAGAAGTTAGGTGTTGAAAATCTGACAGATTCTGAGATTTTAGCTTTAATTATGCGAACAGGAACAAATAAAGAAAATGCTATTGAAATGTCTACAAGGCTGATTAAAAGATATGGATTAGATAAACTTTCAGATTGTTCATTAAGTGAATTGCAAGAGATTAATGGAATTGGTCTTGCTAAAGCATGCCAGATATTAGCTTTATTTGAATTTAACAAAAGGCATAATATGGCTCAAAATCCAATTAAAAAAATAACATGTGCAGAAGATGTTTATAATTATTTTAAATATAAACTTAAAGATAAAAAACAAGAGAATTTTTATGTTCTCTTACTTAACACAAAAAACCACATAATAAAAGAAG
>CAYMES010000020.1:0-25402 GCA_964389765.1 Candidatus Woesearchaeota archaeon
TGTGTAGTTTTCAATAATTTTTTCAATTTCAAAAACATTATGTTAAGTTTAGAACGAGCATTAAACCCAGATAACCCTTTGCTTCTCCAAATTTCAAAAACATTATGTTAAGTTTAGAACACGCTGAGACCATCAAATATTAGACTTTCAAAGCATGTAAAATTAAAATAATACTTATTTATAAACCATTTCATTCTATTTTTCAGTAAACCCTCATTTTTGTCCAAATTTTTCTTAATTTTCAATTCCATTTTTTCTTCCTTCACTAAATTAAACAAAGTTATCAAGAGGATTTTTATCCAAACCAATAACTTCTTTCTTTGAATATTTATCCAAATAAAGATAATATATCAAGATAGAATCTTCTTCTTTTTTTATAATTTTCTTTAATTTCATTTTAAATTCTTTTAAATTCGAGACAGTTATCTCCCCTTCAAAAACAGAATTTTGAACATGACTCAAATATTCCCTACAAACTTTCATAACTTTTGTAGTTCTTTTCACATTTACATCATAAACCAAAATAAGATACATTTTACCAATAAATTTTAAATGATTTATATTTTTCCTCTCCTAAAAAATGTTTAACTAACTTATAACCTTCTAATCTCAACATATATCTATAAGAAACTTTTCGATTTAATTTAGGATATTTTATCTTAGTTCTCAACTTTCTATCATATTCTTTCAAAAAAATCTTTCTTCCTTCTTCATTAAGATAACAATAATTAAGATTTTTATCAAAATGTGTTTCATTAACCATTTTTTGATTAACCAAACTAAAAATAACTCTATCCACCACAAGGGGTTTAAAAATATCCGCCAAATCTAAATTTAAGGAATATCTTTTTTCAAAAGGTTCATGCAAAAAACTAACAGTGGGGTTTAATTGGGTTTTAAATAATTCAGAAAGAACAGTAGTATATAATAATGAATTTCCAAAACTAATTAAACAATTAATAAAATTGTCTGGTTCTTGTCTAACTCTTTTAATAAACTTAAAGTTCTCATCTTTTAATATCTTATTAAAACATTTATAATAGTGTTTTTTAGCATTGGCTTCTATTCCAAATAATTGATTTATTGTGTTACAATTTGCCCCTAAATATTCTTTCAACTTTTCAGATTCTTCATTAAACTTATATTGCATCAATGTTTTCCTCATATTATGTATTGAACCAAAAACAACTTCTTTGGCAATTTCCAATCTTTTTAGATTATTTTCATAATGTTTAACTTGCTCAACTAAAATCTTGCCTGAAACGGTTTGTTTTCGCGGAGCAAACATACCTGAATAAAATCCATAATAATTAAAAAAATAAATAGGAATTTCTAATCTTGACAAAAAGATTAATAATTTTGAATTAATTGAAATCTCCCCATAGGCATAAATTGAATCAACATTTTTTATTGGAAAAACCTTTCTTATTTTTTCATTTCTAAAAATAAGAGTATTATCTTTCCTACTTAACTCCCCACTAGATGTAATGAATAAATCCATATTAAATCCAACAATAATCAAAAAAAGAACATCCCTTACATTCTTTTCTTTTTTGTTTTCTATCCGGAATCTTCGTTGTATTTTGGACAAAGTTTTTTATTTCATTTATTAGTTTCTTAATCTTCTTAAAGTTTTCCTTATCTAATTCTAAAACATATTCCTCTTTATATGTTAGGTCTTTTAACCTTCCTTTTTTATTGATTCCATTTATTCTTAAAACATAAAGATAATACAATAATTGTAATTTCGTTCCTTCTAAGTTTGAAGAAGTTTTCTTAAATTCTAATACTTCGTTTTTCTTTATTTTATCAATTTTAATCTCATCAAAAACAAGCTCCTCACTACCTGCCTCAATATGTTTTAACTTTCCAATTCTAGTAAATTCATTTTGAAAATTTACCCCATAATAATAAAGCCATGCCTGCCTCTTACAATGCATATAGTTTTTTATGAGGGTGCCGGTTATTTTTATTGGCATTTTAGATGAAAAATGATTCATTTTCAGAAGAATTTATATCTTCTTTCAACTTTGAAATATCAAAATAAGAAAATTTTTTATTTTTTACAAAATACCTAATATTATATTCGCTGAAAAAGTTATTATCTAAAATTAAAAAATCACCCCCTTTACCTTCGTCTATTTCTAAAAACCCCTTATTTCTTAAAAACTCTACAAACTTGTTTTTTTGTTCATCATTAAAAAATTGGATATTTATAGAATTCATAGAAATTATTTTATTTAATAAATCGATTAAAGGTTTATATTCAAAACTCTTTTTTTCCGATATAAATTCAATTATCTTTTTTGTTGTTTTAATATTTTCTTTTTCAAGAAATTTCCAAAGATCTTTTCCCACTATTTCCTCAGATATTTTGTTTGGAGTCAGAGTTAGTGAGGGCCTATTTTCAATTAAACTTAATTCATTTATTTTATGGTATCCTAAAGTCGATATATCTTTAAAATAGTCATAATCGTGAGCTTTACTCATGCCGGATTTTATCTCATTAAAATATAAATTATAATAGGTGGAGAAATCTTTCTCATTCAAAATCCTTGTTTTTAGATTAAGATCCAAGTCAATTTTAAATCTTTTATCTTTTCCATAGACTTTTTTTACATTATTGGATAAATTAAAAACATACAATAAGGAGTTACTTTTTTTACATTCCCTATTAACTCTCCCAGCAACTTGTTCTATTGAATCTAGAATTGAATTATCTCTAAAACCAATATCAAAATCTAAATCAATCCCTGCTTCTATAGATTGTGTAGAGATTAAAATCAATTTTTCATTAGAATTTCTGACAAATTCGATTATCTTCTTTCTATCCAAATCATTTACATAAGAATTTAAAAGTAAAATGGAATACCCCTTAAAATTTTTATCCCCTGCTAGCTCCCGAAAAAGATTTACTGAAGAATTTATTGTATTTAAAACAACTAAAAACTTAGTTTTATCTTTATGTTCTTCTAATATTTTTTTCTGCAAATAATCCATAAGCATTCCTTCATCAAAAATTTTATCTTCAAAAATAAATTTATTTCTCTTAAATATGGGATGACTAAAATATTCCTTATAATTTTCCACCAATTCAATTGCAACATCTTCTTCATTGTCTTCTTTGTTATACTGATTAATATTGGGTAACGTAGCACTCATAATTAAAAAATAAATGTTGTATCTCTTTGATATTGTATCGAGGACCCTATAAAAGATATGTAAGTATTTCGCATCTATTGATTGAATTTCATCCAAAACTACAACAGAATTTACAAAATTTGCAACCTTATATCTATTCTGTTTTTTCGCTTTAAAAAAGGAATTAAAAAAATTCACATTAGAAACAACATTTATGGGATTGTTTAGATAAGAAAAATTTAAATTTTGTTCAATTAATTGTTTAAAATTTTTTTCATAATCAATAACTTCTTTCGGGTCTAGATTAATTGATTTATATGAGATTTTAGAAAGAATTCCTTTTTCATCTCCCTTTCCTAAATATGATTTTTTAATTACATTGTAATTTTGATCTATTAAATTAACAAAAGGAAAAATCCAATTTATTCTACTAATTGATCTATCTTTATTCAAAATATCTAATGCTAATTTAAGAGAAATGTTTGTTTTTCCCCCTCCGGTGGGAACATTCAGCATGAATATTTTTTTATCTTTTCTAAGTTCTTTACTTAGGGATTTTGAGGATTGAATTAATAGGTTATCTCTTAACTCATTTAGAGATTTACATTCTTCTGGATTTTTTATTTGTAATAAATTTTCCTCCTTCAGTTTTGAATTAAAGTCGACATAAAAATTATTTTCAAACTTTTTTATTAAATTTTTATCAATTTGATTAATCTTTATATCTTCTTTATATCTTCCAAATTGGTAACAATAAGTTGCATAATAATCAGACATAACTAAACAAGAATAAAATAACTTCACAAAAAAAAATATATCTCGCCTAAAATCCTTGTCAAAGAATACGCCCGTAATATTTATTTCTTTTATATCTTCTAGATTGAATTTAATCTCTAACTGCCCGAATAAATTTAACAAATCATCTTTATCTTTTTCAATAATATTTCTTATGCTCTCTTCAATTGATCTAAAGTTATGGATTTTTGCTATATATCCATGATGTAGTTTTCCTGCATAAATTAAACACAACAAAAACAATGCATATTTAGATTTTTCAGTGACATCTTCCTTAGAATCAACATCTACCAAAGGATTAACTTCCTCCCAAAATTCAATTAGTGTTAAGATTACGCTAAAATTAGTATGGGGGGTATTTCCTTCCCCTTTTTTCCTCTCGCCACGATAATATTCCTGAGCTAAAGAATTTAATTTTCCAAGGTCATGTAAAAAAATTATTCTAAGTAAATCTTTTTTTATTTTTGAATGTTCAATATTTTTAAAAGTTTTCAAAAAGTTATCTAAGATAGATTCTATTCCTCTGGCTTCACAAAATTTAACAAAAAAGTCTGTTACTTGTCTTGAATGATAAAATAAGGTTTCAGTATCTCCGTTTTTTTTGTGCCCAGACGCATATCCTTCAAATTTCTTTTTATAATTTTCATAAAATTTTTGATCTTTCTCGTAAATATTTGATAGACTCATTATTAAAAAAGAAGTAGTGGTTGCCTTTTAAATTTAACAAAGACACATTATCTTTAAATTTCAACTTACTCCTTTGTTTTTCTCCTTCTATAAAATAAATAACCTCTGATTGTTTTGTCTTTAATTTTTTTTCATTAAATTCAACATCATAACTAAACGAATCTAAAACAGAATTTCCTAGAACCTCCTCTGGATTTTCAATTTGTGATTCTGAAGAATAATCTTTTGGTACTATGGATTTCAATTTGTTAGTTTTTTCTACTTCTTCAAAATAAATATCTTCATCTTCAAAACTATCCTCGGAATAAAGATTTATATTTGATATAACTGCAAAAAATTCATTTTTCCCAAAATAAATTGGGAATTGAGATTTTGGATTATTTTTTAACTTATCTAAAAGATTTTTTTGTTCTTCGATTGAATCATTCAAAATCAACAGAATTTCATAATTTGGATTTAGCAAAATTTCTTCGGCAATAATAACATTATTCCCATTTTCTGAATTATCTGCAAAACTGTTTAAGGAATTGTATTTAATAAGTTGTTTTTCAGGAATCTTGTTTAAACATATTGAAACAGGAACACTCATCAATTTTTCATAATATTCTGGAAATTCTTGATTATAATCGGCAAAACCTTTTAAACCAATCATGGACCCCAAAATTCCTAAAATCGTTGTTCTTGGAGGGATAGAATAACTTTTCTTTAGATGATTTGGGCTGGTGTATGGAAAGTTAAAATGTGCAAACCTTCCACTTAAAGAAAATTGAAGAAGATATTTCATCCTCAATCCTCCACTTTTAATTTACCTTTCTTAAATAAAACATATATTTTATTTTCAAATTCCTTTGAAAAATCAGTATTTTTCAAATTATATTCTTCTTTTTCAATATCTTCAAAACCATATTGTTTGAGATTGTTCTTTAATTCTTCTAACTTTAATATTACTTCCCCATTATCATTTTTAGAAATCTTCACAGATTCATCTAAATTATTTAATATTAGATTTTCTTTATTATTCAACCAAATCAAAGCTATTGATTCACAACCATATTTTGTACAAGAAGTAATAGGATCAACAGAATTTAATAAAGCCTCTTTCAACTTAATTAAATCTTCTCCAGTCATTCCGGTATTTTCAGAATTCGCTTTATTGATAGAAATGTTGTATACATAATAAACCTCATCAGATTTTGCTTCATTTCCAATTGTTGTTTGATTTGACTCAGTACTTTTTTCATTAGAATTTTTATAGGGACTCAAAATCTGGACAGGATAAATATTAGAATCCTTAAATTTGTTGACTCCATAACTAATTTGAACAGGTCCTGTTAAAGAGATATTAGCATTCACGGAAAAAACTACCCCAAATAATCTTATGTCGAGAAAAGATTTCAAATCTGTTAAGATTTCATCATCATTGTCTTTTGGGATTTCTTTTCCAAGTTTATTTTTAAAATTTTCTTCCAATGTTTCATAAGATAATTTTCTTTCTTTTTTCTTTCCAATCTCTTTAACAGAACGATTTCTTCTAACAAAAACAGGTTCGTTTTTGAAAGTTGCTAAATATTCTCTTATACAATATTTCAATGCCTTATCTGTTGCAAAAATAGTGCCATCGGGCAAAACTCTTGGATTTCCATCGAAACCAGCATTAAAATTTCCATTTCTTGCTTTGACAACTAACAACCCATTATAACTTTTATCGATTTTATCTGCCATTTTATTAATTACTTTCTCCATTATTTAAGTTTTCCTGTTTTGATTCTCCTGGTTTACTCAACCAAAAATCAGAATAATATCCAATAAAAAAAGGCACCAAGTTATTTTTTACTTTTTCATCTTTAAATTCATGTTCAAGCAATCCTTTATTTATTTCGTTCCACATTTTTGGATTTACTTTTAGGTTGTGTGAATATTGGGTTGCCAATAATGCTATTTTTTCTTTTAACTGATTCGTTGTAGAAAGAGAAAGTAAATATTTGCTCGCAAGTTCTAAATCTGTCTTTCCAGAGGCACTTGCACTAACAATGTGTTTAAATATTAGTCCGGCATACAAATATGCTTCAAAATCACCCCTTATCTCATTCAAACTACTGCCTTCCTTAAATTTCTTAAGTTTATTCTCAATTTCTTTCAATTCTTTTGTCTTCATTTTTTCTTTTTTTCTTTCATATTTTAGTGAAAGTAAGAGGAGTTTCTTCATCCAAAAAGGAGAAGAAAACTGTTTCTGCGTTTCTCCACTATGTATAATTTCATTCAAGGTACTATTTATAATTTTCTGTAATCTAAAATTTATAAATTCATTATTCTTTTTGAAAATTTGATTTATTATTGATTCAGAATTTTCTTTTAACTTTCTGTCTAAAAAAGTATTATTTTTTATTTCAGGTCTAAAAAAAGACATTTGCCTATACTCGTTTTTCTCCTCATCTTTTATGACCCAAAATAGCGAAGCAATGTCAAATAGTAGTTCAAATTTATCGTGATTTAGTCTATCAAAAATTACTTCCCTAACTTCTTCCTTTGGTTTATATTCATTAAATTTTAGTTTATATATTTCTTTATTAATCAAACTATCAATATTAAAGTCAAAATTAATAATATTTTCAAATCTGTATCCATCATTATTTGACGAAATTAAAACATAATTAAATGGTTTGTGATTATTTTTTGTATAAATTTCTTGTAATTTTTTTAAAAGAGAGCCATCATTAAAACAAATTTGATAAATATTTGTATCTGCCTCAAAAAGAGGAAGAGGAATAACTCCTTTAAATCTGCTACTATTTAAAATTTTTTTGATTTTATCTATCTTTTCATATTCTTCAGTAGATATCATATTTATCCCTTCTTTTTGAAATACTATCGCCTTACCAAATTTTGAGTATAAAGCTTTATGTTTCACAATTTGTCCATCTTTTCCAAAAGTATCGATGTTGAAATTTTGTAGATTTCCCTCTCTTTTCCCAGCCTTAAAATCTGTAAACATTTTCCACAATTTTTTATATTCTTCTATATAAGAATTTTCTTTTGGGATTATGACTATTTTATTTTTATCAAATTCAAAGCCTTCATAATTTTTTTCTTCCAAAACAACTTCGATAAAAAGATTTTTCAATATTTTCTTAAAAGAATCTACGATTCCAGGGTAATCTTCCCTGATCTTTATGTAAATCTCCTCTTTTGAATCAAGTTTTTTCAAAATATTATCAATATTTTCGGAAGACTTTTTTTTAAATAAATTATTATGAATTTTTCCTCCGTTAGAAAAGTTATAATGTAATAAAGAAAGAGTTGCCAATGCTTGATTACCTCCAATGGCATAACGATTACAGTTTTTTCCAAAATCAATAACTCCCCTATATTTTTGAAAATTCTTTATAAGTCCTTTTTGTAAATCAGATAATTGAGGATTTTTTTCACAAATTTTTTCATAATTCCCTTCTTCAATTTTTTCAATATTAAAATCATTGTCAAGAAAAACTACAATATATCTTTCACCTTCTTTTGATTGGCCTAAAGATTCTTCTAATTGTCCATCCAAAATTCCATCTGGAATCTTACTAATAGCTTCTATCATTCTAACTCTCCCTTTTTTGATTTTGTTATTTCACCCTTTTCATCAAAATCATTGCTTTCCTTCTTGTCCTTTTTTATATTCATAAATCCAAAACCAAAACTATTTCTTTCTCCAAAACCCAGATCATAGCATAATTGAAAGATAGCTCTTTGTGTTTCATCTATTTCTCCTATTTCAAAACTATATCTTGCTCCTATAACATCAAAAAAATTATCTGATTCTTTTATTAGATTCAATCTCACTACTTTTTCGCTATTTTCTATTTGCGTTATTTTTACATTTTTCCATAAATTAAAACCTTCTTCAATGTTCTTTTCATAGTATTGATTGTATTTTCTAGTTAGATTTTTAGCAAGTTGTTTCTTAAAATTTTCTGGATCTCTTTCCAAAGTTATTGCCTTTTTTGCTAACTTTCCTTTTTTATCTTCTGGAAGGCAGATATTCAAAAGAGTCTCATTGTTTAATTTTGAGAAATTTTGAATTTCTTTTCGAGCCAGAGGCTTATAAGATATTAATTCAAAACTATATTCCCCAAGGTTTATTTGTTCACCAACATCAATATTAGATAATAATGCTATCATGATCATCTCATTTGGAGAAGAGATAATTACATTATACATTTCATCTTCATTAATTTTTTCATTTTTTATGCTAAAAATATTACTAAAACAAAAAGGTTTGAATTCCTTTTTACTATAGACTTCTGAAAAATCTGTATTCTTTAACTTCCCATAAATCCAACCATGCATCCCAGTATAAAATTTAGAATTATTCTCTTTGTTTTGAGCAACTTCTTTATTTGACTTTAGTCTAAGCATTATTCTCATATTGTTCTTAATATTTTAATGTTTTTAATATTTGCTCTTATATTAATTCACATCTTGCCTTGTCCAGCTAAAACAAAGCTTGCTAACAAAGCTTCTAATTGGATAAATTCATCGCTTCCTTCAATAATTCTAAATTCTGTTTCACCTGCTTTTTCAGTTATCTTAACTTTTATATCTGGTTCTATTTCAAGATTCCAGATTTCTTTTTGTATAGCTTTAATAACATCTTGTCCAGAAATAGATTCTTTTAACATTACATCTATTAATTTTTCTTTTGCTTTTAGAAAATCTCCACTTATTGCATATTTTAAAACTACTTTAATATCTCCTGGTTTTGCAGATGAGACTATTGTATTCACAAGTTCTTCTGTTATGTTAGGTGAGATGCTTGCTGTTGATTGAAGCAAATTAACAGCTCTTCTACAATCTCCTTCACTAGATTCATATAAAGTTTCTAAAGCTTTTTCTGATATAGATAAGTTTTCATTTTCAGCTATACTATTTAATTTTTTAAAGATATCTTTTCTTTCTAATAACTTAAATCTAAACATTGCACATCTACTTTGTATTGGTTCAATTATTTTACTTGAGTAATTGCAAGATAAGATAAATCTACAAGTATTTGTGTAATTTTCCATAGTTCTTCTTAAAGCATGTTGAGCTTCTTTTGTAAGAGAATCAGCTTCATCAAGAAAAATAACTTTAAATGGAACTTCTCCAAGAGATTTTGTTCTTGCAAAATTCTTAACTTCTTGTCTTATAACATCTATACCTCTTGTATCAGAAGCATTTAATTCTAGATAATTTTCCCTCCAATTTTTTTCAAATAAATCTCTTACTATTATTAATGCAAGAGTTGATTTACCAGTTCCAGCTGGTCCTGCAAACATTAGATGGGGGATATTAAGACTATTAGTAAGGTTTTGTATTCTTTTTACAATATCATTTTGTCCTAATACTTGTTCAAATTTTTTAGGACGATATTTTTCTGTCCAGATTTCACTATTTACCATTTTTCCTTCTTTTTCAATAAATTGAAATTTAGATATCTTATAAATATTGCTGTTTTACAGGATATATGTTAATTTTTTAGAAGATATAAAATTTATTTTAATAGATTATTAGAAGCAGAGCTATTTACTTCTTTGTTTTCGTAATTTTCTTTTTCTTTTTTCTTTACGTAATCTCCTTCTTTGCCATTTCCATCTCATCTGGCCTTTCTTTTTCCATCTTCTTGAAGAACGCTTCATAGAAAAAACAAAAAACAAGAGGTTTATAAAACTTATGTATTAGGGATTATGAAATAATTTCTACACATTTTTCTAAACTATCTTTTATACTTTTAACTTGGGTCCCTAGTTCTTGAAAACCAATTTTGTATTCTTCAGGCATTGCAGGTCTGTTTTCTGGTAGTTTTTTATAATAGCTTTCAATAAGAGGGCCATATTTTATAGCATCTCCTTGTTCTCTAAGGTATCGCCAATTTACAAGTTTATCATTTTCAAAAAAGAATTGTTGGATATGGATTCTTAGTTCATAATCAGGAAATTGAAAAAGAATATAGTTTATTTTTTCTTTATCTGAAATTTCTACTATTATTTCTTTATCTTTATTTTTTCCAAAAATTCTTTTATATGATATTTTACCATTTTCATTTATTTTTTTCCATATTTGATTTTTATTTGCCATTTTAACTTATATATGGATATTTAAAGGAAATCTGCCAATTTTATACCAATCATGAACAGTTCCTTTGGTACTATAAAGGTGCAGATTATCTACAATAAACTCTAATTTATCAATTTTTTTTAATTCTTCTTGTACTCCCGGAATGATTTTCTTTTTTGATTTTATTGGGAAATTCCCATATAATAAGCTTAAATGTGGAAAATAGCCAGGAGAATTTTTGTTAAATATCTTTTTAGCTTTATTATTGGCATATATAATAGGATTTGTTTTTTTAACTTTCATAAATAAGCATTTATAATATTCATCTAAAAAATTAACAGAGTTTAAGTATAATTTAAAAGGAGAAATTCCTGAAGATAATTTTTTTGTTTTTTCAATTACTTTTTCTCTTTTTCCAATAATTTTGCCTATCAATGTTACATGTGGTTGAAAGTTTGGACAAGAATATTCCTCACTTAATAAAGAAATTAGATTAGATAATTTATTATATATGTTATTTTCAGGTATTAGCCAGATTGAAAATTCTCCTTTAGATGATTTGTTATTTTTCATTTTAATGGATATGTTTATCATATAGTTTATACTGTTCTTTAGAAGCAAGTTTTGAAAACCAAGTCATAAATTCATTTGTTCTTTTTGAAAAAGGAGAACAAACAGAGCATTGTTTAAATGGTAGTTCTTTTATGACTTTTATTTTTTTGCCACTTTCCCAGATTTTTGAGAAATCATATTTAATTAAAGAGCCATAGTTTTTTACCTCTCCAGTTGATATATGTCCACAAGGATATAATGAAGCATTTGCTCCAATACATGCCCATATTCTAGATGTAAAGCATTCAAATCCAGATTCTCTTGTACTAAAATGTTTTCCATTAGTTTCTTCTACTTCTTTTTTAGAATGTATTGGTATAATTTTGAAACCATCTTGTTCATATATTTTAGCTTTATCTAATGATTCATTTATCTGCTTTCCAAAATTTTTAGAAACTGTTCTGTCAGTCATGTCAATTCTAAATCTTATTAAATCTGCTTCTATGTCTCTTGCTTTTTTTGCTGCTTCACTAATTTCTAGATGATTGTCTTTTGTTATTACATAACTAATTTCTAGATTAATATTGTCTTTTCCTATTTTCTTTATTTTTTCTGCTGCTTTTAAAATATCTTCATTTTTAATTCCTATTTTTTTTGCTCCTGGTTTTGTTTTATATAATGTAGGTGTTGTTGCTGCATCTAAACTTATATTTAGCCTGTTTATTTTTGCAAGAGTTTCAATATACTTGTTATCTTGTTTATGTTGTCCAAGAGATATTCCGTTTGTAAATAATCTTAGGTATCTTTTTCCAATAATTTTATTTATTGCATATTGTGTCAAGGGATTTACAAGGGGATCTCCTGTAGAACCGCAGAATTTAATTATGTCAATTTTGAATTGGTTTTTTCTAAAATCTAAAACCTCTTCTAAAATTTTATCCCAGATTTCTTTATTTATTAGCTTATTTTCTAGTTTTTGATAGTTTTTTGCCCAGCAGTGTTTGCAATTAGCATTACATATTCCAGATGGCTGAATTTCTAATTCATAAGGAGGAGGATTTTCTCCTGCTAATATGCTTTGAATTCTGTTAAAATGATTTTTTAAAAGTATTTTTTCATAAGGCATTCCATTTTCTCCCCTCTTTAAATATTCAAGAAATGTTTTTTCATTTTTTTGAAATCTGGTTTCTTGTTTTTTCTTTGATTCTATGATTTGTTTTTTTGTTTTAGGATATGTTATTGTTTGAGTCATTTTAATTTTTAAAGGAAAAACAGACTAACAGCTAACTAAATAAAACTAAGAAGCTTGTTAGTCTTGTTATCTGTTATTTAATCTTCTTCCATAATATTATCTATTGTATTTTGTGGCATTTCTGGAGTTCTTTCTAAAGATTGTTCAGTCTTTGTATTTGCTATTGCTTTTCCTGTATAAGAATTTGCACAACCTTCACAAACATATGGCGATGCTAAAAGCCCTGCTGCAAATATTCCTAACATTGTTTTCTTAAGATTTTTGTATTGCATTTTTCCTCCATGTTTTTTAAATTTAATTTATAATATAAAATGCCGTCGAGAATTTATTTTTTTCCAATATATTTCTTATCTTACCTTTTATTACATATTTTAAAATATCACATAATAGGTAGAATATGCAAAGATATTGGAGAAGTTGTGTTAGATTAGAGTTGCCAACTTAATAATTATTTTTATAAAAAGAATTATCTTATTTTTTATAAGCTTTAAATGCTTTTTTATAGATTTCTTTATCAGAGTTATCATTTAGAAATCCAAGTTCTTTAAATTTCTCTTGTTTTATACTATCAAATATTGGATACCCTTTTTTAAAACCAAGTTCTTGAATATTCTCTAATGGTTGAACTAATCTTATATCTGGAACTTTACCCTTATATCTTGGATTTTTTATAAATTCAGGTTTTCCTTTATTATTAATTACCCAATAAGGAGCCCCATTATGTCTTTTTATATATACAAAATCAGAATTTGCGTCTGAACTTACAATATCAGTCATTACAAAAGGTTTTTTCCCTATGTTTATACTAATGTGTTGGTATTTTGGAGGAAATAAAACAATATCTCCTTGTTTAGAAAAAACAGCTATTACATCTTCTATATCTTCTGAGTCTTTTGATTTTGTTTTAAATAATAAGAATATATTATCTCCAAAAACATTTTGGTAAACTTCTGGAAATCCTGAAAGATGTTCATGTCCTTCTGTTCTAATAAATTCTTGTCCAATATTTCCACTAGGAATAACAGTAACATCAGGACGAAGTTTATTTTCTTTTAATTTTTTCAAAAGTTTAGGATCATTTAAAAAAGCTCCCTGATAGCCAAAATATAAAACTGAGTTAGGGTTTTCAGAAGGAGAATATCTTTTTAAATCAGGCTGTTGTGTTATGTTACTTTTTTCATCTGTATAATCTTTAGCAAACATCATGCTTTTCCATAAAGGTGCTCCGGACATTATTCTTCCAGAAAGAGTTTTTTCCCATTCTTTTAAGTACTGTACATTTGTTCCATATTTAACTTCAAGAGTTTTAGAATTAAACTCAGTAGGAATTCCTATTTTATCTGTAAGATTTACCATATCTTCCATATAGCAATTTAGTTAGAGGTATTTTTAAGTATTGCTATCTATCCTCATCTTCTGCACAATAGCATTTAAAAGAGCAATAAGGTACATTATAAGCATCTCTTTTAATTATTTTATTAGGAGCTAGTTCTTTTCCACAACATCCGCAGATTTCAATTTTTTTTTCTATATTTTTGGTTATTTGTTCTAGATTTTTAGTTTCCATATAAATCATAGATGAGATAATTATTTATGAATTATCCTTTGTGAATATATTTTTCACTATTTCTAATAGGGTATATATTGAGAAGATATTTATTATTGTGAGGTTTTAATGTTTAAACCCCTATATTCAGTTGTTTAATAAAATGAATCTTACAAATATTCTTAAAAAATCTGAAAAATCAGAAAAAACTCCTTCTATTATATCATATAACAGGGTTGATGGCCCGGGAAGTAGTTTAGATTTAAGAGAATGGCAGATGTCTTTATGGAATGCTTGTTATTTAAAAGAGATTGATGGAAAGGATAGATCAATGTATTGGTCAAGATATCTTCCTAGAACAGTTGGAATTACAATTAATATTGGAACTTTAATTGAAGCATATCCTCTTGAAAAAGGGAAAATTGGAGTAGAATCTGTTGATTATAAGTCTAAGTATGTACAAGATAAAGGGAAAATTCCTCCAATAAAAGAATATTGGTTAAATAAAATAATAGAGCTTTTTGGTATTGATGGAGTGCTTTTTAAATTACAGAATTTAAATCCAGAGCTTAAATCAGCAGGATTGGGAGGTTCTGCAACAGCTACTGTAGGAGTAGCTATTTTAGCAAATGAATTGAGTGGAAAGGTATTTAATGAAGAACAGATAGTAGGATTGTCTTCTATGATTGAGCAGGATTTTGGTGTGAGCATTACTGGAACACAAGAACAGTCAAATGTAGTGTTTGGAGGAGTTACAGATTATTTATGGTTTCCTTGGGGAAAACCAGGAAATGAAGGATTTTATGGAAGTTCTATAAGAACTCAATTATTAGATAAAGAAAAATATCATGAACTAGAAAATAGGATAGCTATATATTTTTTAGGTGAAAGATCAAGTGTAGATGTTAATTCTGAGTGGAGGAGAAAGCTACAAACAGAACAAGGTTTTAAATTACATAGTAAAAAACCAGAACTTGCATATAAATTTAGAGAAGCTATTAGAAATAAAGATTGGCAATCAGCTAAACAAGTAATTAAAGCTTATCAAGAAATTAGGACAGAATTATGTCCTGCTTATATGAATGGAACTAAAGAAATTGAAAATATGTGTCAGAAATATGAATCTGTTAGTTTTCCATTAGGAGCAGGAGGTGGTGGGAGTATTATGATATTTTCTCCAGAAAAAGAAAATTTAAGAAAGTTAAAAAAAGAAAAAGAACTTGAAAAATATAAAGAAGTTGAATATAAGATTTTAGAAAAAGGGCATGAACTAAGAAATATTGATTTTTTTAATTCTTTAAGATAATAATTTTAGTTATAAATGTTAATAATATATTTTCCCATATTTTCACTATTGTATATATTGAGCAAACATTTAAATATATTTATGTTCTTAATATTTACAATTAAATCTAAGAGTTTAGATAGAGATGGTAGAAGAAATCTGTGAGATTGAAGAACAGAATCAAATGCTTGGAAAAATAGATGATTTAGAGTTTTTTATAGCTGGAGACATTAGTGCTACAAATGTTCTTGTCGGAGTTTATAGTATTAATGAAAAAAAGGAAATAAAAATAATTATTGAAGCAAATTACAAAGGACAAGAAGTTCAGGACTTTGATAAACAAGTTGTAGGAGATTTAATTAAACGTTCTAAAGTTCCAGCTAAAAAAGTAGTAAGAAAAGTTTTTAGTCCTGCTGCTCCTATAAGTCCTGATAAAAAAAGAGCAGATATGACTAATGCTAGTTTTTATTTAATAGCTGATGAAAACACAGCTTTAATTAATGATTATGCAGCAATTGCATATGCTATTATTGGTTTGGGAGATGATTTAGAACATATTTCTTTGAAACATATGGATGGAACATTTGGAGAAAAATTTCCATGTATGAAAATAGGAGTTCATGGTGCTGGAACAGGATTTGGCACCTCAAGATTAGAAAATTTTGTTATTGGTCATGATAAAGGAATGTATGTTCCCATAGATTCTGAAGGAGGGCATAAATTTCTTCCAGTTGATGTATTTAATGAAGAAGAAATTGAAATAACAAGATGGCTTTATAAATTTACTCAAGGAAGAAAACCTCATTATGAATCTGTTTTATCTGGAAAAGGGATAGCAAATATTTTTGATTATTATTTATCAAGACAGATTTTAGAAGCTTCTTGTGAAGAATTAGAAGAAACAATTAAGGAGCTAGATGATTCAGAACATAAAGCAGCTCATATAGCTAGTAAAGCAAAAGAAGATATAAAGAAAAATAGAAAGAGTATCTTTGTTAAGACAATGGATTTTTTTTGGAAAAATTATGGAAGAGCATTACATGATCTGGCTGTTCATGAAAATGCTAGAGGAGGAATTTGGGTAGCAGGAGGAATGATGAGAAAAGATTTAGAAACTTATCCAGGTTCAGAAAAAGCAAACCCTTATATTGAAAAAACTATTATGAGAGAATTTGATTCTGGCCCTACTCATAGGAATTGGGTAAATAAAATTCCTGTGAATGTTATAATGGATAAAAGAGTAGGATTAAAAGGAGCTATTGAAGTTGCTTGTACTTCAGAATATTTTGAAAAAGAAAGATATAAAGAAAAATGAAAAGAAAAATTATCAAACAAGGACACAACACTCTGACAATAACTCTTCCTTCTAATTGGACAAGGAAATTAAATCTAAAAGCTGGAGATGAGATTGATTTATCAGAAAAAGGTAATATCATTATATTAACTACAGATAAAGTTGATGATGGAAATAAGGCAGAATTTGATATATCTAATATGGATATCCCTACTATCTGGAAATATTTTATGGCTGTTTATAGAGAAGGTTATGATGAACTAAAAGTTAAGTTTAAACCTGGTTTTAAAATGGACAGTCCTTACAAATTTTTAACACAACATAGACTTGATAAAAGATATGATTTACACAGGGATAAGAGAAGAGTTTCAGAAGTTTTGCAAGGTTTTGTTGACAGATTTATTGGTTTCGAAATAGTCGAGCAGGAAAAAAGTTTTTTACTAATTAGAGAGATGGGGAATCTAACAAGTAAAGAATTTGATAATTCTTTAAGAAGAATTTTTTTATTAATTAAGCAGATGGCAGAAGAAACTTTAGAAGCTTTAGAAAAAAATGATGTAAGTATATTAAAACATACCCATGATGTAGATATAAATCTTGACAAATTTCATGATTATTGTATAAGAATTTTAAATAAAACTGCAAATAAAGAAGAAAGAAAAACTTCTCTTTTATTTTCAACCCTTTATTTATTGGAGTTAGTAGGAGATGAATTTAAAAATATATCTACTCATCTTGTGGAGGATTTTTCTAAAATTAAAAAAATGAAAAATATTATTCCTTTAGCAGGAGCTATAAAAGAACAAGTAGAAGCTTATTATGATTTGTTTTATAAGTTTGATGAAAAAAAGATAAAGAAGCTTTCTGAACTTGATAGTGAGATGTATTTAAAAGTTCCTTCTGTTTATGATAAGGCAAGTGAAAAAGAAAAAGAACTCTATCATCATTTAAGAATAGTCTCTAGATATATCAATGCTTTGTTAGAGTTAAGAATAGAAATGGAATATTAATTCTTTTAAAGAAATTACAATTTAAAGATAAATTTTTATAGTTAATTTCTTTGAATATATAATTATAACAGCCCTGTAGTCTAGTGGTCAAGGATATTGCGTTCTGGGCGCAGTGACCCAGGTTCGAATCCTGGCAGGGCTATTACAGGCAATCAAAGATTGCTTAATTTTAATAACGCCATGATGAGAACCAAAAGGTTCGACGAGCAAAAGGATTTTTAGTGAATAATAAAAATAAGAAAATACTTTTGCGAGAACTGGTGGAAAAAATTTTCACTTTTCTATCTTAACTTCAATATTCTAAAGTGAAAATTTTTTGGGGCTATATACCTTTTTGGCAGATTCGGGGGCTACGTGATATTTGATAAATATAATGATTTGTGAGACTTGAGTGAGAAGTTAAAAAAATTTAGATGTAAGCACTAAGAAAAAAGAGGCAGACTGTTAATCAGGTCTTCTTCACTTTTAACAAACATTATACTTATTTTAGCTGTTTTAAATAATTGTCTCAATTCTCTTACAACCAATTTAAATTCATCAATATTTTTATGAAAAAGCTGAATAATGCAGTTTGGTTTAGACAGATTAAGAATAAGAGAATTAACATAAGGAGAAGATTTAGCAAAATCAAATAATCTCATTTTATTTTCTTCTGTTAGATTTATATCTATTAAAGCATGAGAATAATGGTATCCTATTTTTTCCATGTCAAACTGTATTCTGGAACCTAAAAACACTTTTTCTTTTTGGAGTCTTCTTATTCTATACAAAACAGCTTCTGCAGTTATATTAAGTCCAGAAGCAATATTAATTATTTTTTCTCTTCCATTTAAAGCAAGAGATTTTAAGATCTTTTTGTCTGTTTTATCTATCTCAATTTTTTCTGATTTTTTTCCTATCATTATATAACTATCTTTTTTATTATCTAAGAACTTTAATGGATATAATTCTCCATAATATACCCTTATAAGATTATAATCTAAAATTTTATGTTTTAAAAAACCAGAGAAATAATCTCCCATTTCTTCTTCATTTTTAAAAATAAAATTAGCATAGATATTATGGTCTCCAAATGCCTCTCCATAAGATATGCAATTTTTGCTTTTTTTTAATTGCTGAAAAATATCCCTCATATTTCCTGTTTTTATTAATGCCAATATGAAAAAATCATAACCTAGCTTACTGTAATCAAAAATCCCAAAAAAACTTCTTATTAATCCAGATGAAACATACTTTTTAATTCTATAATCAACTTGTTCTCTTGATAGTTTTACAGCTTTTGCTATTTTTGAAAGAGGTTCTCTATTATGATGATATAAATAAGCTAATAATCTCTTATCTGTCTTGTTTAATTTCATAATTATAATATATAATAAAAGTATTTAAAAGTTCTTATTTACTAAATATATATGGCTTTTTATTTATTTTTTTTATAATTTATCTTACAAAGTTTTAAGTATTTATTGGTCGTCATTTTATTATGAAAACAATAACCCTAGTAGATAGATTGGAGAAGGCATTTGAATCCCCCGAAACAGTTCAAAGAAAACCAGAAACATTGGCCCAGGCTGTTTCAGACTCCTTACTTGGTGTAATGCCGAGATTGTCTTCAAAATTATTGGAATTACAAAGAAGAGTTAGAATTAAGTTAACAGATGAGCAAAAACAAAAAATTGGTGAGCGATGCTGGGGCAAATTCCATTCTGAAAAGACGATTGATACTCTTCGAGAATTGGGAGAAAATGCTGTTATCCAGAAAGAAGAAATTCTAGATAAGGTAAATTATAGAAATGTTAGATTTAGGTGTATGGCAAAAATACCTTCATTTTCTTATGTGATACACCCAAATAAAAATATTGAATATAAAGGTTGTGCCAGTGTTTTGCTTAATGGTAAATTAAGCATTGCTAATACAAAAGGAAAAAAGCTCTGGATGGTTCTTAATGAAGGAGTGAGACATAATGATTTTAGCCAAGGAAGCCAACAATACCCAGGACTTAACGAATTTAATTTAGATGAAACTGATAAGGTTTTAGATTTTGGATATTTTAATGATGGAAAAGTAACCTTAAAAATTAATTTTGCATGGAGATCTCCATTTAAACTAAATGCATCAGCAGATACTCCAGATATCCCAGAGTCATTTATTGAGTTAGGAGATGAAGCAATTGCTGCTTATTATGACCATGTTAGAAAAGCTCCTAGGAACTTAAGAAGACAAACATCTCTTGAACCCCCTAGTTTAGGAATTTTGTGGTCTCCAACTCCTCAATCTCTTTATGTAACCGGTAAAATCCCCAAAATAGAACCACCAAAACCAAGAGGAGACCCTTCCTTAGTGTTAGATATACCAGATGGAGACAATCACTATAAACATGTTGTTGCTGTATGGGATATTGGGCAAGAACTACCATTTAGAAATTGGTTAACTGAATATTCAGAAGGAAGTACAGGGTGTATAAAATGAGTTTTATAGGAGTCCCTGGAGGACATAGAGACAAATCAGGAGATAGAGCAATAACAGCATTAAACAGAGCAAAATCCAGACTACTCCAAAGTGTTTGTGAGGCTGTTAAAAAAGATTCTACTAGAAGAACTCTCCCAAAGAATGATAACTTAGTATTATACCTAAAACAAGTTTCAGCAAGAGCAAGATTATCATTTAAAAGAAAGATACTTGATTTTGCTTATGAAATGGAAGGATGTACAGCATACCTTGAAGCAAGATTAGCAAGACACGCAGCATCAGATTTAGATAAAGGAGATTATAGAAGTTCAAGATTAAAAAGATATGAGAGATTTTTATAGGAGATTCTCTTAATTCTCACTAATAATCTCAATCTTAATTTCAGCAACTCCAATCCTATCCTAAACATAGAGCTCTTTTTAAATCTAAACCCCTAAACAATTCTAAGTTAAATTCAAAGCCTGTAGCCTCCCCATATCTGCCAAGATGGTCTGGGGCATTGGCGGGGCTATATATCCTTATGACTTTTTTGAGGGGTTTTTAGAAAATATTATATAATTCATTTATTTAGTTTTGCCATGCAAACATATTATGTAGACAGCTGCATTTATCTTAATCTATGGTAAAAAGAAGTAGATCCAAATACTAAAGAAGAATTGTGGAAATATGCAAAAGAATTTTTTGAAAAAATTGATGATAAATAATCAATTATTTATTATTCTAGATTTTTATTAAAAGAGCTGATGTTTATCTTATCAACAGAAGAATATCTACAAAAAATAGAATTATTTGAAAACTCTCATAATTTTAAGAAAGTTATTTTATCTAAAGAAGAGTTTAAGTTAGCAACTGAAATCAAAAGACAAAACAAAAAGATAAGTTTTTATGATATAATTCATATTTTACTTTCAAAAAAGACAAATTCAGTTTTGATAACAAGAGATAAATTATTAATTGATTTAACAAGACAGCTTTCAGTAGATGTTAAAAAACCAGAAGAAGTTTTATAATTATAAATTATTTATTTCATCTAAATTAATTTCTTTGGATAATTTTTCTTTTGCTTTTCTTATTTGTTCAGCAGAATTTCCTTTATTAGTCAAACTCCCAAATTCTTTTTCCCAGACAAATCTTCTAACAGCATCCCTTATTACATCAGACCTATTAGCATAAATACCTGTTCTAACTAAACTATCCATTCTCTTTAACAACTCTTTATTCATTCTTATTTGCAATGTATCCATTACCATACATTACAATAGTAATGTGCTTATTTAAATGTTTTCTTTTTGATTTTGTTAAAAAGTTAAAGGAAGATGAAGTTATGCCTATGTGGTTGTAGGAGTTTCGAGAGAATTAAGGTTTTGCTTGTTTCCAGAGAAGGTTGAAATGATTCTTATGTGACTCTGCAACTAATTTGTCATGCATTAACATTACATAATGTGGCTCACCCCATACAAATATCGCGACCTTATCCCCATAAACTGCAGTTGATGTTGGAGAGAAAAATTCATCATTTAAATACCTGATTTCTGTTGTTTTTCCAGAATATAGTTTTCCTCTCATTTTTTTTCTGCTGATTATTTTTTCTTTTATTTTATTGTGTTCAACATCTCTTATGAACTGCTGTATGTATATTGGAAAAATCTCCTGAAATATTCCCTCTTCCCCAAAAACAAAATAATCCTTTTTTTCCCTGATGATGTCCTTTAGTATTGTCTTAATGCCTTTTTTTCCTTCAAATAATTGAACCTTTGTTTTTGGTTTTGGTGCCTCTTTTAACTTTTTTAAATATGGGAGTATTTCTTTCACCTCTTTTTCTAAATCTTTGATATAATCTAAAATTCTCTCAGGAAAAGCAACGTCAAAATATTTTGTTTTGTTTTTTTCAAATACAGAGACAAGTCCCTTTTCAGTAAGTTTTGTTAAGGTGTCATATATGTGGCTTCTGTTTAAATGGGTTTTTTCTGAAATTATTGTGGCAGTGGAAGAACCAAATCTAAGCAGCATAATATAAACATCTATTTCTGCCTTAGTCAATCCTAACTTTTCAAGAGACTTTGTATCCATACTTATTTTACATTTATCAAATATATAAAGTTATCGTTCCAAAAAGAACAACAAAAATTTATAATCTCTTATGTTGCTATTTGGTAGGGTAAATAATCGCTCTAGATTCCAATACAAGATGAATAAGAAAAATGGCTGAAGATACAGAACAACCAAGAAACCAGACATTATGGGGTTTGATAAAAGATGTAGCGAGAGATAGTCAGCACATCTCCGTTTTAAAGACTTATTTAGAAAGAGAAAAACAGGAATCTAAAAAAAAGAGGGAAAAATTAGATATGGAATTAAAAACAGATAGATTTGAAAAGATTAGGCAGCAATCAGAAGTTTATGCTGCAGGATTAAGAAAGATACATGAATCTTTATTAAATGGCAGAGTTTTCGGGAGATACCCTGGAATAGAACATTATTTTGGAGATAGAGCCTCGGACTTTTTAGAGACATGTAGAGAATTAATAGTGAAGGACAATCCTTATCCTTGTTTTCAACGAAAACATATACTGCCTCTTACTTGTGTTGTTTATCCTTCAAAGATTTCAAGATTCTCAGGCAATCTAAGATTTTATCCCTATAAAAGCCAGGTAGTTAAAGAGGATAAAATGGATTCTTTTAAAACTTCCCTTAT
This sequence comes from Candidatus Woesearchaeota archaeon, assembly GCA_964389765.1. Lineage (GTDB taxonomy): Archaea > Nanobdellota > Nanobdellia > Pacearchaeales > GW2011-AR1 > CAYMES01. The sequence continues at coordinate 22,803 of CAYMES010000020.1, forward strand.
TGCAGCAGTGCCTTTTAGTGCCATAGGTATCTTAGGTTTTTTAGGATCATTAGTAGAATCAAGAATATCTGGAGAAGAAATAGATTTAGAAAAATTGGTTTTTGCAGGAGGTTTTGTAGGTGTGGGTGCATTGAGTTCTATAATTCCCTATGTATTGTACGGAGTAAAAAATAGAATTCTTGGATATGAGATTAATCCTCATTTAAATGTTGCAAACCAACTTGAGCAGAGAGCAAGAAAGCTAGATGAAAAAATTGAGAAATATCTTGCCGAAAGGAGATAAAGAGAAAATGAACACAAAAAATAAACAATTCACAATAACCAGAAAATAATCCAATAAACCCAAATACTCCACCCGAAAAAATTTATAAATCATTCCATTACAAAACAACAAACAGCCGAAATAAAAATCCATCAATAAGGTCAAGATGGTGCAGTATCATGCTTGAAAAAATTTTCATTTTCTATCTTATTTTAAATATTCTAAAATGAAAATTTTTTGTGGATGTATAAAGAAGGCTAAATTTAAATTAGCAAACTTTTATAAGATTGATATTCCTCAATGTATCATGAAAAAAGAACTTCAGATATTAAAAGCACTTTCTGATGAGACAAGACTAAAAATAGTTGAATTTTTACTTGATGGGGAAAAATGTGTTTGTGAGATCTTTCCGCATGTTAAAAGAACTCAATCCACAACTTCGATTCAATTAGACGTTTTAAGAAAAGCAGGAATTCTTGCTTCAAGAAAAGAAGGGAAGAAAGTTTATTATTTTATTTCAGATAAAAAAGTAGGTAATATCTTTAAGGCATTGGGATATTCTAATACAAAGATTATGGATAAAACTTGCTGCTGTTCTTAATCCAAACTTTTATAACTATTGATTTTTATTAATATCTTATGGAAAATAAAAGTATGAAACCACTAATCTTAATTTTTGGAATCTTGACTTTTTTTATTTTTGCAATTTCTTTTACAGTGTTTTATACTACTGAAAATTTTTCCTCTGCTTGTGGATGTATTTTACCTCCATGGGTAATGATTGTTTCACTTTCTTCTTTAGGATTATTTGTTGGTTCAATAACTTATTATCTTATTTCAAATAATTATTTAAAAGAGAAAAAAGAAATTGAAAAAAATCTAATAAAATTTTTAGATATATTAGATGTAGAAGATAAAACTATATTAAAAAAGATTATATATAATGGTGGAGAAATAAACCAAAGTTCTTTATCAAAATCTCTTAATATAGATAAGGTTAAAATGTCTCGAATTGTTTCTAAGATGGAGGAGAAAAATATTCTAAAAAAAGAAAAAAATGGCATGACTAATAAATTAATTCTAGAGACTAACTTAAAAAAACTATTTATTGAATAAGGGTTTCATTTTTTGAAACCAACCTTTATAAAGAGTTTCAAACTCTAAAATATAAGATAATAACAAAAGAAATTAAGATAAATAAAGTGGATTTAAAATCCATGGGATTTATAAAATATATTTTAATTATAAATTATAATAAAGAAGAACTAAGATGATAACAAAAAAAATACAACAAAAAATCCTAGCATTAATATTACTTTTACTTTTAACCCTCTCTTTTTCTCCAGGTTTTGTTAATGCTCAAGATAATTATGAAGACAACAAAGTAATAATTTATTTTTTCTGGGGAGATGGTTGTCCTCATTGTGCAACTGAAAAACCTTATTTAGAAGAATGGCAAGAAAAGTATGGAGATAATATAGAAATCAAATCTTTTGAAACATGGAAAGATCAATCCAATGTCCCACTATTTCAACAAGCTGCACAAGCTTATGGAATTCAGGCAAGAGGAGTTCCAACAACATTTATTGGAGAGAAAAACTGGATAGGATTTTCTTCATCAATGGCTCCAGAAATGGAAAACTACATTCAAAGTTGTATTGAGGAAGGATGCGAAAATCTTGCTAAGAATATAGATTTTTCAGAGGAAGATGATAAGGCTTCTGAAAATAATAATGAAACTAATAAAAACAACAGCTATGGTTTTCTTTGGATAATCTTTTTTGTTTTAGTAATTTTGGTAGGAATTTTTATAAGTATAAAGATATTAAAAAAACCAAAAGTAGATAAAACTAAAATTAATAATAAGAAGGAGAAAACTGAAAAATGAAAAAGAAAATTGTTCCAAGTTTAATAGGTATTTTTATTTTATTTTTCCAACTGGTTTTTGTTAGTGCAAGCGAAACTATTTCTATTTTTGGCAAGGAGATTGTTTTGGATAAGACTCCTACAATTTTATTAACTTTGATTTTATCTTTAACAACTGCATTAAATTATTGCTCAACTAACCTGATATTTTCATTTATTTCATTACTTCTTTTTTCAATTATATTAGCAAGATTTTTTGAAGTAAAACCAAGAAAGATTATGTTAATTTCTTCTAGTTTCTTTGTTTTAACTTTATTTTTTATTGAAATTTTATTTTTATTTGGATTAATAAACCTTTCTTTATTTATAAATAATTTAAGTTTATTTAGTGTAATTTCTAAGGCCATATTTATTTTCATAATTTTTATTTCAATTATAGGCTTGTTTTTTCTTATTAAAGAAAAAAAACCAA
>CAYMES010000021.1:0-25091 GCA_964389765.1 Candidatus Woesearchaeota archaeon
TCTTAGCTCCCATCCCCTCTTCCCATAATATTTATATACTGAAGTGGGAATGCTCTTAGCTCCCATCCCCTCTTCCCATAATATTTATATACTGAAGTGGGAATGCTCTTAGCTCCCATCCCCTCTTCCCATAATATTTATATACTGAAGTGGGAATGCTCGATGAGGCTGCTCGGATTCGAACCGAGGACCCCTGCCTTATCAGAGCAGTGCTCTAACCTACTGAGCCACAGCCTCATCAGATTTTAAGTAGATATCCATTTATAAGTTTTTTGAACAATAAATATTCCCCATTAAGTTTAAAAAGCCTTTTTATCTAAATTTAAACATGGTAAAAGGAGTTTATAGTTTTATTCGTGAAGCTTGGAAAAAGCCAGATAAAAAGACTTTGCGACAAAGAATGATTGAATGGAGAAAAGGAAAAGCAGTTGAAAAAGTAGATAAACCTTTAAGATTAGATAGAGCTAGAGCTTTAGGATATAAAGCAAAAAAAGGTTTTATAATTGCGAGGGTGAAGATTAAAAGAGGAGGAAGGAAAAGACCAAAAAGAAAAAAAGGAAGAAGAAGTAAAAGACAGACTAATAAAAAAATTTTAAAAATGAATTATAGATGGGTTGCTGAACAAAGAGTAGCTAGAAAATTCAAGAACCTAGAAGTTTTAAACAGTTATTGGATAGGGAAAGATGGAATCCATTATTTTTATGAAGTTATTATGATAGACCCTTCAAAACCAGAAATTAAGAATAGTAAGGATATGAGATGGATAAATAAAAAAGAAAATAAAAAAAGAGTATTTAGAGGATTGACAAGAGCAGGTAAAGTGTCAAGAGGAATGGGGAAAGCATCAAGAAAAACAAAAACACGTCCATCAGTAAGAGCAAGAGGAAGAAAAGGGAAATAAAAAGATTTATTTAAGAGAATATTTCTAATTATGTATGATTAAAGCCATATTATTTGATTTAGGAGATGTTATTCTTTATTCAGATGTGAAATCTAGAGATGTAGAAATGGAAAAACAAGCAGGAATAAGTGTTCTTTTAAATTCAGATATAAAACCTCTTTATTTAGAAGTTTCAGCAGGTAAAAAATCTGTAGAAGAATTATTTGAGAAAATACTTGAAAATTCAGAAAGTGGCAAGGATATAAGGAAGGTTATTGAAATTTATAAAGAAAATTATAAGAAATTTTCAACAATAGATAAAAAGATGATAAATTTAATAAAGAGGTTAAGAAAAAATTACAAAGTATATGCTTTTTCTAATACAAACAAAATTCATGAGCAAGTAAATAAAAAAAGAGGACTTTATGAATATTTTGATGATGTTTTTTTATCTTGTAATTTAGGGAATGTGAAGCCAAATAAAGGAATTTTTCATGAAGTTTTAAAAATCTTAAATTTAGAAGCTGATGAAGTTTTATTTATAGATGATAGGGAAAAAAATGTCAAATCAGCTGTTGAGATTGGAATGAAAACAATTCAGTTTAAAGATTATGGCACTCTTGTTAAAGAACTTTCTAATAAAGGAATAAAATTAGAATAATTATTTCCTATAGAGTAGTAACAAATAGAAAGGTTTAAATAGTTCTAAATCTTCTAGATATTATGAAAAAAGAAAAAGATAATTGCAATTTAGAAGTATATCTCATAAGGCATGGAAAAACAAGAGAAGCTAGGGGAGATGAACTAGTTAGTGATGTAAGAGAATTTCCTATAAATGAAGAGGGAGTTAGGCAAGCTAAGGATTTAAAAGACAGATTAAATCAGGAAGGCTATATATTTGATAGAGTCTATAGTTCTCCAATCAGAGTTGCTCAAGAAACAGCAGATAATGTTTTTGGAGATAACTATGTTAATGATGTAAGATTAACTAAACATTTTCATGGAGATTGGGAAGACAGAATAAGAAGAGAAGTTTATACTGATGAAGTAAAACAAGAATTAAGAGCAGATCCTTATAATTGGCATGCTCCAAATGGAGAATCACAAAAAGATATTGAACAAAGGATGTATGGATTTTTACAAGATATAGTTAAGGAAAATCCATCTGGAGGAAGAATTGCTGTTATTGCTCATGGTATTCCAACAATTTCTTTGTTAAGAAAGATATGGGATGTAGATTCTAGAAAAGTTCAGGATTTAGATTTAGCTAATACTTCTTTAACTAAGTTAGATTATGATGGTAAGGAATGGAAAGTTGAATATTATGGAGATGATAGGCATCTTAATTCTGGATAAATCTTGATAAGTTTGAATTTCTTTTAATAGATATGTCAAAAAGATAAGTCAAAATTAATTAAAATAGTAAATGTTTCTTATGAGTATCAAGGACTTGGAGACTAAAAAGTATACTAAGCATGGAAAAGAAAAAAGACATGAGAGCAAAATCTGAAAAAGCTGTTCTAGAATTAAGAATATATGGTTATTCTGTTACTAAATTATAAGAAGAGCTTTGTAGATATTGATTTAATTAATTTATAAAGATAAAACCCATAGGATTAAATTATAAATTCAAAAGTATGAGAAATTATTTATTTAAAATATTTTATATTCTGTTTTTAATGTAAATTCTTGATTTAATTCTTTTTCACATATTTCAGCTAGTTTTAAGCAATTTTGATAATCTTTTTCTTCCCACACAGATATTGTATTAGAATAACAATATATGCTTGCTATACCTCCTGTTCCACTTTCTCTGTATATAACTATTCCTTCAATCCAGCTGGGACAAGAAACCCTATTTTGTCCAAAAATATCTATAGCTAATCTTCCGATCAAATTTGCTTTTTCTTCTTGTTGTTTTTTATCCTTAAATCCATCTTTAATCTTTACTATAAAAACAACAGATTGTTTTAATTTAAAAGAGTTGTTATATCAACAGTATCCATATGAAAGAAAAAAGGGAAATAAAAAGAGAAGAATATAACTAACAAACAACAATTCTAAAATTATAAAAACCCTTAATTCTTTTTATGATTATTAAAAAAGTTGAGACTACAAATGAAATATTCTAAATTATGTAAAGTATATGGAAAGCTAGAGTCGACATCTAAAAGATTAGAAAAAACAGAAATTCTTTCTGATTTTTTAAAAGAACTTAAAAAAGAAAAAGATAAGCAGATAATCTACTTATTGCGTGGAAGAATTTTTCCAGATTATGATGAAAGAGAAATAGGAATAAGTAATAAATTAGTTATTAAAGCTATGGTAAAAGCAACTGGTTCTTCTAAGCAAGAAATAAATAATTTATGGAAAGATTTAGGGGATTTAGGAGCTGTTTCTGAGAAAATAACCAGTAAAAAGAAACAGTCGACATTAAGTAAAAAAACTCTTACTGTTGAAAAAGTTTTGGCTAATTTACAAAGACTTCCAAAATTTGAAGGTAAAGGAACTATAGACAAGAAAATAAATTTGATTTCTGAGTTGTTAACAGCTGCTAAATCTATAGAAGCAAGATATTTGGTAAGAACAATATTGGGAGATTTAAGGATAGGTATTGGAGAAAGTACTTTAAGAGACTCAATTGTATGGGCATGTTTTGATAAAAATAATAAGGAAATTTATGATAAAGTTCAAAATGCTTATGATAAATCAACAGATTTTGCAATAGTATTTGAAAAAGCATGTAAAAGTAAGAAAGAACTTGAATCTCTTAATCTGCAACCAGGAAAACCTACTAAAGTAATGTTATTTTTAAAAGAAGATAGTATTGAAGATGGCTTTAAAAGAGTTGGAAAACCTGCTTTGATAGAATATAAATATGATGGATTTAGGATGATGATAAATAAATTTAAAGAAAATAGTAAAACTAAGATAAAAATATTTACCCGTAGATTAGATGAAGTAACTAAACAATTTCCAGAAGTAAAAGAATATGTAAAAAAATATGTTAAAGGAAATTCATTTATACTTGATGCAGAAGCAGTAGGATATGACCTTAAAACAAAAACATATAAACCATTTCAAGAGATTAGCCATAGAATAAAAAGAAAATATGATATAAATAAAATAGCTAAAGAACTGCCAATAGAAGTAAATGTTTTTGATATCATTTATTATAATGGAAAGTCATTTATACAAGAACCTTTGAAAAAAAGAAAACAGAAGATTGATGAGATAGTTAAAAATAAGAAATATAAGATAAAAGTAGCTAAATCAATTAAAACAAGTAATGCAGAAAAAGCTAAAAAATTTTATGATAAAGCCCTTTCTGATGGTGAAGAAGGAATTATGATGAAAAATTTAGAAGCTCCTTATAAACCTGGTTCAAGAGTTGGTTATGGTATTAAGATAAAGCCAGAAGCAAGAGAATTTGATTTAGTAATTGTTAAAGGAGAATATGGAACAGGTAAGAGAGCAGGATGGATTACTTCTTATACAGTTGCTTGTAAATCAAATGATAATTTGCTTGAAATTGGTAAAGTTTCAACAGGATTGAAAGAGAAGTCCTCTGAAGGACTTAGTTTTAAAGAGTTGACAAAAAAATTAAAACCTCTTGTGAAAAAAGAAAAAGGAAGACAAGTTGAAGTCAAGCCAAAATTAATAGTTACAGTTATGTATCAAAATATTCAGAAATCGCCTACATATGAATCAGGATATGCTTTAAGGTTTCCCCGCATTACGAGATTAAGGCCGGATAGGGGTGTTGAAGATATTGCAACTCTTAAAGAGATTAAGGAAGAGCATGAGAAGTAAATTAAATTATTAATTTGTTTTTTTCTAAAAATAAAAAAGATTCTTCTGTAGCAAAAGATAATTCAGGATATTTACCTTTGCGGTCTTTAAAATTTTGTAAGATTATATTTAATGTTTTTTCAAAATCTTGCTTTTGGTAATCTTTCATTAATATATCTATTAGAAATAATTTAAATAGATTATTGTTGTTAAGTGATAATTACAGAATAGATTAGAATGAGTTCAGATAAAAGAGTTTGTCTGCAGAGGTTTTGAATTTTCTGATGATATATAATTAATCTAAAACAAGAGAAGCAGGCTAATACCAACTTTCCGGAGTAATTTCTATTAAAGATATTTTTTTATCATGATGTTTAGAATTCCAATAAGCTATATTGTCATATAAAGAAAATCTTTCTCCATGTTTGTAATGTTTCCCAAAAGAAAATTCTCCGCCAAGTGCATGTCCTCCTCCATAAACAACAATAGCAAGAGGACCTTGTTGCTTTGTTATTTTTTCAATAACTATTCTTTCCCTATTATCATAAATAGAATACATTGTTTTTCTTGTTGCTTTTTGAGTTTTTTGAGCTTTTTTAAGTTCAATTTCTGCTATAAGTTGGGCAGCAGGGTCTTCTGCTGACCTCACTTTTATTTTTCCCTGATTTGTTAATTTTAAAACAGCCCAAAAGGTTTCAAGATGATTTTTTGCTGATTTGTATTTTTTATATTGTTCATTTTCTTTTTTTATTTTTTCTTGTAGATTATTTATTTTTTCTCCCCATTTAATATAAGATTGTTTAGCTTTTTTATTTCCCATAATCTCTTTAAATTCTTGATCATTTAGTTTTTTCTTTAAATGAGTTATGTGTTCTTTTAAAATCTCTATTCTTTTCTGATGGAGATTATCAGGGTCTAATAAAGAAGCTACTAGTTTGTTTTCACTTTTTTCAATTGAAGGAGTAATTCCTTCTAAATAAATCTCATTTATTTCTTGATTGTTATGAAGATAGGAAATGATATTATATATATCTGATTGAACATTTTTGACTTTTTCAAGAGTTTTTGGACTGAGATTAGTTTTATAATGGGATTGTTTAATATGGACAAGGCAATATCTTGCTCCAGGAGTTATATATTTTGCAATTTCTTTTGCTCCAGGAATTTCATCTGGAAAATCAAATAAAACAGAATTTCCTTGCTCTAAATTAAGATTTATAGGGTTTTTTCCATAATTTTCATGAATAATTATGTTTTCTAATTTTCTTGTTCTTGGAATTCTTGTACATCCTTGATTAATAAAAAGCAAAGATGATAGGAAAAATAAAAGGATGTTTTTTCCAAATATTTTTTTAAATGCCATTATAAATTAATATTATTGTTGTTTTTAATTAATGTTATATTCGAGTATATAAATTGATTAAGAATATTTTAATTAATTATCAAGTAATAATAATAATAATAATAAAAACTTTAAAAACATAGATACGAGGTATAAAACATGGTAAATCCAATTAAAATAAGACAATTAAGGTTTTGGAATAAATGACGAGATTCTAATTTAGTTGCACAATTATTGGCAAATTATATTCCTGATGAAGGAAACATGAAAGAATATATTCATCCCAATCCGAAAAAATTAGAATTACAATAAAAAGGGATTAGTAAGGGACATTACTGATTTGATGAATATGGAGAATCTGTATATGAAGAAAGAAAAAATCTTGGTGAAAAAATAGTTGATTTTAAAGGTGCAAAGCTTTTAAGGGCCCAATTTTATGATACTCAAATAAAAGAAAGAGGATTTACTTACAGAACAATTGTAATTATACCAGGTATTTTAGTAAAAGGATATAGAGATGAAAAAACAAAACATGGATTAGATGTGGGTAAAATGGTAGAATTATTTGATTTAATGAAACCAGAAGTTAGAGATTTAGATAAAAGAAATTTTCCTAATTCAGATTTTATCTGGATTTGGTAGAAGAAAGAATAAAGATTGTCATATTTCTTTAAAACCTCCTTTAAAAGGGTAAATTTTCTCCTCGAGAAAAACCAAAAGGTTTATAAAGGCTTTCCCTTTATAAATCTTACGAAAATGGCAAAGAAAAAGTCAGCTTCTAAAAAAGCTTCTTTAAAAGTTCAGAATATTGTTGCTACGACTTCTTTAGGAAAGCCAGTTTCATTAACAAAATTAGCTAGAACCCAAAGTAATACAGAATATAATCCAGAGCAATTTCCAGGACTTGTTTTAAGGATAAAAAAGCCAAAATCAGCTGTTTTGGTATTTTCATCTGGAAATCTGGTATGTACAGGAACAAAATCAGTTAGACAGGTAAAAGAAGTTATAAACCAAGTTATAAAACAGTTAAGAAGGATAAATGTAAGGATAACAGATAAGCCAAAAATAAATGTACAGAATATTGTAGCAAGTGGAAATATAGATGTAGTGTTAAATCTTAATCTTCTTGCTTTAGAACTTGAAAATACAGAATATGAACCAGAGCAATTTCCAGGACTAGTGTATAAGTTAGAAGAACCAACAGCAACTTTTCTTTTATTTAGTAATGGAAAGCTAGTTTGTACAGGGACAAAAAACAGGAACCAGCTAGAAGAGAGTATGAAACAATTAGACAAAAATATAAAAGAAGCTGTAAAAAGGATAGGATAGTTTTAATTTAGTTTTTATTTTTAGCTTTTCTTTTTATTTTTTATTTAATCTTGATTGAAGGTATAAATATCTATATATAATCTTTTTTGGATTTATATGAATAAATTAGAAAAAGCAGTTAGTTGTGAGGAGGTTGAATAAGATATTTTAGATGTTTTTATTCTTGGATTTTCATTTAGATATCTTCCTGAAATTTTAAAAAAAGATAACCTTATAAGAAATTATGAAATAGGAATTTTTATTTTGATTAATTTTGCTCAAATAGAGATGTATGGTATTTTAATTTATGAGGGTATAGCTGATTTCTAGAAATCTCCTTTTTCACTTAGACATAGTAAGATAGATTAATAAATTAGTTATTCTTAAAAAGATAACTAAGGGAATTTCAAGGATTTTTAAAATATAGTGTTTTGTATGTTTTAGTTTATAGAAATTAATTTAAATAACAATCCTTATAAACCATGATATAAAGATGGCTGATAAAAAGAGCGAAGAAATAGTTAATGAAGCAAAGAATTTTTTGAATTTTCATAAAAAAAGTATTGGAAAATCTATAAGAGAAGGTAAAAATGTTATTTTTATTAATTTTCAAGATATTGCTTCTTTTTCTCATTTTTTAGCAGAAGAAATTTTATCTTTTCCAGAAGAAAACATCCAGATATTGCAAGTAGCATTAGAAGAAATGGGTTTTGTAGAAAACCCCAGAATTAGATTTATTGATTTGCCAGACACCCAATTTATCAAGATTAGAAATATTAGAGCTAAACATCTCAATCAGTTTATTTCTATTGAAGGTTTAGTAAGGCAGTCTTCTGATGTAAGGCCTCAGGTTGTTAATGCTAAATTTGAATGTCCTTCTTGTGGAACTATCATATCTGTATTGCAGATGGAAAAAAAATTCAGAGAACCTTCTAAATGTTCATGTGGAAGAAAAGGACATTTTAGATTAATTAAAAAAGAAATGGTGGATGCTCAGAGAATAGTTATTGAAGAAAGTCCAGAAAATCTTGTAGGAGGAGAACAGCCTAAAAGAATATCTATATTTTTAAAAGAAGATTTAGTTGATCCAAAAATGGAAGAAAGAACAACCCCTGGAAGCAGAGTTAAAGTTATGGGAATTTTAAAAGAAATACCTGTTCCTCTTCATTCTGGAGCTATATCTACAAGATTTGACTTAGCTGTTGAGGCAAATAATGTTGTTTCTCTTGAAGAAACTTTTGAAGAACTTGATATTAATGAAGAAGATGAAACCCAGATACAAGAATTAGCTTCTGATAAAAATCTATTTAAAAAATTAGCTAAAAGTATTGCTCCTAGTATTTATGGTTATGATGAAGTTAAAGAAGCCCTAGTTCTTCAATTGTTTGGAGGAGTTTCAAAAAAAAGAAAAGATGGGACTTCAATTAGGGGAGATCTTCATGTCTTATTAGTAGGAGATCCTGGAGTAGCTAAATCCCAATTATTGAAGTTTATGGCTTCTCTTGCTCCTAAAGGAAGATATATAGTAGGTAAAGCGGCGACGGGTGCTGGAGTAACAGCTACTGTTGTTAAAGATGAATTTTTAAAAGGATGGTCTTTAGAAGCAGGAGCAATGGTTCTTGCAAATAAAGGATTAGTTAGTATTGATGAAATGGATAAAATGGATGATAAGGATAGAAGTGCAATGCATGAGGCGATGGAACAGCAATGCATGCTTCCTAGTTTCAGATTAATGCTTTCAAATGGAAAATGTATTGAAATAGGAAAGTTAGTAGATAACTTAATGGAAAAAAATAAATCCAAAGTTTATAAAGGGAAGGATTGCGAGATTTTAAATGTTAAAAATATAGAGTTGCTTTCTACAGATTTTACATCTCATTTTCCTATAAATGCATCAAGGGTAAGTAGACACATAGCTCCTAAAGAATTTGTAAAAATAGAACTTGTAAATGGAAGAGAGATAACAGTAACACCTGAACATCCTTGTTGGATTGTAAAAGATGGAAAAATAACTACTATTCCTGCTGAAAAATTAAAGAAAAATATGTTTTTTCCTATTCCATCAAAAATAATTCCAAAAGCAGGAAATTATAAATTAGAAAATGATTATTTATGTAAGATTCTGGGATATTATATTAGTGAAGGATGTTATGAATTAAATAGGGGTAAGAAAACAGGAATACAATTTTGGAATAATAATCAAGTTCTTATAAATGATTTTAAAAATTCTGTTGAAAATTACTTTAATATTAAACCATTATTAACAAGGAGAAAAAATCAAAAAGCAGTTAGAGCTATATCTAAAAAAATTGTTGAAAAGCTGAATTCTCTTGATAAAAATCTTTTTGAAAAAGATAAGGTTAGAAAAATACCTGAAAAAATCATGAATTTCTCAAATGAAAATATAAGATATTTGTTAAGAGCATTATATGATGGAGATGGTTCTGTTATCCCTCAAAAAAGAAATGGTTGTAAGATATCTTTTGTTACTCAGAACAGAGAGCTTGCAGAACAGATATCTGATTTGTTGTTAAGATTTGAAATACAATCTTCAATTTTTAAAGATTCAACTGTCTGGAGATTGGATATATCAGGACAAGAAAATCTTTTAAGATTTCTTACTAATATAAGTTTTCTTTCTCAGAAAAAAAAGCAGAAGCTTAAGAAATATTGTGAAAAAGTTGAAACTTACAAAACAATAAAAGATATTATTCCTAACTGTACTAACAAAATAAGGAATATATTTAAAAAATTGAAAATTTCCCAAAGAAAAGAAGTAGGACATTCAATTGATATTGGGGTAGAAAAACATAGAAGATTTCTTCAAAAACTTGTTCTTATTGCAGAAAAAAAATTAAAAGAAAATCCTAATCAATCTGTTGAAAAAGAATTAAAAGAAATTAAAAAATTAGCTTTTGGATATTCAAGATGGATGAAAATAAAAAATGTGAAAAAAGTGGAAAATAAAAATATAAGGTGGGTTTATGACGTTACAATAGAACCTTATCATACTTTTATATCAAATGGAATGATTCTTCATAATACTGTGACAATAAGCAAAGCAAATGTACAAGCAACATTAAGAGCTAAGACAAGTGTTTTAGCAGCTGCAAATCCTAAATTCGGAAGATTTGAGCCATTCCAGGTTATTGCTCAGCAGATAGATATGCCTCCAACATTATTAAATAGATTTGATGTGATATTTACTTTAAGAGACTTGCCTGATAAAGGAAGAGATGAAGCAATAGCTACCCATGTTTTATTAGAACATAAAGAAGAAGGAGAAAAACAGATTATAGAAAGAGGGCTTTTTAGGAAGTATATTGCTTATGCAAAACAAAAATTTAAACCAAAACTTACAAATGAGGCAATTGATCAGATAAAAAGATTTTATGTGGGTTTGAGAAATGCTCCTGTTGCAGCAGAAGGTGCATCTAAACCAATTCCTATTTCTGCAAGACAATTAGAAGCATTAATAAGATTAAGTGAAGCAAGTGCAAGAACAAGGTTAAGTAATGTTGTTACTAAAGATGATGCTAAAAGAGCAATTAACCTTATTAAATATTATTTAATGCAAGTAGGATTTGATGAAGAAAGCAAGACTTTTGATATTGATAGAATAGCTACAGGTGTTTCTACAAGTCAGAGAGGAAGAATTATTCTTGTTAGAGAAGCAATAGCAAGATTAGAAGGAAGAATGGGCAAGTTAATTCCTTTAGAAGAATTAGAAAAAGAACTAGAAGAAAAGATATCAAAAACAGAACTTGAAGATGCTGTTCAAAAATTAAAACAAGCAGGAGATATTTTTGAACCAAAAAAAAGTTATGTGCAGAGGGTATGATGGAAATAAAAGAGAAACAAGTTAAAAAAACTACAATAAGTAGAATAAAAAAAGAAGCAAGAAGTTATTTTGAAAAAGCTTGTCCTTCGCATGATTGGACACATGTAGAAAGAGTATATAACTTATGTATCTATATAGGGGAAAGAGAAAAAGCTAATTTAGAAATTTTAAAATTAGCTGCATTACTTCATGACACAGGAAGAAAAGAAGAAATGGAATCTCTTGATACTTTAGATCATGCTCAAATAAGTTTAGATATTGCTTCAGATATTTTTAAAAAATATGATGTAGATAAAGAGAATTCAAAGCAAGTTTTACATTGTATAGAAAGCCATAGATTCAGAAAAAACAAAAAACCAGAAACATTAGAAGCTAAGATTTTATTTGATGCAGATAAATTAGATTGTATTGGAGCAATTGGAATAGCAAGGGTTTATGCATGGGCAGGTAAACAAGGAATGAAGCTTTATTCAGATAAAGATTGTTTAGGAACAGATTGTGGAAAACAATATAGTCCTGTAAAAGAATTTGCATATAAATTAAGTAAAGTAAAAGATAGGTTATTTACAACTACTGCTAAAAAAATAGCAGAACAAAGACATAATTATATGAGACAGTTTTTTAAACAGTTAAATCAAGAATTAAAAAAATAAATATATAAAGATGGAAATGAAAAAATTACAAGAAAAAGCAGATGAAATAATAGATAAGATTGACAAAAAAGTAAATGTGGAGCATAATCTGGATAACACATTTATGCATTTGATAGAAGAATTAGGAGAACTAACAGCAGAAATAGGAAAAGTAAAATATAGAAATCAGGATATTGATATGGAAAATCTTAAAGATGAGATTGCTGATGTTTTTTTATTTTTATGTAGAATAGGAAATATTTATAATATTGATATACAAGATGCTATAAATGAAAAAATAGTTAAATTAAATAAAAGATATAATTAAAATGGCAGAACAAAGAAAAAGAAATATAGCTTATAAGGTGAGGGTAGGAGATATTTTAAGAGGGAAGCCAATATTAGATGAAAGTCAAAACAATAGATTTAATTTTCTTGAATTAGGAGATAAAAGAATAGTAAGAGTTAATGTTGTTGCAAATGTTATTGATAAATTTGTAGCAAGTGGAGAAACTAAATTTGCAAATATAACTTTAGATGATGCAAGTGGACAGATAACAGCAAGGGTTTTTGGAGATGACATAAATTTATTTGAAAATATAAGTGAAGGAGATACAATAAGGGTAATTGGAGTTTTAAGATATTATAATGAAGAGGTTTATATTTTGCCTGAGATTATAAAAAAATTAGATCCTCGTTATTTATTAGTTAGGAAGCTGGAGTTAGAAAAAAACCAGCCAAAAAAAGAGATTAATAAAAATGAACTTAGAGCTGTCAAAGATCAGATATTAGATATGATTAAAAAAGCAGAACAACAAGAAAGTGAAGGAGTTGATACAGAGAAGTTAGTAATGGAAATAAAAGCAGAACCAGAACTTATAAATCAAGAAATTAAGAAATTATTAGAAGAAGGAAGAATTTATGAACCGAAGCCTGGAGTTGTTAGGTTTTTAGGATAGGTTTTATTTTTGTTGCAAATATCTATATTTTGTTTTGGGTTTTTGTTGTTTTATCTGTTTTGAGGGTTTTGAGATGCAAGTCTTGACAAGTGAACTACAGGCTCCTTGTTTTGGTTTTCTAAATATGGGCCTTTTAATTTCCAAACTTTTTTTACCTAATCTATGACTTTTGATATTCTTTTTTCTATAATCTCCTTTTTTATCATTTTCTTTTTTATCTTGTTTTGCTTGTTTTTGATATGTTTCTTTATCTAGGTAAAATTCTTTTGTTTCAAACCAATAACTAGAATTATGATATAGAAGTTTATCTTCACATATACAAAAAGGTTCTTTTCCTTCAAGAACATCAGTATAATCAGATTCACTTATTCCTCTTCTTCTGATAGCTTGTTTAAAATCTTGTAAAGCTCTATAAGCAGTGCTATATATTCTAGAATTTGAGATATCTGAAAAACTTTTATGGCTTAAATAGTCACTAACTTGATGTATTAAATCTATTTCTGAGGTGTTGGAGGTAGTTAAACAAGAAACTCTGACTTCCTAATCAGACATTTTTCTAAGTTTTTCAATATTTCCAATAACTTTTTTTCTTAAATCAGCTTGTTTATCAAGTTTTTCTTTTTTCTTTTCTAATTTTTCTGTTAAAATACTAGTTGTTATAAACACTTTATGTGTTTTATCTTAAAAATATAATTATGCCTTGAAATATAAATCCTCAAAGCTTAAAAAGGCACCATTATTAGTATTTTTATGACAGAACAAAATTATGAAGATTTGTTAGATAAAGCATATGAAGATATTAAACCTATAGAAAGTAAGAGAGATAGGTTTGATGTTCCTCTTGTACAAGGACATATACAAGGAAATAAGACAATAATAAATAATTTTAAACAGATTTGTGATTATTTAAGAAGAAAACCTGAACATTTGCTAAAGTTCTTGTTAAGAGAATTAGCTACATCTGGTACAATAGAAGGAAAGAATCTAGTGTTGCAAAGAAAAGTTCCTTCAAAAAAAATTAATGAGAAAATTAAGCAGTATGTAGATGAGTTTGTAATATGTAAAGAATGTAAAAAACCTGATACAGAATTAATAAAACAAGAAAGTTTTATGTTTATTCATTGTTTAGCTTGTGGTGCAAAACATAGTGTTAGAGCTAAAATTTAACAATCTTTGTAAATTATTCTTAAATTTCCTAAAAATAACTTATTTTTGGCATATTTTTAAAAACATAATCTTTAAAAGCTTAGGATATCTTTATTTTTTAATTAAATGGAGGAATAAAAATGGTTGAAGGACATTGTATGAAATGTAAAGAAAAAAGAGAAATGAAAGATGTTAGAGTAGAGACAACAAAGAGAGGAGGATTTATGGCAAGAGGAAAATGTGTTCAGTGTGGAACAAATATGGCTAAAATCCTTTCAAAAGAACAAGCAGAAAAATTAAAAGCTGCTTAAATTTTTTTATTTTTTATTTTATATTTATAGCTTAGCTTGATAATGTTTAAAAATAGAGAGAGATTTCTTATAAAATGTTAGTTAAAATTCATAATTCGTATAGGGATATAATTGCTGTGTGTGATTCTGAGCTTCATGGAAAGAGATTTGAGCAGGGAAAAATGCAGATAGAAATTGGAGAATTTTTTAATGGTGAAGAAAAATCTATTGAGGAAGTTAGAGATATCTTGTTAAATGCAAAAAAAGAAGATGCTATATTTAATATTGTAGGTGAAAATGCTTGTAAATTAGCTCTAGATTGCGGGATTATAAGAGAAAAAGGTATAAAAAAGATACAAGAAATTCCAGTTGCTTTAGTTTTGCTTTAGTTCATTATTTAAAAAATTTGGTATGATATAGTGCTTTTTTATGTTTATTAATAAAAATACCTTGACAAAGATTTATGAAGTTTTGTGTTCCTTTTCCACTAGTTTTACTTGGAATTGGTCTTGCTTGCTTAAAAATTGCTATTTGTTTGTTAAAAAACTTGTTTCTTGATGAGTTCCAAATAATAAACCTTTTTTACCAACATAAATTTCTAAAAAATAACTACTTTTTGAATGTTTTTTAATTCCATGTTTATAAGCATTACTAGATAAATCTCCAAGAACACACCTAGTATAATACATCCTTCTATTAACAAGAAAATCAATCATAACTATCCATAACCAGTAAGTAGTTGCTTCAAAGGTATTATTACAATATTCATATTTATTTTTTTAATTTTTGTTGAAATATTAAACCTTTTAATATAGTCAATATCTTCTAAAGCTTTTTCAAGAGAGGTATAAACTTTCCACATTATTTAATTTAGGGATTTTTAAAGAATTTATTTAATAAAAAGTATATTATGCATCACTTTTAAAAACATTTTATTATTATAATTAAAATGAGTTCAAATAATAAATCTGAATATACTTTTAGTCAACAACAAGATAAAGAGTGTTATGGTAAGCAATGTGCATGTTTAGATTGTAGGCCAGTACAAGGATTTTGTGTTTATGATCCTTGTTATCAATGTGAAGGTAGAGGTAAAGATAGGGCAGATGGTTTTTGTACTCCTTATGAAGAAGATGTTGTTGAATAAAATATTAAATATAGAACAGATTTAAAAACACCTATATATTGATAATATTGTAGAAAATGGCAAAACCATATAAAAAGAAGAAATCAGGAAAACCTGGACAAAATCAAGGACCAATAAGAGTAAGGTTACCTAGAGAAAACCAGGTATTAGGAATTATTGAGCAGAGAGTTGGAGCTTCAAGAATGTTAGTTAGATGTTTAGATGGTAAGACAAGAAATTGCAGAGTTCCAGGAAGATTAAGAAGAAGATTATGGCTTAGAGAAGGAAATGTTGTTTTAGTTGAGCCATGGGAATTTGATGATGAAAAAGGAAACGTAGTTTTCAAATACAACCCAACAGCAGTTTCATGGTTGAAAAGAAAAGGATATTTAGATGAGATTGAAGAAGAATTTTAATCTTGAAGTTGGTTATTTCTATAAATTTTTTTGGTAAAATTTATAAATTAAATATGTTTTTTATAAATTTATAAGAAAAGAAAGAAAATGAAAGAAATTTATTGTGAAAATATAAGCAAGATAAAACATAATAAGAAGAAGATTGAAAAAGCTCTTGACATTAGTTTAGCTTTTAATAATAATCATGTTAGTATTCAAGGCGATGCTATAAATGAATATCTTGTTATACAAGTTATTGAAGCTATAGATATGGGTTTTTCAACTGATAAAGCACTTCTTTTAGAAGATGAAAATTTTAATTTTAAAAAAATTAATATTAAAAATATTGTTAAGAGTAAGGATTTAAGAAGAGTAAAAGGAAGATTGATAGGAACTTATGGAAAAACAAAAAAATTAATACAAGAACTTAGTGATTGTTTTATATGTATCCATGATCATGAAGTTGGAATTATAGGGAGAATAGAAGATATTGAAATAGCTATACAATCTATTGAAAAATTAATACATGGAGCTAAACATAGCAAAGTTTATAGTTATTTAGAGCAAAAAAGAGGAGAGGAAAAACAACAAGATTTTAAAGAAGATCTTGGACTAAAATATTAAAAATAAAGAATTTATTTTCTTTAAGCTATTTGTTTTGAAGATGGCTATATGTGTATAAAATTCTATCTGGACTTGATCTAAGAGTTTTTAATAATTCGGGGTCTTTATCTGCATTAGGTATAAAATCTCTTAAAAATTCTTTTACTCCTTCATAAGTAAAATAATTATCTAAAGAACCAATTACCAAGTTTTTAATATCTTTTAAATTTACATTTTCATATTTTGAAAATTCTTTTTCAGACCAATCTAGTATTTCTTGTTCTTGTTTTGCTCTTTCTTGTATTGTTGACATATTTAATTTATAATTTTTATTTTTTTAAGTATTTATGTGATTTAAAATAATAATAAAAAGGATAAACTTTTAAAGTAAATAATTCTTGATTTATTTATGTCCCGGTAGCTCAGCAGGTAGAGCATACGGCTGTTAACCGTAGAGTCGTTGGTTCGAGTCCAACTCGGGACGTTTATTTCTTTTTATTATTTCTAGTTTGATATAATAAAGCTTATATAGAGATTTAAATTATAATTATAATGGAAATTATAAAATTAAAAAATGGGTTAGGAAAAGATATTCCTTTAACATTGGGAGAAATATTAGATAAAGGAGAGGAAATATTAGGAAAAGCAGAAAAAAGTAATATTGACCTATCTCAAGATTTTCATTTTGAAACAAGGATTGATTTTTATAGGTTACAAGAAGATGTTAGGCTTTATACAAGAACATTAAGTTTTCGATTTAAAGCATATAGTTTAATTGAAGGTTATAAAGATGAAGAAGAAATTTCTACAGATGTTGGAAGAGTTTTAAATCATTTAAATAGAGCATTAAAACTTTTTAAAGGACATGCTTTTCATCATGTTATTTTTGGAAGATTAATAGATGCAGTAAATGAAGCTTATGAACAAGAGGCAGATATTCCAGAAAATTATGAAAGTTATATAGGAATGGTTAAAAGACCTTGGGAAAATCCTCATTTAAATTATTGTTGTGTAAGAGAACTTGAACAAAACCTTGATATCCTGCCTTTAGGAGTAATTCCTCCAGAATATAGAGGATGAGTTCATATTATTTCATTATGTAAAGAAATTACATCTGTTTCCAGATATTTAGCTAATTGCCTTGTTCTTTGTTTTGAATTAGATGATGAAACAATTTCACTTAACCTTTTTGTTTTTCCGAAACTAATATAGATATTTCCTCTATTTTTTCTTAAAAAAGGTCTTGAAGCAAAAGCAAATCCATCTATAGAATAATATAAAAATCTGAAATTAATTTTTGCCCAATTTAAAATAGAAAAATAAGGTTCTTCTATTATTTTATCATAATTAATAGCTGTTGTAATAATTAAAGGGTCTTGTTCTGATTCTGCTAAAGAGCGTATTAAACCATATTTTGTTTTTTTCATAACTTCATTAGAATATGCTCTTCCTCCTTCTGGAAATATCCAGAAGTTTTCTTTTTGTTTTAAAGAATCTTTAAAAACTGAGTCTATTTTTTCAAGATAATTTATTTTTTGTTTCCTATTTTGTCTTTGTATTTTTTCCCTATTTACAAAAAATCCTCCCATTTTTCTAAAATTTAAACCTATAGTAGAGAGGATTCTGCTATCAAGATTAGATCCTGCTACAATTCTTGGAAAATCATTAACATGAAGATAATTTAAGAAGATATATCCTAATGCCACATAATCAAAATGGCTTTTATGATTGCTGAATCCAATAAAATGTTGATTATTTAGTTGTTTTAAATTATCTAATCCAGAAATTTCTATTTTATTTACAAATCTTTGAATCCATTTATGTTGTTTTGCTATTTTATGCTGACATATTAGGTAGTTCCTATCAAAATCATTAGTTATTGATTCATTTTTTCTAAGCTTCATTAGATAGATAGAAATGATTTAATTAAAAAGATTTTTATAGTCAACAATATTATGTATTTTATGCAACTTGATAAAGCAATAGAAAAAAGGTGTTCATGTAGAGAATTTAAAAGCAAGAAACCAGATTGGAGAAAAATTATAAAAGCAATTGATAAAGCAAGACTTGCACCACTTGCTGGAAATATTCCTACTCTTAAATTTATTCTAGTTTCAGATAAAGATACAATTAAGAAATTAAGTAAAGCAACAAGCCAAGATTTTGTTTCACAAGTTCATTATATTGTTGTTTTTGTATCTAATAATAAACAGTTAGTAAGAGCTTATGATAAAAGAGGAAAAAGATATTGTAGACATCAAGCAGGAGCAGCTATAGAAAATTTTCTTTTAAAAATTGAAGATTTAGGATTATCTACATGCTGGGTAGGAGCATTTGCAGATAATAGTGTTAAAAACATTCTGAAAATTCCAGAAAAACTAGATGTGGAAGCTTTATTTCCAATTGGATATGCAGCCCAAGATAATAAGCAGAGAAAAAAACCAGAACTTGATGCTTGTCTTTATTTTGATAAATGGGATAATAAGTATATGAAACCTTTGAGAAAGCCAGCTGCATAGATTTAAGGGTTTAAGAATTGAGAAATATCGTGTTTATATAGGATTTATAGAGATAAATTCTTAATCATTATACTGGTAATTAGGTATAGGAAGATATCTATTTTAAGGATATTTCTCAAAGAGAACTATATCTTCATCTCTTTTTTTATATAATAATTTTTTTAATTAATTTATCATCTTCTGCTGTTAATCTATCTGTATAGTTATTTTTTGCATAATTGTAAATTCTTTTCATATGATTTTCTCTTTGCTTTTTTTCTTGAAAATCAAGTCCTTTATAATATGAAAACTACAAATAAATGAAAATTTAATCTAAATACTAGAGAAAAAATTATCCTACTTAATAAGTATATTATTGTGTGAATAATATATTTTATATCAGAAGTTTTAAATTTCTTTCTGAAATTTATTAGAGGGATTTCGTAATTATAATCTAAATAATTTATTAAAAATAAAAAAATAGGGCAGCTGTGAGCCGCCCTAGAAATAAAAGACTAAGGGAAAGCATGATTATTCTTTGAAAACTTCTATTCCAAGTTCGCTTATCTCACTAACTGGAGATTCTTGAGTTTCAGTTGAACTTCCTAGTATATAAGGACTTTTAACTCCTGTCATGATAGTTATAACTCTTACTTTGCCTTCAAAATCTTTGTTTATTCTTGCCCCAATAATAACTTTTGCTTCAGGACTTATGTTTTCTGTTACTAATTCTCCGATATTACTAAATTCTTCTAATTTCATGTCTGGTCCTCCTGTAACGTGTATTAAAGCTCCTGTAGCATCTTTGTAATCAACTTCTAATAATGGATGAGTTAGTGCTTGTTTTACTGATTCATTAACTCTATCTTTTGTATCACTTTCTCCTATTCCAATAACAGCAACATCTCCTGATTTCATAATAGAGGAGACATCAGCATAATCTAAGTTAACTAACGAAGGTAGAGTTATTGTTTCTACAATACCTTTAATCATTGTACTTACTAATTCATTAGCTACTGCAAATGCTTGTTCTATTGGTAAGTTTCCAGCTATATCTACTAATCTATTATTGTCAATAACAATAACAGTATCAGTAACATCTCTTAATCCTTGTAATCCAAATTCTGCTTTATCTATCCTTGCTTTTTCACATTCAAAAGGCATTGTTACTACACCAATAACAACTGCTCCTGATTCTTTAGCTGTTTGAGCAACTACTGGTACTCCTCCTGTTCCTGTTCCACCACCCATTCCTGCTAAGACAAATACCATATCAGCTCCACTAATGCATTTTTTAACATCTGTCATACTTTCTTTAGCAGCTTCTCTTCCTTTTTCTGGGTAGCCTCCTGCTCCAAGTCCTTTTGTTAATTCTTTACCAATTAACAACTTTTCATCTGCTTTTGTTATACTTAAATGGAGAGCATCAGTATTAAGTCCATAGATTGTTGCTCCATTAATTCCTTTATTATATAACCAAGTTACTGCATTACATCCTGCTCCACCAACACCAACAACTTTGATGTTAGCTTTACCAGCTTTAAGTTCATCAAAATTAATGCTGTTTTTTTCTGAGTTTTCTATTGCCTCTTTTGCGAAATCTAATACCATTTTTTTTACCTCCTTTCAATTCTAGTTATCAAACAAAAACTTTTTAGCCTTGGTTTTTTGTTTTAAAACCAAAACATTTAAATAGTCTTTGCACTTTTAGTTTATAAGAAAAGAGATAAGATATAATATAGTTACGATTATTATTAGAAAAATTCAAACATCAATTCCCCTTTGTTAATTGATTCAATTTCCCCCAAAACGAATCAATTAATATAATAGAAAAAAGAATAACTGCTTCTTTATAAATATTTTGGTTTTTAAAAAGATATTTTAAAATTGAAAATTTGTTATAAAAATATAATTTATTAGATATTCATATGTTTTATCGAGGGCAAATCTATAGAAATTGAGAAATATTGTTATTTTATTTTTCTTTTACCAATCTCCTGAGAAAATCTTAATAAGTATCCATCAGGGTCTTGAACTAAAAATTCTTTACATCCTAGAAGTTTATTATTTTTTTTATACCAGTTTTGTTCAGTTTTTTTGAATAGTTTATATTTATTATTTTTTAATGATTTTAGAATTGGTTTAATATCTTTAACTTGTATTTGGAAATTTATTCCTCTTCCAAAAGGATATTCTAATTTGCTTGTTCTCCATTTTTTATTTTTTTGTTGAATCATTATTTGGCTTTTATTAAATTCTAAAAAAGCAAATTTTTTTCTTGTATATTTAATCTTAAATCTCAGAACTTTTGCGTAGAAATTTAAACTTTTATTAAAGTTAGAAACACTCAATTCTGGGATTAGTTTGTTGAATTTCATATTTTATCAATTAATTTTCCAAGTTTTTTTATTTTTTCCTTTGTTTTTTGAAGTTTTTTATTTGCTTCACTAACAAAGATTTTTAGAAATTTGTCATTAACAAGAATATTTCCTTTATTAGCTATTGGAAGAGAAAGATTTTCTGTTGACATCATCTCACACATTATCCTTTTTCTAGTAGCCATAATTCCAGAACGTTTCCATCCTGCATATTTTGCTTTATCAATTAATTTTTGAGCAGATTCAAGAGAAAGGCAAGCAACATGCAATCCACAAGCTTCTTGTTTAAAATAAACCAATCTTTTATATTTATTAGTTATTTTTTCAAGTTGTTTTTTTATTTGATTTAGAGATATTTTATCATGTGTGCGAAAAAGAAATAATCCTGGTTTTTTAGTTTCTGCTGCTTTAATCAAGATAATTCTTCCTGCACATGAAGAAGTTGTATAATATTGTTTTTTATTATTTATTTTTTTACATAAAGGAACAATTGCTTTATCCCAGCTTTTTTTGTCAGATTTATCTTTTTTTGATAGTTGTTTCTTCTTAGCTTTTTCAAATTTCTGTTTGTCAGATTTTGTTTTGCTTGGTTGTTTTGCTTTGTAATTTTTCATATTCTTTAATTAGATTTTTTTTAAATTTATTAAAGTATCTTATTGGAATTTGTCCTCCAGCAGCTGGAATATGCCCTCCTGAACTTGAATTAGGGATATTCTTCATTGAATTTTTTAAAAGTTTAACACAATTAATATCCTTATTTTGGCTTCTAATTGAGATAGATACTTTTTTATCTTTTGATATAAATACATATGTTTTGTTTTTGTCTTTTAAACTTATATGATTAATTAAAAAAGATTTTATCCTATATTTAGGTTTTGGAAAAAGTTCATAGATAATTAGGTTATTATAGATTTGTTTTTGTTTTTCAAATTTCTGTTTGTATTTTTCAATTTCTTTTTTTAAGGGAAGAGCATATTTTTCTAATTTATCTAAATCTTCTAATTTATTAGCTTTGTTAAATTCTTTATATATTTTTTCCAGATTTTCTGAGAAATATTTAATAGCTAGAAAAGAATTTTCTACATATTTCCATATGTCTTTTTTTTCTCCTAATTTAAAATCTTGAAATACTTTTTGACTGTTTTTATTATCATATTTATTGGGCAGATCAGAAACAATTCCAATAGCAGGAAGCCAAGAAGGAATTTTTTGAATTTTGGAAAATAAATAATAGCAAGCATAACAAGCAGGAATTTCCCCTTTTGTTTTAATAAAAACTGTTTTTTCTGAGTCGAGATTAGCTTGAAATTGGTGATGATCAATAATCAGTATATCTGCATATTTTTCAATTTTCTTTATACTTTGTTTTTCAGTATCAGAAGATAAGTCAAGAATTAATACTTTGTTTATTTTCATTTTTTTCAATTTTTTAACATAAGGTTTTAACATTTCGTAGCTGTAGTCAACAAAATCAATAAAATCTATTTTTCCTAATATTTTTGAAGCTTCAACAGCAGATGTGATTCCATCTAAATCTGTATGAGAAAGAATAGCTATTTTATGTTTTTCATTTAAATTAGAAATAAACTCAAAAAATCTTTTTTCAGAACCTGCTTTAAATTGCATTTTATTGTTTTTCTAATATCTGTACATTAATTTTTTTTCTATTACATAACCTGGCAAAGTTTTCAGCATCTTTTTCATTTCCTATAACTTCTCCATAATGCATTGGAATAGCTATTTGAGGAGAGATAGTTGATGCAGCTTGTGCAGCTTGTTCTGAGTTCATTGTATATTTTCCTCCAACTGGAAGTAAAGCTATAGTTATTTTGCCTTTTAATTTTTCCATTTCAGGTATGAAATCAGTATCTCCTGAATGATATATAGAGATGTTATTTATTTTTATTATATATCCTAACCATGCTTCTTCTTTAGGATGAAATTCTTTATTTTTATTATAAGCTGGAATTGCTCCTATATATGTGTTATTTATTTTTTCTTGTTTTCCTGGGGAGAATATTTTTAGATTTAGTTCTTTATCTATCCTTGCTATCTTGCTTTGGGAGTCAGCAGGACAGACAACAACAGTTCCTTTTTTTGCTATTTTATCTATATCCTGAACAGAGCAATGGTCATAATGGCTATGAGTAACTAGAATTATATCTGCTTTTTCTGCATCTTCTGGAAGGTTATATGGATCAATATATATTTTTTGTTGTTCAGTTTTAACAAGGAAACTTGAATGTCCTCTCCATATGATATCAATATTACCTATTTTCATATATTTTAAGGATTATTTTTCTTTATAAAACTTGTTAATTATGTATTTAGAAATATTTGGATGGTTGAAAAACAACAAAAATTAAGTCAGCAATAAAATCCATAATGCCTATTGCCAATCTTATATAGATTCTCAAATTTTTATTATGTTTAAAAAATATAAAGAATCTATTATTAGAAATATCCGAAGAGGCAGAGCAAGGAGATCAAAAAAGTGTAGAAGTTCATTTTTCAAATTTTTCTGCAATTGAAAATAATTTATCTTCTTGAAACATTGGACACATTATCTGCATTCCTATTGGTGTGTTTTTTATTTTTCCTGCTGGTATTGAAATAGCAGGAACTCCTGTAAGATTTGCTAAAACAGTTAAAGTGTCATAATCATACATATCTTCTACACTTATTTTTGTACCAAGTTTGTGAGGCAATTTAGGAACAGTTGGAATAATTAGACAGTCATATTTTTTAAAAGCTTTTTTAAATTCATTTTCTATTAATTTTTTTACTTGTAATGCTTTTCTATAGTATTTTCCTCTATGTTCTGCTTGTGCAATTTCTCCTCCTCCTATAATACGACGCAAGACCTCTTTTCCACAAACTTCTTCTATTTTATGTCCATATTTTCTTCCATCGTATCTTCTTGTGGAAGAGAAAAATTCAACATAATTTATAGGATAATAAGCTTGAACTCCTAGTTCTATATATTTTAATTCTATATCTTGAAATTCCCATTTTTGTTTTTTTGCAACTTGCTTTACTTTTTCTCTGATTAGGTTCCAGATTTTTTCATCTGCTTTAATTTTTGGAATCCCTATTTTTATTTTATTTTTATTTTGTTTTTTTGTTTTTTTAGCATAATCATAAGTTGTTGCTTCATTTTCATCTTTTCCTTTAATTACATCGAATAATAACTTGCATCCTTGAACATCTTTACTAAGCGGACCTATTTGTTCTAAAGACATTGATAAATCTAATAAACCATAACGGGAAACAGAGCCATAAGTTGATTTAAATCCGGTAATTCCGCAATGAGAGGCAGGATTTCTTATACTTCCTCCAGTATCACTTCCAAGAGCTAAATCGCAAAAATCAGCTGCAACAGAAGCTGCTGAACCACTGCTTGAACCTCCTGGGATTTTTCCTATAGCAGAAGGATTTTTACATGCTCCAAAAGCTGAAGTCTCTCCTGAGCTTCCGCATGCAAATTCATCCATATTTGTTATTCCCATAATTATTCCTCCTTGTTGTTTTATTTTTTTTATAATAGTTGCATCATATGTTGATTTATAATTTTCTAAAGTTTTACTTGCACAAGAAGCAAAAAGGCCTTTGACATTTATGTTAGCTTTGACAGCAATAGCAAGGCCAGCTAATTTGCCGACCTTACCCTTTTTCATATTGCTGTCCACCTCTTTAGCCTCCAGAAGAGCATTATTGTTGATTTGTAAGATTGCATTGATTTTATTTCCATTTTTATTATGTTTTTTTATTTTATTTAGATATTGTTTTATATTTTGTTCTGCAGATAATTCTCCTGATTTGATTTGTTTTAATTTTTCCTGAATATTCATTACATCAAAGGCAAGGATACCTAGGCTTTAAAGCTGAGCGAGGAATTGCC
>CAYMES010000022.1:0-832 GCA_964389765.1 Candidatus Woesearchaeota archaeon
GGCTCTTAAGGTAGCGTAATACCTTGTCGTCTGAATGGCGACTTGCATGAATGGTGTAACGAGATTGTCACTGTCCCTGACCAGAAACTTCCGAACTCACTGTCTGGTGAACGTGCCAGAGACGCCTAGTGGGAAGCGAAGACCTTGTGGACCTTTACTACAACTTGTTGTTGTAGCTTTACGTGGAGTACATAGCATAGGTAGGAGTTTCGAAGCCTTGGCTCTGGCTAAGGTGGAGCGACCGTGTAATACTACCTTCTCTTTGTAAAGTTGCTAACTCAAATGAGGACAGCAGCAGGCGGGTAGTTTGGCTGGGGCGGCACCCTGCAGAAAAGATATCTGTAGGGCCCAAAGGTAAGCTCATCCAGGTTGGAAATCTGGAGTAGAGTGCAAAGGCAAAAGCTTGCCTGACTGTTTTTCCAAAAGCAAGAAAAGCAGAGCTGAAAAGCTGGCTTAGCGAACCCGCGTAGTCATTTAATAGGACTCGTGTATGACAGAAAAGGTACCCCAAGGATAACTGGCTGGTCGCGCCCGATAGTTCATATTGACGGCGCGGTTTGGCACACCGCTGTCGGCTCTTCCTATCCTGGCAGTGCACAAGCTGCCAAGGGTGTCGGAGTTCACGCATCAAAAGGAATCGTGAGCTGGGTTAAGATCGTCGTGAGGCAGATTGTATGATATCTACTAGGTGTGTTGTTGTCTGAGTGGAACGGACCCGTAGTACGAGAGGAACCAGGTCCGGGAGCCACTGGTGTACCAGTTGTTATGAGCAGGCTGGGCAGCTACGCTCTATATGGATAAGTGCTGAAAGCATCTAAGCACGAAGCCATCC
>CAYMES010000022.1:842-24932 GCA_964389765.1 Candidatus Woesearchaeota archaeon
AAGAGTTTTGTAGAGATGAAGGTATAGTCCACACATTTATGAAAATAAATGATTATGTACGTGAGACAGTTTGTATGATATCTACTAGATGTGTTGTTGTTTGAGCGGAAGGACTTTCTAGTACGAGAGGAACGGAAGTTCGGAGCCTCTGGTCTACCAGTTGTTACGAGCAGGCTGGGCAGCTACGCTCTGATGGATAAGCGCTGAAAGCATCTAAGCACGAAGCCATCCGCAAAACGAGACAACAAAGGCCGCTAAAAAAGATAGCGTTGATAGAGTTGGGGTGTAATTACCGAGCTTCGGCGAGGTATTCAGCCCGCAACTACTAAAAGCCTTTTTGGAAGAGAATACAAGTCATCTTTGCGTACTTACATTATTGTTTTATTCTATTATTTTATTATCAAGTTTATTTTTTTAAACAATCAAAAAATGAATAATAAATTTCTAATTTACATATTAATTTCTTCTATAAATTTTATTATCTAATGGTTATTAGATAAATTTTTTTAATAACAAAAAATTTAAATAGTTCCATGACTGTTAAACTATAATAACAATATAAACAATAAATTAAGATATGGTAGACACTGCAATTTTAGAAAAAGAGGTTGTAGAAAGTATTGATAAAAATAGATTTGCATTTAGAATTACAAATAATGATTTTTCTATAAAAAATTTAACTAATAAATTAAGTTATCTTATTTGGGAAGAAAGAGGTTCTCCTTATAGGAATGAATCTAAAGGTGAAAAAAGAATAGATTGGGGAACAGCAGAAAATTTAATTGAAAAATACATCGAAGCAAGAGGTAAAATCAATTATAATGGAGATATTGTAGCTGTTGCAAAAGATATTATTAAATTTTGGAAATCTGATGAATATTTAGAAACTTTAAGAAAAAATTCAGAAACAAGATTTTATGTCAAATAATTTTAATTTTGAAAACAAAAACATCTATAAGAAACTTTAAAAACCAATATTTCCACTATGTTTGGTAAGTAGGATGCTAACTTTCGGAATTCAGCTTTTAACGAGCAGATGTTGTTAAGTATCAATATCGAATTCTGAGGAAGGTCCGCCCATCCTGGTTTATGCCAGCTTTATAATGAGTTATCCTTGAAAAAGGATTGTCGCGAGGCAAAGCTCTGTCACAGAAACGCCACAGCTCTTGTTAAGCAATGAACTTTGTAGGAAGCTATGAAATAAGAGATTTGATGAAACGCCAAAATTCTGAGGGATTTTGGGATGTTCAGAAATTTTTAATTTCTGATATCGGCAACTTAACTGATGCAAGGCTTTAAGCTGCTAAGTAGAATGTTAGCCAAAACTGTTTGTCTTCATATGAAGAAACAAAGTTTTACAAAAGGTGGCCTATCTCCTACTTACAATTTTCCTTAAAAAAATTTAAAATTATATTTTCAAAAAGATTGAAAATAAATATTATGAACAAAAAACTAGTGAGATATTATAAATAAAACTTCTGATAGATTTTAACTAACTGCCATCTATATCCTGCTAATACTCTTGCTTAGATTATCCATTAAAAGTTTTTGAACTTCAAAAAAATAATAGCAGATAAAATATACTCCTTAAAAAGATTTAAATAATTGAATTTTTATTGAATTGGATGGGACAGTAGCTCAGCGGGAGAGCACATGGCTGAAGACTACAACCTTTAGAAAAGGTTCTAGGAGTCTAAAAGGCTCATAGAAAGAAACCATGGTGTCCGGGGTTCGACTCCCCGCTGTCCCATTTGATATTATGCAAGATATGAAAAGCTTCATTTTAGTGAGAGAGGTGAGATTACAGACGTAACTAATGATAAGGGAAACTTGCAACTTAGACAATCTCTTATTAATTGTGATTATTATGAAATAACAGAAAAAGAAGCAGAAAAATTAAATTATCAAATAGAAAAAAGAATAAAATTTAGAAGTATCTTATAAAACTTTTTCAAAAGTTTTATAAATAATAAATCTTTTAATCCTCTATGAAAAAAAGAGGCAAAAAAGCTGCAATAGAATTATCTGTAGGAACAATTGTTATTATTGTTATTGCAGTAACTATGTTAATTTTAGGAATTGTTTTTGTAAGAAGTATTATGTGTTCTGGAATTCAAGTTAGTGAAGATTTAAGTGAAGGAGTAAAAAATAAAATTAATGAATTATTTGGAGCAGATGAATTAGGTGTTAATTGTATGGGAGAAGGTGGACAAGAAATTAGTATGGGAACTGGTGGAAGAAGACCAATTGGATGTATTATTAAAACAGAAGAACAAAAAGAATATAACATAAGGGCTGATATTGAAGATAGTTTAAAAGGAACTTCTAAAAGTATAGTAGAAAGAGAATGGATTTTAGACCAAGATTGGAGAGGAACTGTAAGCCCTGGTGGAAAAGGAACAGAAGCAGTTGTAATGTTGCTTGATATCCCAAGAGATGCTCCTGCAACAACCCTTAAATTAAGAATAACAGCAACTGATACAACTACAGGAAAAGAAACAACCCATATTTCATATATAGATATTGTGCCTGTTGGATTTTTTAGAACAACTATGTGTTAAATTACTAACATTAGATTTATTAATTAAATTTCTCTTGATGTAATATGTCAAATGTAAAAATTGATATATGGGAAGGTAGAAATAAAGAAATAAAAAGAAAATTAATTCAAGAAGCATCTAAAACTATAAGTGATGTTCTAGAAATTCCTATTAAGCATATAAGAATTGTTATTAATGAATTTTCAAAAGATAATTGGGGATTTAATGGAGAGCAAGCTTCAGAATTAAAACCAAATAAATCATAATGACAAAACTAAAACTTTACAATACTTTAACAAGAAAAAAAGAAATTTTTAAGCCTGTAAAAGGAAAAGTGAGGATATATAGTTGTGGGCCTACTGTTTATTGGTATCAGCATATTGGAAATATGAGATATGCAATTTTTGTAGATATATTGAAAAGAGTCTTGCTTTACAATAATTATAAAATTAAACATGTGATGAATATTACAGATGTGGGTCATTTAACTAGTGATGCTGATGAAGGAGAAGATAAAATGGTTAAAGCAATTAAAAGAGAAGGACTTGCATTAAATAAAAAATCTATGTTAAAAATTGCTGATAAATATGCCAGAATATTTATGAAAGATTTAAAGAAATTAAATATCATCTTACCTGATAAAATGCCTAAAGCTACTGAACATATCAAAGATATGATTGAGGTTATAAAGAAAATAGATGAAAAAGGATATGCATACAAAACCTCTGTTGGATTGATTTTTGATACTTCTAAATTTAAAGATTATAGTAAATTTGCAAAATTAAAAACTGAAGATTTAAAAAAAGGAGCAAGAGTACAAATAGATAAAGAAAGGAAAAATCCAAGTGATTTTGCTTTATGGATAACTAATCAACCTAACCATATAATGTTATGGGACAGTCCTTGGGGAAGGGGATTTCCTGGATGGCATATAGAATGTACTGCTATGTCTTCAAAATATTTGGGAGAACAATTTGATATTCATACAGGAGGGGAAGAACATATTTCTGTTCATCATACAAATGAAATAGCTCAATCAGAAGCTGCTTTTGGCAAGTCTCCTTGGGTAAAATACTGGCTACATGTTAGATGGTTAAGATTAAAAAAAGGAAAAATGTCTAAATCATTAGGGAATGTATATACTATTTCTGAATTAGAAGAAAAAGATTATAATGCTTTAGATTTTAGGTATCTTGCTTTACTTACCCACTATAGAAAACCTCTTACTTTTGATTTTAATGCTTTAAATAATGCAAAAAATGCATATGAAAAATTGAAAAACATTATTCAAGATATTAAGCAAGATAATAAAACAAATAAAGAATATTTAGAGAAATTTGAAAAAGCGATAAATGATGATTTAAATACTCCAAAAGCTCTAAGTGTTATATGGGAATTTGTCCGTGATAAAAATGCTCAAGGAAAAATTAATACTATAAAGAAAATGGATGAAGTTTTGGGTCTTGAGTTATTTAGTTCAAAAAGAGAAAAACAAGAAATTCCTAAGGAAATTAGAGAGATAGCTGAAAAAAGACAGGAAGCTAGAAAAAATAAAAATTTTGAACTTGCTGATAAATTAAGAAAAGGAATTAGAAATAAAGGATATGAAATTGATGATACTTCTAAAGGTCAGAAAATAAGAAAGATTTAAAAAGCTTATTTGTTAATTATCTTTTCAAGAAAATTATAATTAATCAAATTAATAAGTTCTACTTATAAATTTTAAAAAAGAAAATAGGAATATGTACAACTTAACAATAAGATTAAAAACTCCTAGAAATCTTCCACAAGATTTGGATAAAAGGCAGGAAAAATTAATTGAACTAGTTGAAACTTTAAATAAAAAAGCAAATACTGGCAATAGAGAGTTTTCTTGTTTTAACCTTGCTTCAGAATATTTGCAATATAATAAATCTCAAGGTAATAAAATTGGATGGGGTTTTTATAATGAAAAAGAAATTGAATTACAATTTGGAGGAGTTTTCAATAATGAAGAATTACTTAAAGAATTAAAGAAAAAAAGATATCAGATTCTCAATTTAGAAGAAGAATTTGATGATATTTTAGATGGTTTTACATCTACAGATAATTCTACAAGATATGCTATTAGTCAACAAGAATATTTAGATAGGATTGCAATAGAAAAAGCACATGAACATGAGGATGAATATTGTGAGGTTATATCTTAAAAATTTTAAAAAAAAGAAAAATTTAAAAACTATTTTTATTTCTGTTGGTGGAAATGTTTGAAAATATGAAAACAAAGTATTCAAAAGAATGGATTGATGACAGAGATAGCAATGAAAATACAAGACAAATTCCTGTTTCTAGTCCTTATTTAAATAAAGCAATATCAATTTTAGAAGATGGTGAAGCTATGAATTTATGTTCTAGACAAATCCAAACAAATAATGGTGAATCTAAAGAAACATATGGATTAAGAGAAGGAGTTATAGAAGTAAAATATAAAAAAACAGAATATGGTTTTTATAGACCTTTTTCAATAAAAGCAAAAGCAGAAACAGAAAAACAACTTGAGATTATTGCTCAACAAGAGCTACATCTTCCTTTAAATTGGAGATAGTTTTTTCACTCTGTAAATAATAGGTTACAAATTAAGAATGTTCTAAAATAACTAATAAATATCACTTTTTCTGAGGTTATAAAATTTCTCAAGTTAGAGATTTAAAAGATATTTCTTTTTAATTATACAGAAATAAATATAGTCAAATTTAAAAATCCTCTTTTCTTAAATATTTTATGAAAAATAAAAAAGAGGAATATGAATTTGTAGATAAAAACTATAAACCCCAATCTTCTGATTTAATATGTTTATTTAAAGTTAAGCCAGATAAAGGAGTAAGTTTAAAAAAATCAGCTAATACAATTGCATTAGAAAGTTCAGTTGGAACTTGGACTGATGTTGCAACAGAAAAAAAATATGTTAAGAAATTAAGAGCCAGAGTGTTTTCAATATCTCCAAAAACTAGGAAGATAAAAGTAGCTTATCCTTCAGGATTATTTGAAAAAGGAAATATTCCTAATATTTTATCTTCTATAGCTGGAAACATATTTGGGATGAAAATTTTAAAAAATTTAAGATTAGAAGATATTAAAATTCCTTCAAAAATTATTAATTCTTTTTATGGCCCTAAATATGGTATTAAAGGTTTAAGAAAAATGATGAAAATTAAGAATCGTCCTTTTCTTGGAACAATTGTTAAACCCAAACTTGGGTTAAAGACAAAAGACCATGCCAGAGTTGCTTATGATGCTTGGATGGGGGGATGTGATTTTGTTAAAGATGATGAAAATCTTGCTTCTCAAAGTTTTA
This sequence comes from Candidatus Woesearchaeota archaeon, assembly GCA_964389765.1. Classification (GTDB taxonomy): domain Archaea; phylum Nanobdellota; class Nanobdellia; order Pacearchaeales; family GW2011-AR1; genus CAYMES01. The sequence continues at coordinate 6,717 of CAYMES010000022.1, forward strand.
ATGATTTTGAAGAAAGACTTGCTCGTTCTTTAGAAATGGCTAATCGTGCTGAAGAAGAAACAGGAGAAAAAAAAGCTTATTTAATTAATGTAACAGCAGAAACTAAAGAAATGATGAAACGTGCTCAGTTAGTTGAAGATTTAGGAGGAAAATATGTAATGGTAGATGTAGTTACAGAAGGTTTTGGAGCTGTTCAAAGTTTAAGAGAAGCTGATTTTAAACTGGCTATACATGCTCATAGAGCAATGCATGCTGCTTTTACAAGAAATAAAGAACATGGGATTTCAATGATGGTTTTAGCTGATTTATGCAGGATGATTGGTGTAGATACATTGCATATTGGAACAGTTGTTGGCAAGTTACAAGGAACATTAGAAGAAGTTTCTGAATTAGAAGAAGAAATTGAAAAAAAGAAGGTAAAAGAAACAAAAATAAGGTTATATCAAGATTGGGGCAAGTTAAAAGGAACATTAGCAGTTTCTTCTGGAGGTTTACATCCCGGACATGTTCCATATCTTGTAAAACATCTAGGAAAAGATATAGTTATTCAGATGGGTGGAGGAATTCATGGTCACCCAAACGGAACTTTAAGAGGAGCAATAGCATCAAGACAAGCTATAAATGCAGCTTTAAGAGGGATTTCTTTAAAAAAACATTCAAAAGACCATTTAGAATTAAGAGATGCTTTAAATAAATGGGAAAAATAACAAGATTTAAGAATAGTTCTTGTTTATGGGTTTTATGAAAATTAAAAAATATGATAACTATAAATGGTTTGTAACTTCAAGTAATAAGATTGTTATTGGAGGGAAATCTTCAGAACAAAATGAAGAAGTTATGGAAAAAGCTGAGCCAGAAGATACTGTTTTACATACTTCTTCTCCAGGAAGCCCTTTTTGTATAATTGAAAATCCTACAAAAAAAGATATACAAGAAACTGCTATATTTTGCGGTTGTTTTAGCCAGGATTGGAAAAGAAAAAAGAAAAAAGCAGATATTGATGTTTTTAAAAGAAAACAAGCTTATAAAACAAAAGGAATGAAAAAAGGAACTTTTGGAATTAAAGGAAAAATAGAAAAGAAAAAAGTTCCTTTAAAACTAGCTTTAACAAAACAAAAAAATAAACTAAAAGCTGTTCCAGAAAGTTCTGCTAAAAACAAGGTATATTTAGAAATAGAGCCTGGGAAATTAAAAAAAGATGAAGCAGCTATTAAAATTTTCTTTATGTTAGAAAAAGAAAATGTAAAAGTAAATCAAGAAGAAATTATGCAAGCCTTACCTTCAGATGGAATTAAAATAATTAAAAAAGAGATATAATTTATAATGAAATCTCCTAAAACTACAATACAGATTGGAAAAAATGGTTTAACTTCTGGAATAATCCAAACTATAAAAAATGCTTTTAAAACAAGAAAAAATGTCAAAATCCAATTGTTGAAATCTGCTGGGCATACAAAACAAAAAACCCAAGAAATAGCTGACGAAATTATACAGAAACTTGGAAAAAAATATACTTATAAAATTCTTGGATTCTCTATCTTTTTGAAAAAATGGAGGAAACCTTTAAAGAAAGATAATTAAAAATATGCTTTGTGTTAAATAGATATTTCATTTAAAATCTCTTAGTTCTCTAGGTAACTTTAAGGAGATAACTTTATAAACCTTATTTATTCAATATATTTAAGCTAAACAATGCATATATTTTGCATTGTTCTAATGCCGAAAGGTATGGCTAATTAAATATTGCAAATATAAAATAAAATGTCACCTTATGCAGTATATGGAAGAGGAGTGGTTTATAAAATTGTAAAAAATGCAGAGCCAAGAGATACAAAAATAAATCAATATAAACCAATAAATGAAAAAACAGCAGAAGAAATAAAAAGAAGATTAGAAACAAGAGGATTTATTCCATTAGAAGAAGTGGATGATATTGGAAATAAAATAAATTCAAATACAAGATAAAATAAAAAATGCCAGTATATGACATACCATCAGATGAATTTAATGAAAAACTAGCTTTAGCTTTAAAAAAAATTCCTGAATTTAAAATGCCTGAATGGGCAGGTTTTGTTAAAACTTCTTCTGCAAGAGAAAGGCCTCCGGAAAAAAAAGATTGGTGGTATAATAGAGCTGCATCAATACTTAAACAATTATATGCTAAAGGAACATTGGGAGTTAATAGATTAAGAACAAGATATGGTGGAAAGAAAAAAAGAGGCAACAAACCAGAAAAATATAAACAAGGAAGTGGCAAAATTATTAGAGTTATTTTACAGCAAGCAGAATCTGGTGGTTTTGTTGAAAAGTCAAATAATAAAAAAGCTGGAAGAAGATTAACAGATAAAGGAAAAGAGCTTTTAGAATCAATTAAATAAAAATATCAAAATGCCTACAAGAAAAAAGAAATATCAGAAGAAGATTAAATTAGCTAAGCAAGGAAAAAGAACAAAGTGGGCTCCATTTTGGACAGTTTTAAAAAAATTTGGGATGGGAAAAAGAGTACATCCTTCAGCTATAACAAGGGTAAAAAGAAATTGGAGAAGAAATAAATTAAAAATTAAGCCAAGAAAAGTTAGGAAAGACCATCTAAGTTAAAATGTTTATTGAATATGAAGTTGTTAAACAAGAAAAAAATTACGAAAAAAGAAAAGAGGATTATCTTGAAGATGCTTGTAAAGCTTTAGAACAAATAAAGGGGATAAAAAATATGAATCATGGTGTCAGTACAAAAAATACAAGAACATATAAAGCAAGAAAATTAGAAGAAGATAGTGTTATCCAAGATACTTTAATTCAAGTTGTTTATGATGAAGAAACAGAAGATACAATAATTAGTTTAAACATGAGTGCAAATAACTTTGATGAAACAAAAAAAAGTATGAATTCCCTTACTGTTAAAATAAGAGAAGAATTAAATAAAAAAGGCTTAGGAATAATCTAAATCAAAGAAAATGGCAAAACAAAAACAGCCAGAACAAAAAACAATATTAGAAAGGGAGTATATAATTCCTCTTAGAAAAGAATGTATGAAAGTTCCAAATTATAAAAGGGCTGGAAGAGCTATTAAAGCTATTAAAAAATTTCTAACAAGACATATGAAAATTTATGATAGAGATTTAGATAAAATTAAAATTGATAAATATGTAAATGAAGAAATATGGTTTAGAGGAGCAAAAAAACCTCCTGCTAAAATTAAAGTTAAAGCGATTAAATATGATAGTGGTGAGGTTAAAGTAGAATTAGTAGATATCCCTCAAGTAGTAAAGTATAAAATAGATAGAGAAAAAAGAAAAGATAAAGAAGTTGAGAAAAAAACAGAACAAAAGAAAAAAACAGAAGAAGATAAGAAAGAGGAAAAAGAACAAGATAAAAAAGATACAAAAGAAAAAGAAGCAGCAACTGTTGAACAGGGTCTTAAAGAGCAAAAAAAACAAGCAAAACAACAAAAACATATGAATAAAAAACAGAAACAAGTTAGACAGAGAAAAGAATTATCAAAATAAAATAATCTTAGATATTTTTTCACATTTATTTTCAAATCGTCCTTTCTTATATAATTCTATTTCAATAGGCCAGAATCCTTGTCTTATAAAAAATCCCACTCCTTTTAATTTATTAACTGTTACATCAAGTAAAAGAGAATTTTTATTTGATTGATTTTCTACTTGATTTAATAAAAATCTTCCTAAATCTCTTTTTCTATAACTTGGATCTACTCTAAAATTTTTAATTTCTATTCCAGAAAAAATTTCCCTATAAACAACATCTCTTATAAGTTCATGATTACTAAAAACTATTATTGCATTTCTATCTTGTTTTTCGATTCCAGGTATGCAGATATCAGATACCTATTATTTATATCGGGAGAGAACTGCAGCTGTTTAAGCATAACTTTCTTTAAATTTTCTAAGTCTTTTTTATCTTGTGGAAAGGTTATATAAAAATCAGGTATCATTTTAAAAATTAGCCAGATGTTCTGGAATTGGAAATTTTTCAAATTCAGGCAAGAGATTTTTACCATATATCAATCTTGAAAATGCTTCTGATTCATATTTTGCACCATTAAGAGCATTATGTGGATGAGGTTCTTTTGATATTCCTACATACTGACAAATTATATCACTTCTTAAGTTTGTTCTATTCTTTTTTAATGGGGGATTGATATTTCTTGATAACATATGTAAATAACAAAAAGTGTGTAAATCAACTATCCTACGTCCTAATCCTAATTTAATATTGTATTTTTTTGCAGAAACTAATAAAAAACCTAAGTCAAATTGAGGATGTTGTCCAGCAAGGGTTATATCTTCTATTGGACTTAACCATTTAGAAAAATCCTTGATAATTTTTTCTAAGCTTGGCTTTTTTATATCTCTAACTTCTTGTTCAGAAAAACCATTTATTTTTAATGCTTCTGGATCTATTTCTGCTCTTTTCCAGATTCTACATTCTTTATAAAAATAATTTGTAGGATTAAAAAAATCTATAGCTCCTATACTAACTATTGAGTTTTTTTTCTTTATCTAAACCTGTTGTTTCTACATCTCCTACTATCATAATTTTTTCAAAATAAAGAGAATATAAAAGAATTTATATAAATCAAAATATATTCTAAATTAGAATGAAAATAACATTATATTTAATTCCAGAAGATAAAGAAGAGGAAAAAACAGGGAAATTTTTACAAGATAATAATTTCCTGTTTAAAAAGGTTATAACAGATGATTTAAATATTTTACAAAAAGTTGCTCATTTCCCAATACAAAGAAAAATATCTATTCTTGAAATAAGATATAATCACCATATCCAAGTAATTAGAGGTTTTATTGAAAGAGATTTAAATCAACTATTGGTGCATATTAAAATATACCCTCCTAAAATTAATAATAAATATTAAGGATAGGTTTATGATGGAAAATAACAAATCAAATAATAAAACAATTAAAGAACTTTTTGAATTTTCTATAATTAATATAGATAAACCTTCTGGACCAACAAGTTTCAAAGTAAGTGAAATTATTAAAAAGAAACTAGGTTTGAGAAAAACTTCTCATTTTGGGACTCTTGATCCTAAAGTTACAGGAGTTTTGCCTGTTGCTTTAAGTAGGGCATGTAGGTTACTTGGATTTTTTATTAATCATAATAAAACTTATGCAGGAGTTATGCATGTTAATAACCCTGTATCTATAAAGAAATTACAAGAAATTATAAATAAAAATTTTATTGGAAAAATAAAACAAATGCCTCCTCAAAAATCAAGAGTAAAAAGACAAGAAAGAGAAAGAGAGATTTTTTCATTTAAAATTATAGAAAAACAAGACAACTATCTTTTATTTAAAACAGAAGTTCAAGGAGGTACATATATTAGGAAACTTATTCATGATTTAGGACAAGAAAAAGAAGTTGGAGGAGCCCATATGACTGAATTAAGAAGAACTAAAGCAGGAATATTTTCTGAATGTGGAAAATGGCCTATTGTAAATATGTATAAATTTCAAAAAGCATTAGAAGAATATAAAAAAGGAAAAGATGAAAATTTAAAGAAAATATTAATTCCTGCTGAAAATGCATTAAAGGAAATAATGCCAAGTATACAGATAAAAAAAGATGAAAATATATTAAAAAAACTATTAATTGGAAAACCATTAATGAAACATGATATAAAAAAAGGAGAAAAACTGCCAGATAAAAGATTTGCTGTTTTTCAAAATAATAGATTTATAGAAATTGCTCGTAAAGTTTCAGAAGGAGATATTGTTGCTAGACCTGAATTTGTATTAAATTGATAATAAGAATACATAACAATAATATTTTTAAATATTAAAAATATAGTTTTCATATGTCTGAGCCAGAAAGAAGTTTACCAGAAAGAAGAATTTATCCTGCTAAAAGACCAGGACAAAGACATGAAAATTTAAAAGATAAAAAAGAAGAAATTTCTATGCATTTTCTTGAAGGTATGGAAGAAGTTTTTTCTGAACAAGATAATTACGTGGGAGAGATACCAATGGTAAGAGAACCAGAATTACATGTTGAAAAAGATGTAATTCGTCCTTTTTATGATGACCATGAAGGACAGCCACAAATTGAAACTATTTTAGGAGAAACAAGAGGAGTGTTTAGTATAGACTGTCCAAAAGGATTATGTATGAATTATATAGAAGATCCTGAAGATTCACTTCCATGGAATCTATTATAAAAAGATATTTAAATTAAACTTTCATGTATTATTTATGTCTGAGCTAAATAGATTTAGGAAATATAGAGCAAAAAGAACTACAAAAAAGAGGAAAGTAGAACAAGAGATTTTTGAAGAGGTTTCTATAGATGGAGAGCACTATTCTGATGAATTAAGAGATATTATGGATTTTGAGCCATTAACTTCAGAGGGAATAGTTGCAATATGTTGTGACAGAAGAAAATATAAAGGATATATAGCTTGTGAAAAAAGTTTTTTAAAAGAACTTTTTGGAGAGAATTTATATAGGGATACAGGAAATAACATAGAAGATGCATTAATTGCAAGTATTGAAGGAGAATTAGGAATGCCAGAAAGAGGAATGAATATATGTGGGAAATCAATTACCATATAATTTGCAGAAATCTTTTAAATAGATTTTCCTTTTTTCTTAGATGATAGAGTTTCTTAAAATTAGAAAAAAAGATTTAGAAGAGGTTTATATTAGATGCCAATATAATAAAGGATTATTTGATGATGAATGCCAAGTTAAAGTAGGATTTAATAAAGAATGGATTTATGTTAATAAAAAAGGGATTGTAGAATTAGATAATAAAGGATATGCTATAAAAGGATGGAAGATGAAAAAAGCATGTGACAGAGGAATTGTCCTTACTTTAATAAGAGATATTGGAGATTACAAATTAAGAATAAGAGAAACTGCACTAGATGATATTGTTTCAGAAAAAGAAATTAAATCAAAAAAATTAAGATGAGAGAATTTATTTATTATTCAAGTAAAGCAAAAACAAGTGGAAATTTTAATTTAGATGATTTAAGAAAAGCAGGAAGGATGGATATTGTTTGCAATGTTATAATTTCTGCATTTTTTATATCCCATAAATTAAGGCAAGATGTAAAATTACATCTAATATTTACTGGACCACCTAATCCTCCTATGCATTTAGAGTTTATGTCAGATAAAGATATGCCAATATCCAAAAAAGATGTTGCTGGTTTAATAAAAAGGATGTTATATAAAGTTAAACAAGGCAAGAAGAACAAAGTTTTTCCAGGTTGTTATATTGAGAAGAAAAGTTTTCAAAAATTATTAAAAGAATTAAAACAACAAGGAAAAGAGATTTTTATTATGGATAAAAGAGGCAAAGATATTAGAGAACTTGGAAAAGATCTTAAAGATGGAGTTTTTGTGATTGGAGATCATAACGGCTTGCCAAAAAAAGAAATTAAAAGATATAAGAATAAGATATCTGTTGGTCCAAATATATTATTTGCATCTCAAACTATTATAATTATAAACAATGAACTTGATAGAATAAAATGAAAGAAGGTAATGATAAAATTTTAGAAGAAGTTAAATTTGAAAGTTATAAGAAGTCTATACCAGAATTGCTTGATAAATTAAATTTTAAAAATATTATTAAAAAAGAAAAGAAAATTATTCTAAAACCAAATTTAACTTTATATAAGAAGTTTCCCACAACTACAAATGTAGATTTTGTAGAAGAAATTATTAAATATATCAGAAAACATAATAAAAATTCAGAGATAATTATTGCTGAAGGTTCTGGAGGAGATAAAACAGAAGAATGTTTTAAAAAATTAGGATATATAAAATTAGGTGAAAAATTCAAAATCCCTCTTATAGATTTAAATAATTGTGATATTAAAAAAATTAATAAAAAAGATTTTAAAAAATTTTCATTTATTAATTATCCCAAACCTCTGCTTTCTGGATTTTTAATATCTTTACCTGTTTTAAAAGAACATTCTGAAGCTAAGGTAACTATTTCATTAAAAAATATGTTAGGAGCATTTCAAAAAAATAAAAAAGAAAATTGGAAAAACAAGATGCATCAATGGCAGATAGGATATGCTATTCATGATATTTTAGTTTGTAAATTTCCTGATCTTGCTATATGTGATGCATCTATAGCACAATCAGAACATGAAATTTATGGCAATATAAAAAAATTTAATCTTTTATTTGCTGGTTCTGCTTTTGAAGTTGATAAGTGTGGTGCACAATTATTAAGATATGATTGGAAAAGTATCAATCATCTTAATTTAACTAAAGAACTTTTAAATAAAAAATTAAAATAAAGGATAATCAAAATATAAAAACAAACATTAACTTTGATATATGAAATAGGTAAAAAAGAAAGTTATAGAATATTTAACAGAATTTGCTTCTAGAGCAATTCAAGGAATAACAGATTTGTCAAGTGTTAGTGCAGGAATTTTAATAGGTCTTTTAGTCTTGGGTTTTATTAAAGATTCAGAATTAATTTATGCTTTTGCTGAAATAGAGATATCATTTTTACTTTTTGCAGCAGGATTAAAAATTTCTCTAAAAAAATAAAAGAAAATAATAATAATAATAGAGAACCTATAATATTGACAGTTACAAGAATAAGTGAAGTAATTGGATTATATAGAGAATGAGCAGATTATGTAATTCTTCTAAAAGTAATAGCAGGAACATAATTATCTAATCTTTTAAAAAATAGAAAGAAACAAAAACATATGAGTATTTTAAATAAGATATATGCTATTCTTTATTAAAAATCCTGCCCTGTTTATAGGGCAGGAGATGGTGTTAAGCCAGAAAAAAATTTAAGAATCTGAAGAATATTTTTATGTTTAAGATTAATAAGATATTCTATTTCATAATCTTGTACTCCTAATTCTTTAAGAAGAAATATCTCTTTTTCCATATCTTGGATTTTATCTCTTTTTGGTTTTTTTAACATTTTTCTCTTGCTCTATTTAAAACCCTCGAAGAGGCTTTCTAGCGATTAAAAAAGATGCTAGTCAGCCTCTCCTGGGAAAAAAGAGGTGAGCATGTTAGATTTTTTGTATTAACCTGTTTTTTGAAAAGGTAAATGAAACTTAATATGTTAAGATAACTAAGAAAAGGGTTTTTAAAGAGATTATGAAATATAAATATAGAAAAAAATTATAGAATTTAGTTTCATAAACTTTTTAAAGGATAATTTCTTTATCGACGATAAGTAAGAAGAGGAACAATAATGAAAATTGTTTTTACACCTGATTGGTTTTTGCAAGGAGATGTTTTAATTGAATTTTTTAGTTTTGTTATTTTATGCTTGTTTTTTTATTTTTCAATAAGAAATTATAAATTAGGTAGCAAAAAAGGTTTTTTACATTTAGGTATTGGTTTTTTATTAATTGCTCTTGCTCAGCTTTCTACTATATTAACTAAATTAGTTCTTTATTTTGATCTTTATGCTGTTAGATTTACCCAGAATGTTGGGAGAGCTATTATCACTTCCCAAGTTATTAGTTCAGTTAATATTTTTTATTATATGGGTTTTTTTATTTATAGTTTATTAACTTTATTAGGATTGTATATTATTTATAGGATAAATATGGAAAAAGCAGCTAAAAAAGACACTATAATTATGGTTTATTTTATTGTTATTTCTGCTTTTTTTGGAATAATATTTCATTATTATTTATTTTACCTAACTTCTCTTATATTTACTATATTTATAGCTGAAAATTATTATAAAATTTATAAGAAAAATAAGACTGAAAATACAAAAGTTCTTATTAATGCTTTTAGTATACTTGCAATAAGCCAGGTTATGTTTTTATTTTCAAAATTTGGAGGGTTTTATGTAGTTTTTGCCCAACTCTTGCAATTAGTAAGCTATATAATACTTCTTCTCCTTATTATACGGATTTGGGAACATGGCAAAAAAAAGAAGTCGTCTTGATATAATATCAGATATGTTAGAGATAATGCAAGAAAAAGGAGGAAAGATTAAACCTACTCATCTGATGTATAAAGCTAATCTTTCCCATTCTCAGATGAAACTATATCTTAAAGAATTAGAAAAAAAAGAGCTTGTTGAAAAGCAAAAACAAGATAAAAAGGGTAAAATTAAAGAATATATTATATTAACAAAAAAAGGAAAGGATTTTATTATTAAATACAGGCAGATGAAAGAATTTGAAAAAACTTTTGGCCTTTAAAATAAAAAAATAATAAACCTTTAAATTATGAAAACTTTAAAATTATCAATATCTGGAAATGTTCAAGGAGTAGGATTTAGAGCTTTTGTTAGAAGAAATGCTTTAAAAATAGGTGTCAGAGGTTATGTTAAAAATCTTTCAGATGGAAAAGTAGAAACTGTATTACAAGGGCGAGATAAAGATGTTGATAAAATGATAGAAATATGTAAAAAAGGTCCTTTTGGAAGAGATGTTGAAAATGTGGATATACAAGAAATTAAAGATAATTTTGATAAATTTGAAATTAGATTTTAAATAATATGTATTAACTAAATAGTAGTTACAAAAACAAAAGGTTTATAAACCTTAATTTCTTAGAATTTTGATGAAAAAAATATTACATTTTGCAGATGTTCATGGTGATAAAGAAACTCTTGAACAAGTAGTTAGATATACTCAGGAAAATAAAGAAGATATAGATGTTGTTACATTTGCCGGAGATATGTTAGGTATTTGTTTATCTGTAGAACAAGGACAGCAAGTTAATGCAGCTTATGGTTTTTTAAGAAAGTTTATTAATCAACATGTTGAAGGAGGAGAAGATGCTCCTCTTGATAATGTTTTAGGCCAGATTAGACTTCATCCTCAATGTCCTGATGAAGTTCAAAAAGCTATTCAAGTTTATGAAGATATAAATGATAGTTTTGAAGAAAATGCAGAAAAACAATATAAAGATTTAGCAGGTTTATTTGGAGAGATGCCTCAACAAAAATTAGTTGTTCCTGGAAATTGGGATTCTCAACAATTTTTTGATTATTTTGGAAAATATTGCGTACATAAAAAGACAGGATATATTAGAGATAAATCAGTAGGAGATAATAAAATATCAATAACAGGTTTTGGAGAATCTCCTGAAGGAGTTATTGTTATTCCTGGAAAACAGACTATTGGTTTTAATGAAAAAGAAATGTTTGATTTTCTTACTCAGCAAGACCCAGATATTGCTTTAACACATGTTCCTCCATATGGCTTTTTAAATGATGTTAAACATGGGGGAAATACTGCATTATTAGCTTATATGAGTAGGGAAAGTCCTGAATTAATGTTATGTGGACATTGTCACAAAGCAAGAGGAACTACGCTTGATGAATTAAGTGGAACAGTTGTAGTTAATCCTGGAAATTTAGGAAGATATCCAAGTGTTGAAAAACATGAACCAAATTATGGAACATTTTCATTAATGGAATATGAAAAAGATGGAAGAATTAAAGTAGAACATTATTCTTTAAGAGATGGAAAATTTCAATTAGAAGCAGAACAACAAGAAAAAGAAAAGGATGAAGATGGAAAATTTCAGCCTGAAGCTTACATTACAAGATAATAATTAAGAATTAAGCAACATTTTTTCTAAATCCATGATTAAGAGCTGAACAAAATGTAATTCTTTGTTCCATCATATGAAGATAATCTTGAATTTCTTTTTTTTGTTTTTTATATTGTTTTGGTTTATTTTCTCTTAAATAATTATCAAATCTATCCATTTGTTCAGAAGCTCTTATAAATAAAAAAAGAACTTCATCATGATAATCATCTAAACCTAATTGAAAATTTAAAGAATATCCTGCTCTAAAATTAGCTTCTTTTGAATCATGATGCATATTGCTAATCTAGTTCATATCTCTTTTTTCTAATGGAACTTCTAATAATTTTTCAATATCTCCTAAAATATGATGTCTCTCTTGTTGTATTTCTTTTTGTTTTAAATGTTTATAATCTTGCATTTCTACAAAAAGGGTGAAAAGTATATAAAGATTATTGTATTAAAATAACAGTTAATTTATTAAGAAATCAGGCAAATTCTTTTTTATATTTGTGAGGGTTAGATCCAGCATGATAAATTCTAGCTTCCATTTCATGAACATGTCTTATTATCTCTTCATAAAAAACACAATAAAATAATGGAAGTTCTTTTTCAAGATGTTCTTTATATGTATCAAATTCTTTCATTGCTCTAATAAATACAGGAAGGATTCTATTTTCAAAAAACTCACTTCTATGTCCTGTTTTTTCCTGGATAACTTAAATGAACTTGTCTTGCCTACGTCTTTACTAACTCAAACCATCTAATGTTTCTTTTTTCTAAAGGCATTTCTAATATTTGTTCAAGAGGTTTTATATAAAGGTCATTTAAAGATTTTTCTTTGTAATCAACAAAGCTATTTATCATCTTTTTTTAAAGTAAGAGAAGTATACAAATTTTAGTAAGTTATTTAAATTAAGTATTTCTTTTTAAAATATCCAGAACTTTGTTTCTGGTTTTTAAACTGCGAACAGATAAAATGGCAAGAGAGAAAGAGATAATTAAAGAAAGAGAAAAGAAATTAAAAGAATTAAAGAAAAATAACATTAGCCCATATGCTTACAAATTTGATAAAAAAGATTCTTCCAATAACCTCTATAAAAAATATTGCAATTTAAAAAAAGCAGAAATAACAAGTAAAAAGGCTAAAATTGCAGGAAGAGTAATGGTTGTAAGAGATATAGGTAAAATAATATTTTCAACTATGCAAGATTCAAGTGGACAGATACAGATAATATTACAAAAACAACAAACTCCTGAACATTTAATTGAATTTTTTAAAAAATTTATTGATAGTGGAGATTTTATAGGTGTTGAAGGAAAAATTATGAAAACAAAAAGAGGAGAATTAAGTATTCTTGTTAAAAAACTAAGGTTATTGACAAAGTCTCTCTTGCCTCTTCCTGAAAAATGGCATGGTTTAAAAGATAAAGAAGAGCGTTATAGAAAGAGATATCTAGACTTAATTATGAATCCAGAAGTTAAAGAAGTTTTTGAAAAAAGAGTAGCTATATTAGAAACAATGAGAGAATTTATGAAAGAAAATGATTTTATAGAAGTAGAAACTCCTTTGCTTCAGTCAGTTTATGGTGGAGCTGCTGCAAATCCATTTAAAACATATTGTGATGCATATAATTCTGATTTATTTTTAAGTATAGCTCCAGAATTATATTTAAAAAAAGCATTAGTTGGAGGATTTGAAAAAGTTTATGAAATAACTAAAAAATTTAGAAATGAAGGTGTTGATAGGCAACATAATCCTGAACATATGACAATAGAATGGTATCAGGCATATGCAGATTATAATAATGGTATGAAATTATTTGAAGAACTTATAAAAAAAATAGCTAAAAAATTATATGGAAAACTAACTATTGAATATCAAGGTAAAAAGATTAATTTAAATAAATGGAAAAAAATTCCTCTTGATAAAGCAATTAAACAGTATTTGGGAGAAGATATAAACAAGATTAAAAATGATAAGCAAGCTAAAGAAATTGCAAAAAAACATAATATAGATACAAAAGGAATTACTAAAGTTAATATTGCTGATGAATTATTAAAATTATTTAGAGAAAAATTAATTCAGCCTACTTTTTTAATTGATTATCCTATTGAATTAGCTCCTCTTGCAAAACCTAAAAGAGGAGATAAAACTAAAGCAGAAATTTTTCAGCCATTTATAGCAGGAATGGAACTTGGAAGAGCTTATTCAGAGTTATCTGATCCTAAACTTCAAAATGAACATTTTCAAGAACAAGAAAAAGAAAGGGAAAAAGGAAATATAGAAGCTATGCCTGCAGATAAAGCTTTTATAAATGCTTTAGAATATGGAATGCCTCCTGCTTGTGGTGTTGGAATAGGTATAGAAAGAGTAGTTATGTTATTCACTAACCAGACATCTATAAGAGATGTTATTTTATTTCCTTTTATGAAACCATCAAAATCTAAAAACAAATAAAATGACTAAAGAACTGTCTATAACAAGAGAACAAGCTATTGAATTACTTAAAAAGCATAATAATCCAGAAGATAAAAGTGATTGGAATCATTTTTTAGAAAGTGAAGCAATAATGAAAGAAGTTGCTAAAAAGCTTGGCAAAAGCCAGGAAGAGATAAAATATTGGGCAATGCTTGGTTTGCTTCATGATATTGATTGGGGATTGACAAAAAATGATTGGAAACAACATTGTGTGAAATGTGAAGAAATTTTAAAACAAGCTGGATTTGATAATGAATTTATTCAAATTATCCAATCTCATGGTTATGGCATAGATGAAATTCCTGAATTTAAAGATAAAAAAAGAAATAAAGATATAGAATATGCACTTGCTGCATCAGAAACAATAACAGGACTTATTTATGCTTATGCTTTAATGAGAGGGAATAAGATAAGTGATATGAAAGTTAAAGGTTTAAAGAAAAAATTTAAAGATAAAACATTTGCATCAGGATGTAGTAGAGAGATAATTAAAGAAATAGAAAATACTGGAATATCATTAGAAGAATTTTTTAAAATATCAATTAATGCTTTAAATAATATAAAACAAGATATAGGATTAAATTGAAAGGAGGTTAAAATGGTTAATTTAGTTATAAAAAGCAATATAAAACAATCTGTAAGTGATAAAATTCCAAATGTTGCTTCTGAAGTTGCTGAAGCTCTTAATAATAAAGTTCAAGAAATACTTGATAAAGCATGTGAAAGAGCAAAAGCAAACGGAAGGCGAACTCTGCATGCAAGAGATTTATAAACAAGTAAATTAATTTAAATAGATGTTTAAATTTCTTTTAAAATGAATAGAATTGGTTCAATAATTGATATGATTTGTACAGAAGCTATTGAAGGTATATCTAGAGAACATTATTTTGATGAATTTAGGAATCATGAATTTATTGATTCTGGAACCAAATATGAACAACCTAAAAATAAAACAGAAGTTTCTCCAATTACATATAAACTTGAATTAATTCAAGAAGAGGATTCTCAATATTGGATAGAAGATTAATATATTTCTAACCATGGAAAAATTTTTAAAGTTAACTGTCGATTGAAAATCATGTATGAAGATATAAGAACAATTGAAGAATTTATTAAAGAAGCTAAATTAAAACCTTTTGATATAATTAGACAAGTTGCTAAAAATAATTTTTTTGATTTTGTTCATGGAAGTTTACAAGAAAACTGTTTATCAGATAGAGAATATCATGCAGATTTTCAATTTAAATCAAGAGGACAGATTTATGATGCTTTTTTAAAAATAATCAAAACAAAAGGCAAAACAAGATTAGAACAAGAAGATGTCTGGAGATATAAATATGTTGGTCCAGAAAAAATCAATGGAAAGATTAGAAAAGAAAGTTGTCTTAAAGCTGATTTAATAGAAGAAATTTGTGTTGGAGGATGTTTTTCAAGTGGTGGTGGAAAAGGAATGTCAAAAAGAAGAGAAATTTATAGACAAGAAGGAACTCCTGAATGGTTTTTAGAAGGTTAATAGAAATATTTAATATATATTTTATTCTGATAAATGATGGAAATTTTAGAACAAGAAGAGGGAGATGAATTTAAAGTTAATCTTATTCCTATAATTAATCCAGTTAAAAGAGCAGGAAAATACTCCCAAGAATCACATACACTAGCAGATATGCAGCAGTTACTAATGGAATATAAAGACCTTGTAGATGTTTATAAAGAAGCTTTTGAAGAAGTAATGTCTTGTTTTGATAAATGAGAACCTCCTTCTTTAAAAAGATATAATAGAGGATTATTTGAAATAATTTATCAAGGAATTATGAAGGGGAAAGGATAGATTGAATTAATTTAAACATCAAAGCTACCTTAAAATAAAACTTAAGATTTATAAATAAAGAAATCCTTTTAGAAATATAAAATGGCAAAACCAAAATTTCCAATGCTTGCTGTTATTTTGCTGGTTGTAGCAGTTGTATGGTTACTAAGTTCATTAAACTTAATAATCATTGATATTCCTTGGATACCTGTTGTTTTAATAATTGTTGCTATTGGAATGATTGCTAATAGATATAGGTATTGATTCTTATATTATCTAAAAATAGATAAAAGAAAAGCTTTATAAATTAATTAAGTTTTTTGGTGACAAGATGGGAGAAACAATAAGAACAGAAGATGTGATAAAAGCATATAGAGAACTAAGAGAAGCACCAGAAGGAGATTTTAGAGAAACTAACGCTGTAAGAAATTTAGATGAATTAGCAACAAGACATAGGTTTAGATGTGTTCCTCTTGATTGTGAAAACAATGCTGAAAGAGACCAAATTCTTGATAAATTATCTTTTTTTGGAGCTCAAAGTTTTTCCCAATATATGTATGGGGACTGAAACAAAAGAGGAAAATGGGCAATAAGTCAAAAGGTTCAAATGCTGAAAGAGAGTTATATCAAATATTTATTAAAAACAATTATAGAGCAGTTAGAGTAGCAGGAAGCGGAACAATGGATAATACTGCTTGTGATTTGATAGCTGGAAAAAAAGGCAGAAAATATTGCATTGAAGTTAAATCTTGTAAAAAAGCATGCAAATATATAACTAAAAAACAAATAGAAGAATTTATTATTTTTTCTGAGATATTTTCTCTTAAGCCAATTATTGCTGTGAGATTTAATAGATATGGGTGGTTTTTTATAAATCCAAAACATCTTAATGATAGTGGAAAAAACTGGAGTATAAGTCTTGAAAAAGCAAGAAAAAAAGGCAAAAGATTTGGGCAGGCGTTTTGTTAAATTTTATTCATTATAAATAAATTTATATATGTCATATGTGTAAGATTAATATGAAAGCTAGTTTAAGTGAGGGGTTAGATGAAGTTAAGAGAATAAATCAATATCATCATACTAGAAGATTAGCACTTTATGATAAATTTGGTCCAAGAATTATTGATTCACAAATAACTCATAAAATGCATGAAGCAGATAAAAGACAAGCACAAACAGATAAAAAAATTAGGGAACATGACATGAAGTTACAAAAAAGACAAGATTCTTATAACAGAAGGGATTTATAAATAATTTTAATATTTCTAATTTATATTTTAAATTGTAAATAAATTTATATACTTGTTTAGCTTTTGTTTTGTATGGAAGATGAGGAATATTATCTAGAGGGAATTGAATTTTATCTTAATACTCCTATAAATCAAAGAGATGAAAATTGGGTACATAGTTTAAATGCTGAAGGAATTGCAATGACAAGAAAAATTGTAATAGAAGAACCAGATGAAGAGTTTTTCAAGAATAAAATAGTTCCATTACTTGAAAAAACTGGACAAGCTTTAGAAGAAAGAGCAAAACAATTAGGTGATAAAGGGGAAATTTATAAACAAAAAGCAGATGATTTTAAAGATAGAATAAGAGTTTATAAAGGAATGTATGACTTTAGGTATAGAAATGGAAAATTACCCCTACCTAGAAATCCTACTAAAGAGGAGATAGAATCAGCAAGGGAAATTGAAGAAGCAAGAAAGGAAATGGAAAAAGCAGGTATTGGAATTTTCTGAATTATTTTTTTTCATATCTATCTTTATCTCTTTTATGGCTTTTGTCAATAGTTGATTTCCAATGTTTGTCTAAGTCTATATTTTGTGAATTTGCTAAACAGATAATAGTGAAAAGTATATCTCCTAATTCATTTCCTATTTCTTTTTTCTGGTCAGTTGATTTTTTTACTCTTCCACCATATCTGTCATTTAATTCTCTAGCTAATTCTCCTGTTTCTTCTGTTAGTCTTGCTAAAATAGATAGGGGTTGCCAATAAGGAATTTTATATTGTTGTACCCAATCATCTACTTGTTTTTGCAGTTCTTTTAATGTCATTATATTTTATATTAAAAAGCTTATATAAAAATTTGCATATTTCCATAGTTAAGTTTATATTTGTTTTTTTCTTAATTCGCTAAAATGGATATTAAAGAAATAAAAGTCAAGTCTTGTATAACTAAAAGCAGAATAACAGATTATGTCATTAATCCTTATATAGGATGTGAACATGGATGTAAGTATTGTTATGCTGATTTTATAAAAAAATTTAGAAATATAAAAAAGCAATGGGGAGATTTTGTTCATGTTAAAGTAAATTGTCCTAAATTATTAAAAAAAGAATTAAAAATAATAAACCAGGACATATCTGGATGAGCAGTATA
>CAYMES010000023.1:0-24062 GCA_964389765.1 Candidatus Woesearchaeota archaeon
ATAAGCTGGAAAATCTGATAAGTCTCCTATACTTGTTATGTTTATTTCTTTTCTTGCATGCCATGAATTGTTCCACCAGCTTGTTACAGGATCAATAACATGGTCAAATCCTACTTCTCCTCCAACAACTCTTAAATCAAAACTATCTTGCTCTCCTTGCAAATTTGTTAAATAAATTTTATTATATTCATTTGAATTAATATCGGAAAATTCTGCAATCTTAACCTCAGAATTAATTTCATAAACTTCTATTATTGGATTTCCTGAAATTATTCTTGGAAAGATTGTTATGTCATTTTTCCGGTTTAATTCTTGTTCAAATTTAATCCTTAGATAATTATCTTCCTGGATTGTTGTCCAGATATTATCTTTTGAACTAACTTCTTCATAAACATCTTTAATATATTCTCTATCTTTGTTTAGATGTTCTGCTTTTGAAATAATAATTATTTCAAATGTCTGTTCTGATAAATGAGGAACAATCCATTCAATCTTATCTATATATCCATTATTATTTTCATCTTTAACTTGGAAATTATCTATATATTTATCTTCTTGTTTCCAATAAATTTTTATGAGATTTTTTTTATTTAGAGATAGGATTTCTTCTATATCTGTATAAGCTTTAACATTTTTTAGATGTAATTCTTCAAGAGAAGATATTGTAACTTGTTTTTTTGTTCTGCTTATTTGTTTTTCTTGTTTTGTTGGGCCTGGAACATAATACTCTATTTTTATATCTTGATTAGCATTTTTAATGATCAATGATTTTTTATTAGAAGAAAATATATTCATTATTGAATCTTTTATTGTTTTTTTAACTCTGAAATCTAAAGATGAAGAATTTGAATAAATAGAAAGATTAGATGAAGATATTGGTATTTTTAAGATGATGTTTTTATCTTGCGTATTTATTTTTTTAGTTATTTTTAAGGGTTTATTTATTTCTATTACTTCACCAGTATTGGATGTTTTTTTAGAAATTTTTTCCTGTTCGTCTTTTATTGATTTATCTTGTTCTGAAATATTGGTTGTTTTAGATTTATTTATTAAATTATTTTTTAAAGATTGATTTTTAGGAATTGTTTTATTAATATCATGTTTTTGTTCTAAAATATTAGTTGTTTTAGATTGATTTTTTTTCTTGTTATTTTCTGTTTTTTTATTATCTTGAGGCATTACTTTAAATTTTATAGTTTTTTCAATATTTGATGTTTTAATAATAACTTGGTAATCTCCAGTTTCTTTTGGTTGAAATAAGAGATAAGATTTATCTGTTTTTTGTATTAAAGTTTGTGAAGGTGTTTTTATTTTTAGTAATGCTTCATTATTTTCAGCATCAGGATTTAATTGTAATTTGATTTTTTCTCCGAGCATATATGTTTTGATTTGATTTGATTGAGCAGATGAAGAAAATGATAAAAATATAATTAGTGTTGCAATAGATAAAACTAATAATATACTTACAACACCTATTTTTATCATGCTTTTTTTATTCATCTTTTTCCTCTTTTTCAGATTCTTTATTATTTAAATTAGATAGTAATTTTATTGCATTTTCTACAATATGAGATTTATTTCTATATTTATCAGACATAAGAAGTTTGTCAAGAATAAGGATAGTTTCCTTATCAAGTGTAAAACTTGCTCTTTCTTTTAATCCTCTCTTTCCCATTATAATTATATAATTATAGTGGTATTTAAGTTTAAAAATGTTACTAAATATTATTTAGTATTATTTAGTATTACTAAAATATAAAAATAAAGAATTATTTTAATTTTAGGTAATAAAAATAAAACATTCAAAATTTAATCTTGTTTTTTCTTAATCTGCCAGAGATTTATTCTTCCTACTTTAAATCCATGTATTTTTTCTTCTAATTGTAATTTAAGACAACGAGTTTGAATTGAATGCCATGGCCTAGCTACTTTTTCTGCTATATCTTGTGTTGAAACTGGTTTTTCAGAATTTGATAAAACATTAAGAATATCTTTTTTTATACTATCCATAGTATCTTGTTTCGGAACATGTTTTTTACTATCTGACATACGATATATGGTAATTTTTTTTATTTAAATAACTTTCTATTTAATTGAAAAAATTTAAATACTAGTTCACCCCTCTAATTTTGTGAAAAATGAGGGTATTAATGTTTGGTTGGGAATTTCCTCCATATAATTCTGGAGGATTAGGAACTGCTTGTTGTGGTTTAGTAAAATCTCTTTCAAAAAAAAATATAGGTGTTTCATTAGTTTTGCCTTTTTCTCATGAAGTTAAATTTGCTAAAATCATAGATAGCAATAAAATTAAGAATATTAAACTGAAAAAAATAAACAGTTTGCTTAAACCATATATAACTTCTGTTTCTTATAAAATTGAAAAAGGAAAAATTAAAAGGAAACATGAATATGCTTCTTCTTTATTTGAAGAAACAAAAAGATATGCTGAAAGTGCAGGAAACATAGCAGAGCAAGAAGATTTTGATGTTATTCATGCTCATGATTGGCTTACTTTTGAAGCAGGTATAGAAGCAAAAAAAGCTTCAAAAAAACCATTAATAGTTCATGTTCATGCAACAGAATATGATAGGACAGGGGGGAATGGTGTAAATACTTATGTTTACGAAATTGAAAAAAGAGGAATGGAACAAGCAGATTTAATTATTGCTGTGAGTAATTTTACAAAAGAAAAAATTATTAAATATTATGGAATAAATTCAGATAAGATTGTCGTTGTTCATAATTCTGTTGAAAATTTTTCTTCGGAGCATTATAAATTTCCTATTAAAAAAAATAACAAAATAGTTTTATTTTTAGGAAGAATAACCTTGCAAAAAGGTCCTGATTATTTTGTCTATATGGCTAAAATAGTAGCTGATAATGTTAAAAATGTCAAGTTCATAGTTGCTGGAGAAGGGGATATGAAAAAAGTAATGTTAGATAAAATAGCTGAATTAAATTTAATAGATAAATTTATTTTTACTGGATTTTTAAGAGGAGAAGATATACAAAAAGCATATAAAATTTCAGACGTATATGTTATGCCTTCTGTATCAGAACCATTTGGATTAACTGCTTTGGAATCTATTTATAATAAAACTCCTACAGTTTTATCAAAACAATCAGGAGTTTCAGAAGTTGTTGGGAATGCATTAAAAGTTGATTTTTGGGATATTCATGAAATGGCAAATAAAGTTATATCAATTTTAAAATATCCAGAGTTATCTGAATGTTTAAAAGAAAATGGGGCTAATGAAATTAAAAGATATAGTTGGGATAGTGCTGCTGATAGATGCATAAGTTTATATAATAAATTATCAGAATTAAATAAAAAGATTTAAAATGGTTTCAGTTTGTTTTTATTTTCAAGTTCATCAACCTTATCGAATGAAACATTATAAGGTATTTGATGTTGGAAATGATGAAAGTTATTTTGATGAAAAAAAGAATAAAGAGATTTTAAAAAAAGTTGCAAATAAATGTTATATTCCTACAACAAAATTATTATTGCACTTATTAGATAAATATCCTGAATTTAAATGTTGTTTTTCATTTTCAGGAGTTTTATTAGAACAACTTGAAAAATACTCTCCAGAAGCTTTAGATCTTTTTAAGCAAGCAGTAAAAACAAAAAAAGTAGAATTATTATCAGAAACATATCATCATTCATTAGCAGCTCTTTATTCAGAAAAAGAATTTTTAAAACAAATTAATCTTCATAAAAGAAAAATTAAAAGAGATTTTAATTACACTCCCAAGGTATTTAGAAATACAGAACTTATATATAATAATGAACTTGCTTCTTTAATTGAAAAACAAGGATATAAAGGAATAATATCAGAAGGTGCAGATCATATTCTTGGATGGAGGAGTCCTGATTTTGTTTATCAGCCAAAAGGTTTGAAAAAAATAAAACTTTTATTAAAAAATTATAGATTAAGTGATGATATTGCTTTTAGATTTTCCTCTAGATGGTGGAAAGAATGGCCTTTAACAACTAATAAATTTGCAAATTGGATAAATGCTATAAATGGAAATGGAACAAATGTAAATTTATTTATGGATTATGAGACTTTTGGAGAACATCAATGGGAAGATACTGGAATATTTAACTTTATCAAACATCTTCCAAAAGAAATTTTAAAATATCCAGATAATAATTTCAGAACTCCTTCAGAAATTGTTAAAATGCATAATCCTGTAGGAGAATTAGATGTTCCCCATCATGTTTCGTGGGCAGATATTGAAAGAGATCTTACTGCTTGGAAAGGAAATGCAATGCAAGAATCTGCTCTTAAAAAATTATATGAATTAGAAAAATCAATACTTAAATCAAGAAAAAAAAGTTTATTAGAAAAATGGAGAAAACTTCAGACATCAGACCATTTTTATTATATGTGTGTTAAATGGTTTAATGATGGAGATGTACATAAATATTTTAATCCTTATGATAATCCTTATGATGCTTTTATGAACTTTATGAATATTTTAGAAGATTTAAAACTAAGATTGCAAGATACGAAAAGTTTATAAAATTAATAAGACACTTAAATAAATAAATAAATAAAAGGGGGTAAAAATGAATGTTAATGAGGATGTTGGTGAAGAACTTTACTTCTATTTGGCTGACGGCAGAATTATAAAAAACATCCCAGAATTGATAAGCGCTTTAAGAGAAATGGAAGACTGGGTTTTTGAACACCATGTTAATTCCGATAAAAATGATTTTGTAGAATGGTTATCAACTATTTGTAAAAATGGCTAAAAGAGATTTGAATGAAGAAGTTGAGCCAGATTTTTATTTTAATCTGGTTGATGGAAGAATCATAAAAAGCGTTCCAGAGCTATTAGATGCTTTGAAAAATATGGAGGAGTGGGTTTATAAACACCACGTCAATTCACAAAAAAATGACTTTAGTAACTGGATAAGGGATGTATATAAAGATAAAAAACTAGCAACAACATTAAAGAAAAGTAAGAGAAAAAATACAGCTATAAAAAAATTGCAAAAAGAGTTAAAAAAAAACTTCAAAAAAAGGAAAAAACAGGAAGCAAAAAAACAAAAGCAAGCAGAAAAAGAACAACAGGAAAGAGAAAAACAAAGAAAAAAACAAGAAAAAAAGCAACTGCAAGAAAAAGACAAAAAAAAGGAAGAACAACAAACAGAAAAAAAAGCAGAAAAAGAAAAAAGTAAAGTCAAAAAAATAAAATCTCCAAAAAAGAAAAAAAGCATTCTCGATTTGCTCAAAAGATTACGCTAAAATGAACTCTAATAGAAAAGTAATTGGAATTATGTCTTTTAAAGGTGGTGTTGGCAAAACTACTACTGCTATAAATCTGGCTGCTGCTTTATCTAAACTTAATAATGATGTATTAGTTATTGAAAGTAATTTTTTATCTCCTACATTGCATATTTATACGGGATTATTAGAACCAGATTTAACTTTAAAAGAAATATTAAGAGCTGACTTACCTCCTGAAAAAGCAATATATGAGCATGAAACAGGAATACATATAATGCCCTGTAATTTTTATAAAGATATTGATTTTGAAAAATTTAAAAGAAAAATTGATTATTTAAAAGAAAAATATGATTATATTATCTTAGATTCAGGTCCAAATTATACTGAAGAAATTGGAACTATATTAATGGTAAGTGATGAGCTGATTTTTGTTGCTACTCCAGATTATTCTACTCTTGTTTCAACATTAAGAGCTAAAGATTTAACAGAACATAAAGATAATAAAATAAAAGGTATAGTTATCAATAAAAAAAGAAGAAAAAGTTTTGAATTAGATAAAAAAGATATTGAAAATTCTACAAAACTTCCAGTTATAGCTGAAATATATGATGATAATAAAATAATTAAAGCGATATCTGAATTTATGCCTATAACCCATCATTCTCCTAGAAGTAAAAATGCTAAAGAGTTTTTAAAATTAGCTCGTTTATTATCTGAAGAATATGATGAACAAGAACTTGCTAGATTATTGAAGATTATGAAAGAAGAAGCTAATGAATCATAATTTGATTTGAGGAAATTTAAAAAATGGATAAGTTATTTGAAGTTTCATGGGAAATCTGCAACAAAGTGGGTGGAATTTATACAGTTATAACTTCTAAAATTCCTTATATGAAACATCATATTGAAGATTATTTTTTAGTCGGTCCTTATTTGGCAGAAAATATTGATTTTGAAGAAAAAGGGATTCCTATAGAATTAAAAAAAATTTTTTCAAATTTAGAACAAAAAGGAATAAGGTGCCATTATGGAAAGTGGAAAAATGCAAAAACAATTTTAATAGATTTTTCAGAACTTAAAAAAAATAAAAATTCAATAAAAAAAGAATTATGGGATATTTATGGAATTGATTCTCTTAAATCTGATTTAATGTTTGATGATCCAATGATTTGGGGATATTCTGTTGGAATGTTTTTGCAAGAAGTTGAAAAAAATTTCAGCAATCAGAAGATAGTGGGACAGTTCCATGAGTGGTTAGCTGGTTCAGCTGTATTGTATTTAAAAAAAGTTAAATCAAAAATAGCTAGTGTTTTTACTACCCATGCTACAGTTTTAGAAAGAGCTATGGCTAGTTCTGGAGAAATATTTCAAGGAGATAATTCTGATAATGAAGCATATAAAAGAAATGTTAATGATAAACACCAAGTTGAAAAAGCAACAGCAAAAAATTGTGATATTTTTACTGCTGTAAGTGAAACTGTAGCAGATTCTTGTGAAAGGGTACTTGGAAGAAGACCTGAAGTAATAGTTTTAAATGGAATGGATATTAGACATTTTCCAAATATGGAAGAAATTCCAAAAGAACATAAAAAAAATAAAGAAAAAATAAAAGATTTTTTAATGGCTTATTTTTTTCCGTATTATTATTTTGATTTAGAAGATACTTTATTATATTTTATATCTGGAAGATATGAAATGCATGCTAAAGGCATAGACACATATATAAGAGCTTTAGGAAGGTTAAATGAAAGATTAAAAAATGAAAAAGCAAAAAAGAATATTGTAGCTTTTTTATTTATTCCTACAGAAACAATAGATGAAAATATTAAAATAGTTGAAAGCACTATATTCTTAAAAAGTATGAAAGACAGTATTGATGAATATTCTCCCTCAATGAAAAAAAAGATATTGTCTTCTTTTTTATCTGGGAAAAATAAAAATCTTTTTGATGAAGATTTTAAAAAAGAAATTAAAAGATTTCTTAAAATTTTCACTAAAAAAGGGATTCCTCCTATGACAACTCATAAATTAAAAGATAAAAATGATGCTATAATTAATGAAATTAAAAAAGCTGGATTGAAAAACCTAAAAGAAGACAAAGTTAAAGTTGTTTTTTATCCTGCTTATCTTGGAAGAAGTGATTCTTTATTAAATATGGAGTATTATGATGTTGTAAATGGCTGCCATCTTGGAATTTTTCCTTCTTTTTATGAACCATGGGGATATACTCCTGTTGAAAGTGCAGCAAGAGGAGTTCCTGCTATTACAACCAATTTGAGTGGTTTTGGAAAATATGTGGGAGAAAATTTAAAAAATGAAAAGCCAGATGAAAAAGGAATAATTGTTATTGATAGGCAGGATAGAAATGATGAAGAAACAATTAAAGAATTAGAAGAATGGATGTATTGGTATTTAAAACTTCCAAAAATTCAAAGAATTAAGAATAAGATTATTGCTGAAACATTTGTTCAAAAAGTTTCATGGGAAAATCTCATACATAATTATTTTGATGCTTATGAAAAAGCAATTAAAAAAATATATGGATAGTTCTTATAAATAAACTTATTAAAACCTAAGATAAAATGTCGCATGGAATAAGTATTGCAAAAAATCTCCTGAATGAAATTAAAAATAAAGATAAAGTTGAGCATATAGAAGTTGAAGTAGGGGAATTAGCAGAAATTTCTGCTAAAGAATTAAAAGAGATAATTGAGAACATTACTGGATGGAAAGTTCAGACAAAAAAAATGGAATCTAAAGTCAAATGTGCTTGTGGTTATGTTGGAAGAGCAAAAATAAAATCAAGACAACATGATGTGGTTATATATGTATGTCCTGGTTGTGGAAGTGTTCCTAAACCAATTATTGGGCAGGATATTAAATTGAAGAGAGTGGTTTATCATTAGTTGAATATTCTGGGATGTTTCTTTTAGAAAGAAGATCTTGTTCAAATTTTTTCAATTGTAAAAGATAATCTATATTCTACATGTTATTTAAAATTTCACCAATAATTAAAATATTTCTAAACCAAAACTACTTATTATTTGAGGGTAAGTTTCATTAAAATTATTAAATTATAATAGAGAGCTTCAGAAAGCTAAGTTCTTGTTTTAAACAAAAAATCCCAAATAACTTTTAATGAACAAAAGCATTACAAATACTTCCCATATCTTCGTCAATCCACTTCTTTACACGAGGCATATTATATCCTAATGGGGGAAGATAGTTTTCTAAAATAAGAATATCACTATAGTCAGTAAAGGGTATTTTTCCTTGAGCAATTACATAATTATCTAAAAATCTCGTTACTTCTTTTCTTATTAAAATTCAAATATTGTTAAAACTTCATCTCTTTCTTCAATTAATTTTATTGCTGTTTTATGCCATTTTTCTTGCCTTGTTACCATGTTTAATAGAATTGGAAATTAGATATAAAAACCTTAATAACTTAGGATACAAAAACATTTATACTCTTTTTGTATAATGATTATATGTGTCTGACAATTCCTGGAAAAATAGAAAAAATTAAAGATAATGGAAATATAATTGTAAATTATTCTGGAGAAAAAAGACAGGCAGATATAGCAATTGTTAAAGTGAAAAAAGGAGATTGGGTTATTGTTAATAATAAAATTATTATAGATAAACTTTCAAAAGATAAAGCTAAAAAATTCTTAGAAGTAGTAAAATGAATCCTTCAGAATATCATTCTAAATATGCTCTTCCTTGTGTTAAAGGGAAAGATAGAGAAGATTTAGAACAATCACTTAGGAAAAGAGATTTTTTTAGTGAACAAGAACTAGAAGAAATAACTCCAAAAGCTATACGAAGAATAAAAAATTTTGCAAAAAGAGAAGGATATGGGAATAGATATTGGAATTTAGAAGTTGTTAAAAGATACTGGTTACAAGAACATAATAGATTAATTGATAATAAAGAAGATGGATTTGATGATAAATATCATACAGATGCATCAAGAGACTTTTGTAAAGTGAAATTAGTAGAAGTTAAAGAGGTAAAAGGAAATGGGATGAATTATAGAGTGAAAGTTCTTGCTTATGGGAAAGAGTTAGAATTGGAAAGCCTTATTAAACCAGACACAGGGGATAAAGTAACAGTGCATAAAGGAATGGTTATAGAAATTCTTAATAATGAGGATATTGAAAAATATTTTTCTAATTTAAAAAATGACTAAAAAAATACTTTATTTTGGAAATCCTCATATTCAAGAAGATAACCTTGCTATTAAAGTATGTCAAGAATTAGGAAAATATCTGAAATTTAAAAATATAATTTTTGAAAAAATTGAAAATACTTTCCAATTAATAGAACAAAATTTGAAAAATGTAATAATTGTAGATGTTGTTAAAGGATTAAGAAAAGTACAAGAAGTTAAAGTTGGTGATTTAAAACAAGATAATATTTCTAGTTTGCATGATTTTGATTTAAGCTTTTTTCTTAAGCTATTGGCTAAAAATATCAAAATAATTGGAATTCCTCAGAATTATGATTTTCAAAAAGCAGTTAATGAAGTTAAAGAAATAATTATTGGTTAGTTTATATGGAAATTGGATAAAAGTAACTACTTAGTGTTATAAAGTAAATTTAATTAAAATTATTAAATTATCTTTGATAATTAAAAGAACAGCAAAAATAATCAAAAAAGCAGAAGAAATTTTTATCTTTGGAAATTAAAGAAATCTAAGCTCTTTCAAATAAACTTACAAATCATATATTAGATAAATTAGTAGAACTTAATTTCAAAATCTATCTAAATCTTGGTGAGTGTTTATAAAAGCTTATGGAAGTTAAACTTATAAAAAACCATAATAATCTAAAAAACTATCCCCAATTAACTTTTAAAAAATGAGTAGAACATGAAAAACAAGGGTCATAAGCTCTTATTAATTTTTCAATTTCTAATATTATTTGTTTTTTTGAAAGTTTATTTTTTTTAGATAAAAGATTATTCACATAAGATATTATGTCTTGTTCCATCATATTTAAATTTTGAACAGTAGGGGTTATGATGTTGCAATATGAAATTCTTCCTTTATTGTTTATTTTATATTCATGAAATAAAGTTCCTCTTGGAGCTTCACAAGAGGATACAGCATGTCCTTTTTTTAACTTTATTTTTGTTTCTTTATTTGGTTTTTTTTCTTCATCTTGTAACTGTTGAATCAAGTATTTAGCTCTATTTGCCATATGTAAAAGCTCTATTGCTTGAGCTATGTTATTTTGGAAAGGATTATTAAAAGGAGTATGTAATTTTTTTAAAAAATTCCAAGATTCTTTATCTAATTGATGATAATTATTGTTAATTCTTGCAATTGCACCTGTTACAAAAGGATGTCCATCTTTTAGAGCAAATTTTGAGGTGGCATATTCTTTAATATTTTCTTTTATGTGTTTTTTGTAATCATCATCTCTTATTGCTTTGCTTCTTGACTTGATTTTTCCAGAGATTATTGCATAATTATTTTTATTATGTAAAGATAAATATTCAGTATTTCTTTCTAATTTGGGATATTTTAAAGAGGAAAATAATTCTATTGTATTAATTATCTTTTGTTTTTCCTTTTCTAATTTTTCAATAGCTTCTTGTTCTTTTTGTTTTTCTCTTTTTTTAATCTTTTCTTTTATATTTAAAAAAGGATGTATTTCTCTTCCTCCTACTGCTTCTATAATTTTGTTTCCTATAGAAATTAAAGAAATTGCGTCATTTATCTTGTTTTGATGTTTTTTTGTCATAGTTAAAGCTGATGAAAAACCAAGATAATCAGGAAGTGCCATAAAATATAAATGAGTTGCATGGCTCCTTACTCTTTCACCAATCATTAATAATTCACGAATTATTTGCTGTTGTTTTATTGTCTTAATTTTTAAAGCTTCTTCTAGTGCTTGAATAGAACAAACAGTATGTGAAGAACTGCAGATTCCGCAGATTCTTGAAACAATTTCTTGAACATCTTCGACTTTTTTTCCTTTTACTAAAGCTTCAAAAAATCTTGCTCCTTCTGTTGCTTTAAGATGGCATTTCTGGACTTTGTTTTTTCTAATTTTTAAATTAAGATGAGCATGTCCTTCTACTTTACATATGTGATTTAGATTTATTTCTCTAACCATTTTAATTTTTTGAATTTATTTTTCTAACCATTTTGAAACTTTTTGTTTTTCTTGTTTATAAAATTGTAATCCTGCAAAAGTTCTTACCTTTTCATGAAATTCTTTTTTAGAGTAACCTTTTTCAATTAATAAGTTTATAAAAGCTTTTAAATTAGCATCTTTACAAGGTCCTCTACAACCATAACATATAACTCCATTAGATGGACATAAAGCTCCACATCCTCCATTTGTTATAGGGCCTAGACATAATTTTCCTTGATTAAGTAAACAAGGATTGCCTTTTTTTCTGCATTCAAAACAAACAGGGGATGTATATGGTCTGAATTTTTTTCCAGTTACAATACATTTTATAAATTCTAGAATTTCTGATTTAGATGGTGGACATTGAGGAAGATAATAATCAACTTTTATATGTCTGTCTATAGGTTCTGGATTGCTTGCTTTTAAATGATTATATGCAGGATAAACAATCCTCATTGTTTTTTCATTACTTAAAAAGTTTTTAGCAGAAGGAACTCCTCCTACACAAGCACATGCTCCTAAAGCTACTATATTTTTTGCTCTTTTCCTTAAATTATTTAAAACAATTATATCTTCATCAAAACATACTGTTCCTTCAATAAAAACATAGTCAAATTTTCCTTTATATGTATCTTCTTTTATTAAAGGAAAAGATTTTATATTTACTAATTTTGAAATTTCTTTAAATAAAGGTTCATAAATCATTGTTAGTAGACATCCAGCACATCCACTAATTCCATATATTCCTATTTTTAGGTTTTTATTCTTTTTTTTGTTTTTTGTTTTTTTCATTTTAGTTGTTTTTTCATTATGTATGGAAATTTTTTATATCCAAATTCCTCATAAAAATTAACTGCTTTATTATCTTTTAAAACTTCTAATTCTAATTTTTTTACTTTTTTGATTATTTTATTTTTCATCTTTTACCTCATTAGCTGAATTTTCATTTTCTAATTTAGATTTTATCTTGCTATATTGGAATACAGGACCATCTTTACATACATACATGTCTTGAATTAGACATCTTCCACAATTTCCAAAACCACACTCCATTCTGCGTTCAAGGCTCCAATAAATTTTGTTATTTTTTATATCCTTTTTATTTAAAACTTCTGTAGCTGATTCCATCATTATTTCTGGCCCACATAAAACAGCAATAGGGTTTTTAGAAAAAGATTTATGTTTTTTTTCTAAAATTTGATGTACAAAACCTTGTTCGCAAGATTTATATTTTTTAGGTTTTTTATCTAAACAAACTGTTACATTAAAAGTTTTTTTCCACTTATTTATAGTGTTTTTTAATAAAATATAGTTTTCATTTCTAAATCCAAAATATATCTTAACATCTTTAAAGGATTTTTTATTTTGTTCAGTATAACTTATTAAAGATGTTATTGGAGCTATTCCTGTTCCTCCTGCAATAGCCATTATATTTTTATTTTTTAATTTTTTTAATGGCCAACCTTTTCCATAGGGGCCTCTTATAAAAACTTCATCTCCTTTTTTTAGATTAAATAAAGCAGAAGTAACATTTCCTGCTTTTTTAACCAGCAGATAAAGATATTTTTTATCATAAAAACAAGAAGCAAGAGGACATTCTCCAAAACCTGGAATAGAAAGCTGTAAAAATTGTCCTGGTTGTGGATTTAGAGAAGATTTAATTTTAAATAACTTTATATTTGGTGCCTGTTTTTCAATTTTTTCTATTTTATATTTTTTTGGAATATATGGCATTTTAATATTTTAAATTTTTTCAATTATTTTTCATAACATCTGAATCTTGCAGAAGATTTATTGTCTTGACCCAATCAATATGTGTTGGACACACTCTAAGACATCTTCCACAACCAACACACATATACATATTATATTGTTTTTTAAAATAAGATATTTTATGATATACAAAATGCTTAAAACGAGATAATCTTGTTTCTCTAAATATTTTCCCTCCTGCTACTTTAGAGAAAGATTGCAACTGACAAGAAGCTTCGCTTCTTGTTCTTTTTGAATCTTTTAAATTAATATCTTGTTTATCTTTAATATCAAAACAATTACAAGTAGGGCAATAAACAGTACATGCAGAACAAGAAAGGCATTTTTCAGCATCACTTTCCCATATTTTGTTCCTATAATGTCTTTGTATATTTTTATTTTTCAAAGTTTTTTTATTTTTAATTTTTTTCC
This sequence comes from Candidatus Woesearchaeota archaeon, assembly GCA_964389765.1. GTDB lineage: Archaea > Nanobdellota > Nanobdellia > Pacearchaeales > GW2011-AR1 > CAYMES01. Next base: position 13,578 of record CAYMES010000023.1, read on the forward strand.
TGACCTCGCTCTTCTTTCTTATTTTAGGAAGATTTTTAACAATTTTTTCTCCTTTTTTAGAAAAAACAGAAATATAATATTTATTTTTATAAGGATAAAAAAATAAGTCGCATATTTTTTTGTTTGGTTCTTGTAATTCCATACTATTACAAAAACAATATTCATCAGGATTATCGCAATATAATCCTATTAAAATTGCATTTTTCATTTTTTGTATATAATTAGGGTCTTTCATAACTTTATCAAGTACAAGGAGAGCATTTAAATCACATTTTCTTAATCCAAATATGACTCTTTTTTTAATATTATTTTTCGGAGTTTTTGTCCCTCCTTTTTTAAATTCGACAAGAGTTTCTTTTTCTGGAAGAAAAAATTTCTTTATAGGAACTTCTGTTATTTTTTTTAAAAATAAATTATCCAGGTCTTTTTGTTTTTGGATTATTTCAAATTTAGTATTTTCTTTTTTAATAGGAGCAATAAGTTCATAATTATTCACAATTTTTTGTAAAAAATCTTTTAATTGTTTTTTAGGAAGTGATTTTTGCATTTTTTCCTCTTTTTAAAATTAAAGGCAGATAAAAATTTAAAGGTTTGGGTTTTGATTTATTAATTAACTTTCTAGTGTATCTAAAGATTTTTAAACTTATTTAATTTATTTATAAAAAGAAGATTTATTTAAAATGAGGATAGTTCATTTATTAAAAGATAAACAAATTGAAAAGAATATCCATAAAGGCAGTTTTATATTAACTAATAAAAACCAAGGATTTGCATGGATAGACATATCAAAACATCCTCATCCTGTATCAAGATATAATGGTGTATTTTTCTCTGAAAATAATAAGATATTTAGAGTAATTGAATCTATTGAAAGTGATAAAGAAATAAAAGAAGTTAAAAACAAGTTCTGGTGTGTTGAAGTTTTTAGAGAAAAACAAGAAAAAAGGTTTTTTATGCCAGATAAAAAAAATTCATTTATTGTTCAGTCTAATGCTCCTAATAATGTTTTTTTAGATTTTAAAGAAGCTTATGAAAATGACTATGCTGATTATGATATAGAACAGCAAGATGATAAAATAATTGCAAATATTGATTATAAAGGTGAAAAATATTTTTTAGTTATTCGCTATAACGGAAAAATTAAATTAGAAAAGAAAGCAATAAACAGGCAATATTCTTATGATAAAGAAAGAAACTCTTATCCCATAAATAGAGATGTTTTTTTTCTTGGAAATATAGATGCTGAAAAAATTGTTTTTAGTTTTTCTAGTAATAAAGAAAAAGCTATAAAAGAAGCAGAAGAAATTTTTAAAGAAACCAAAAAATTTGAACAAGAAAAAAAACAAAAAATTAATGATAAAGTAAAAAAAATATCTTCTGAAAAAGTTAATTTAGCTTATAACTGTTGCAGGATTATGTTAGATAATCTTTCAGATGATAAAGGTATATTGGCAGGATTACCTTGGTTTTTTCAATATTGGGCAAGAGACGAGCTAATATCTTTAAAAGGATTTGAAGAAATAAACAGGGAAAAAGCTAGTCAAATTTTAAACAAGTGGTTGGATTATTTTGAAAAAAATAAAGACTTTAAGATTATTGCAAAAGAAACCATTGATGGGGTAAAAATCGGAACATCTATTGATGCTGTTGGCTGGTTTTTTAAAAGATTAGACTTGTTTCCGAGATTAGTTAAAGAAAAAAAAGAAGTCTTAAAAGAATTTTTTGCAAAACTTGATGATAATTTTATTGAAACAAGCAATAATACTTGGATGGATAGTATCAAAAGAAAAAATGCTATAGAAATTCAGGCTATGAAGCTTTTTATTTTAAAAAAAGCTTATGAAATAACAAATAAAAAAGAATATAAAGAAAAAGAAAACCAATTAAAAGAAAAAGTTAAAAAAGAATATTTTGATGGAAATAATTTATATGATGCAGCAGATAAAAAAATAAGGCCTAACATGTTTATAGTTTATTATTTTTATCCTGAATTATTAGAAAAAGAAGAATGGGAAAAATGTTTTGAAAATTGTTTAAAAGTATTGTGGTGTGAATGGGGAGGGCTTTCTAGCTTAAGCAAGGAGGATGAAATTTTTGTTCCAAATTATACTGGAGAATCTCCTGGAAGCTATCATAATGGAGATAGCTGGTTTTGGGTAAATAATCTTGCAGGATTAGTTTTAGCTGATTTAAATAAAGATAAATTTTATAAATATATCAGGGAAATTTTAAATGCAAGTACTGAAGAGATATTGTTTCATGAGGCAATAGGCAATCATTCAGAATTAAGTTCTGCTGCAGAATTACAAGGACAAGGATGTGCTTGTCAGGCTTTTAGTGCTGCTTTTTTTATAGAATTTATCCATAAACTAAGGGAACTATAATTCCCAAGTTTCTAAACCTTTAAAATCAAATCTAAAATCATATACTCTTGATTTGTTTCTTTCTAAACTCTTTATTAATTTTTTTCTTTTTTCAGGTTTTGAATAAAATAAAATTGTACCGCCTCCTCCAGCACCAAGAATTTTTGCTGCTTGGGCTCCAGAAGAAACTCCTATTTTAATAAATTTTTTACATAATTTATTGACAATCTTATTATTTAATTTTTCTCTATTTTCTAATTCTTTATTTAATAGTTGGGAAAAATCATCTAAATCTTGTTTTTCAAGAGCTTTTTTCATATCATAAGTTATTTGTTTTATATTTTTTATTGAGTTAATTGTTTTATCATCTCCTGATTTATATTTTTTTATTGTTTCTCCATTAATATCTCCAGAAACTTTTGAAGAACCAAGATAACATAATAATAGATTTTTTTCAAGTTCAAAAATTGTTGATTCTTTAATTCTTGGTTTTTTAACTTCTACATTCTTTCCATTAAATTTTAAAAAATTTATTCCTCCTAATGCTGCTGCATATTGATCTTGTGGTCCGTTTGAAAATCCAAGTTCTTTAACTTCTAAATCTGTAGCTAAATTAGCTATTTTAATTTTATTTAATTTTTCTTTATTGTATTTTGAAAGAGCGCCTAAAAATGACACTCCAATAGATGAAGAAGTTCCTAATCTAGAATGAGGAGGAAATTCATGATAAGTAGTTATAGATACTTTTTTAAAAAAATTTTTTAATTTTATAGCTGCTTTTAATAACTTAAGTTCTCCTGTATATTTTATATTTTTAGACTTAATAGTTATGGATTTTCCATAATCTTGAGATTTAATTATCAAAGATTTCTTATTTGGAATTATGCTAGTATAACCATATTTTTTAACAGCACAATGAAGAGTAGCTCCTTTTTCTTTTTTTGCAAAAAACGGAAGATCTAGGGTTCCTCCTGCAAAATCAATTCTTGAAGGAGCTCTTGAAAATATTTTTTTCATTTTTTCTATTTTATAGATATATTATTTATTTTAATGATTTTTTTAATTCTTTAGATAGTTGGTAAGGATCTGATGATATTACTTTAGCTTCTGAATAAAGTTCCATTCCTCCTAAATCTGTTGTTAATTCATCTAAATTCCCTCTATCCACAATTCTTGCTATAATCTTATTTTGTTTTTTATTGAAAGAATTGAGAGGAGGCATTATTAATCCTAAATTAAAACTTTCTACACCTATTTTTTTAAATGTTCTGATAACTTTATAAATTGCTTTTTTAAAATCTTTTCCATATTTTCCAATGATAAATATCTCTTTTTCTTTAATTGGAGTTAGATATGGGAAGATTTTTATTTTTTTATAAGTTATCCCTAGTCCTATGTTTTTATGAACTTTAAATAAATCTTCAATATAATCTCTTTTGTATTTTTTTCTATATTTAGAAACTAACTTGAAAAAGGTTTTTTGTTTTGGAAATTGTTTTTCTGATACTACAACCTGGAGATGAGGATGAATTATGCTTGCTCCTGATTTCCATAAATAATTCCACAACAACAGAGGATAAATAGCTTTTTGATTAATATTTTTTATTTTATCAAACCATTCTAAGGCTGTATCAAATGCTTCACTCATTTCCTTATACTTGATATCAAAAGGATTATGTTTTTTAAAAATAATAACTGAATGATATTTTTCAAATTTTGATAAATTAGCACAAGTTATTGTGTATTTTCCTTTTATTCTTCCTACCTCATCTATTGGTGTAGATTTTTCTGGAGTGCAAAAAGCATCTTTTTTATTAAAATTAAAATCTTGTTTTTTCTTTGCTTTTGGTCTTTTGTTTCTTAAAGGATTGTATAAAGCTGATTCATCTGTTAATAAATTGTCTATTCTTACAATTCTTTGGTGTTCTAATTCAGATATATTAAATTTTCCTTTTAATTCTTTTTTCATAGGTTCTGGGATAGTCATTTTAGAATTTTTTACATTAATAGAAAAAAATTTTGAAAAAAGGTTTTTTTTGTTTTTATCTAGTTTTTTAATTTCTTGTTTTAAATTTTCAATATTTTTCATTTTTCCTCTTTTAATATTTATTATTTTATATTTTAGAGAGTTTTTATATTCTTCTATTTTAAAAAGATGTATAATTTATTTCTGTTCTTGATTTTGCTAAAAGAGCTAATCCTAAAATGAGTATAAAAATCCCAAAAAAAACAATAAAAATAGATATGTTTTCTGAAATTCCAAGGTCTAAAAAATCACGATATGAAGCTATAAGATTAAATCCTACAATAAGTAATGATGTTTCTTTCATAAATTTTCCTCCTGCTAAAAATAAAAGTAATGCAGCTACAAATGGAAGTAAAACTCCTCCAATTATGAGGAATGTTTTATTGGGGAGATTCTGACACAATAAATCAGTGTGAGGAATTCCTTTTTCATATACTATTCTCCTATATTCACAATCATAAAATTGTGAAGCTGCTAAATGTCCTAATTCATGAACACTTATTGTTCCAATAAATATGAAATTAGTTAAAACAACTATGAATATGAAAAATTGAAAAAAATTGAAAAAATAAGGCCTTTGTTTTTTAGGTAAGTATTCTTTAAATTTTAATTTTTTATTTATCATTTGCTGTGAAAAAATTAAAAGAAAGAATAAAAAAGCTATATTATAAATAATGCTAAAAAAATATGGTTGATTTAATACAATTATTAAAATAAGTTGAAATAATAACATTATTGAAGAGAATACAATAGCAGCATATCCTATTTTTTTATAATTATCATCTAAGGTGAATTTAATAAAAACAATTAAAATTAATAAAAATGACACAGATATTAAGATATTTGAAAAATTAAGATGTAAAAAATAAGAAAATGCTATTAATAAAAATATTCCAAGGAAAAAGAAATTATTCTTGTTTCTTGTAAAATAATAAGATATGCTGAAAAAAATTATGCTTTGAAAAGCTGCTAAAAAAGAAAGGATATATAAAAAATCTGTAGAATTATATTTTATAATTTCTAAAAACCACAAAATAAACAAAGAAATAAAAACTGCATAAATACAAGATAAAAAAGCAAAAAGTAATGATAATATTCTTATATCTTTTTCATTATAAAACTTAAAAATACCTTTAAATAAGATTATTAAAATTACCAAAGAGATTATTAAATTAATAGCATATATTGGTTGCATTTTATATAAATTTAGGTTTCTGGAGCTTCAACTGCTCCAAATACAATATTTCCTTGGCAGGTTCCTCCGATACCTTTAGGAACATAAATACGCCAGTAAGTTTCACTTGTTGCTTTATTTATTGTATCATTTTGTCTATAATTTAAATTAAATTTTTTAATATTAGATGAGGAAGTTAGATTTATGTAGGAATTTTCAAATTCACTTAAAGACAAAGCACCAGCAGTTGAACTAGTTAAGTTAAATTTTTCATATTCTATAGATATGTTTGATGTTCCAAGAGAACAGTTCATTGCAAATCCGTCTCCTTCATTAACTGCATATCCAGAAAGACTTAAATTAATCATTACATTTCCATAATTTGTTGCATTAGTTATATTTTCATTTGATACATAAGTTGCATTTACTGTTCCATAATTTATTGTTGAAGGTAATCCTAAAGCTAATAAAGGTTCAATATTTGATGTGTTGCTATTTTCTGCTTTATAACCTGGATAATCATTAACTTCTATACTGCAATTCCATGTTCCAGGATTTGAATAATATTCTGCTTCAAAAAGGCAATTAGATTTTGCTGTATTTATATCTCCATAAACATCATCAATAGTACAGCTTTCATTTGTATAATGGTAGTTATTATCATCATCGTCTCCATAAAAAGAAACAGAGTTATCGAAAAATTCTGCACTTACATTTTTAATATCCAAATCACCATCAAAATCTTCAATAATCACACTACAATTAATTGTTTTTGTGGAATTTGGGATAAGGTTTATTGTTCCTTGTTCAATATTTATGCTTTTTATAGTTGGAGCTGTATTTCCTATATCTAACTGGCTTATTATAGTAACATTATCTTCAGCAACATCAGCTATAACATCTTTTATAGAAAGAGAAAAATAAATCATTAAAAATAATAAAGAAATTTCTAAAAAAATCCCTGCTAATTTAAATGTTTTTTTTCTCAATTCCATTTTTGGTTTCTCTTATTCCTCTTTTGTAAAAAATAAAAAATAAAAAATAAATTAAAAAAATAGATTTTTATTCTAGCTCAACATAAAAGTAATATGTTGTTGGATCTGTGTTTCCTGAATGTCCGTCTTCTAATACCATCATCTCAAAATCATGGGTTGCAGAATCAAATCCTGTAGCATCTTCCATTAAAATAGATGCAAATACTATATTTTCATTTGAAACATCATATAAAAGAACTTCATCAAAAGTCCCTATTGCGGTATCATTATAAAGTTTAGTGTTATTGCACTGTCCTGATGTAAATTGTGTTGAACCTACATAAAAACCAGAATGATCATCTAAATTAAATGTTTCGTCAATTCCATCTGCGTCATCTGAATCAATATTAAAACTAGTTTCTGCTGTTGATAAATTAGAAGTCATGTTAAAACACTCTACATCGCCCCAACTAACACTCCCTTGTTCAGAAGCATAAATTTCTCCTTCTGGAGATGCTAGTGACCAATTATACATAACATTGTCATCACCATTTGCTAATTGAATTGCTCCACTCACATTACCAAAATAACCTTGCCATGACTGGGTTGTTGAATAACCAGTAACACTTAATTCAGTAACATTTCCTGCATAAGCATCATGATCTTGGGCAGGATCTTCTTGAGCTGTTGTTGTATCTACTTCAGTATAATTTGCACCATAAGGATATGCTGAAACTATGCCAGTCACTACTAATACCATTACTATTACTAAAAAAAAACTAATTAACCTTCTCATAAATCTCTTTACCTCCTTTCAATTTTTTTAAATCCTCAAAGAGATGAGAATTATCATAAATTGGGAATATCTTTTCTAGATTAATTTTAGAAATATCTGAAGATGAAATTATTTCATAAGTTATTTTCTCTTCAAGTTTTTTTATAGCAGAATCAATTTTTTGTTTTATTTTTTTATCTGAAACTATAATAATCTTAGGAGAAATTCCTTTAGTATCTATAAAAATTCCTTGAATATCATCTAAATATCTTTCTATTAACCAAAAAAATTTTTCAATATGGTAATGGAGGGAAGGATTTTCAAGAAACCATATTCTTAAAATAATTTTATGATATTCTGTTAGATATATAAGTTTCTTTTTTGCAAAATCTTTTGTTAAGCTAATTAGATAGGTTATTTCTTTAGGTATTGAGAAAAGAGTTCTTGGTTTGCCTTTTTCAACTTGTCCTGTTCTCTCTTTTTGTGTAAGTCCTGCTGCTTCTAAAAGCCGTAATTGTTGGCTTATATATGAAACTGTTGTATTAAGTTTTTTTGCTATTTGAATTGGTGAGAGAGGTTTCTCAGCTATTAATCTTAAAATTTCCCATCTAGAATCTGAAAGTAAGTAATCTGGATCCATACAAAATTCTCAATTAAGAATACTATTTAAATGTTTTGTTAACTTAATTAAATTTATATATCTTATATATTTTATGCTTTACTTTCATGTTTTAATTATTTTAATTAAGTAATTAGTTAATTACATTAAAAATTATTATTTAAAGCTCTAAAATGTTAAATTTTAATAGAGCTTATTCTAGCTCAACATAAAAATAGTATGTTGTTGGAGCTGTATCTGTCCCGTGTCCATCTTCTAATACCAACATTTCAAAATCATGGGTTGCAGAATCAAATCCAAGCAAATCTTCATTAAGAAGAGAGGTAAATATTGTGCTTCTAGTATCTGGGTCATATAATAACACTTCTTCAAATTTATTATTCTCTCCTTTTCCAGCATTACTAAAAATTCTCGTGCTTCTGCATTCTCCATTAGAAAATTCTAAATTTGATGTATAAAATAGATTATGAGTATCTGGTTCATTAGGTCCATAAATAAATGTTTCATTAACACCATCAACATCATCTGATTCAATTCCAAATTCTTGTTCAAGCTGGGAGAGATTTTTTCCATATAAACTTGTTGCTCCTGCTTGTCCTGTATCATCTCCATATGTTCCTGTAGCTGTAAAATTAAAACATTGCACATTTGTCCATAGTATACTATCATTTTTAGAAGCATAAATTTCTCCTTCTGGAGATGCTAGTGACCAATTATACATGACATTGTCATCACCATCAGCTAATTGAATTGTTCCTGTTACATTTCCAAAATAACCTTGCCATGACTGGGTTGTTGAATAACCAAATATATTAAGTTCTGTTACATTTCCTGCTTGTGCAGGAATTCCTTGAGGATTATCTAATGGAGCTGTTGTTGTATTTACTTCAGTATAATTTGCACCATAAGGTCTAACAGCAAGAGTTAAAGGTAGAGCTAAGAAGATTAAAATTATAAATAAAACCAGCACCTTTCTTATTTTTAGCATTTTAGCTTATTTTGTTTTAATTATTATTTTTGCTTTATTATTTGCATATTCTTTTGGAAGTATAATATGGCTTGCATTTCCAAAAGGTTTAATTTCTTTTTCTAATATATCTTCAGGAAGGTCTAATTCTTTCATAGCTTTTCTAACTTGTTCTAAACCTTGGGTTAATCTTTTTAAATTTTCTTGAATTTTCCTATTATTCTTTCCCTCTTTTGCTTCCATATATACTAAAGTATATACAGATTTATAAATATATCGGTATTGTATATTATAGTTTATTTAATTCCATCTAAAAGTGCCCTTAATTGGTCAATATCTTTTGTTAAAGAGGATTTTTTTTCTAATTCTTTTAAAGAATCTATATATTTTTGAACTTTATTAATTAATTTATCTAGCTCATCTTTTTTAGCTAATCCAGTTATTTTATCTTTTATTGTTTCTATATCTTTTATATTTTGTTCTATATTTGTTTTAGATTCTTCTAAATCTGATTTAAAGGAATCTATATTTTGCATCTTATTTCTCATTTCTGAATATATTGTATCTACTTTATCTGCTTCTGTTTTTATTCTTCCTTCTATTTTTTTAATTTCTACTAATTCTTTTTTAACTTCTTCACTTAATTTTATTATTTCTTTAACTCCAGAAATAAATTTCAGCTTACTTCTCATTTCTTTTAATTCATCCATAACTCTATTCATGATTGCTTCGTTTCCTTCTAGATTTGCTTTTAAAGCATCAATCTTTACATCTTGTTTTTGAATGCTTGTCATAAGCTTTTCTGGTTTCACAGATTCAACAAGATCAGCTGCTTTAGTTGCTTTTAGTTCTATTTTTTGTATATTCTTATCACGATCTAAAATCATGGACCTAAGTTCACCTATTCTTTCACTTACTTGAGAAAATCTTTCTGTAAAAGATTTTCTTACTTCTTGAAAAGCTTCTTGTCCTGCTTTTAGTTTGTCAACTTCTGTAGAAAGTTTAACTAAACTTGTAGCTCCTTCTTTATTTTCTGAAGATTGTTTTTGTTCCTTGCTTTCTTTATTTTCATTTTTCTCTTCCTGTTCTTGGTTTTCACTATCTTGTTCTGTTTTTTCTGCATTTTCTTCTTGGTTTTTTTTATTTTTAAATAAATTAAACATTTTCTAGTTCTTTTTCTACTATATCAAACCATTCATTTACCTTATTAAAATCTTTTTTTGAAGGCATTAATTTAAAAATTTTTATTTTATAAGGTATAATTATTAACTTTGATTCGGCAAAAAAAACATCTAGTTCATTATTTTTAAATTCCTTAACTTTATTTTCAAGTTCTAGATATTTTTTCTCTAAATATGAATATATCATATAAATAAAGAGGTGTATTTTTTGTTCTTTGTCTTTTATATTTTTTATTTTTTTATAATCTCTTTTTTCAAGAATCTTTTTAGCTATTTTTTTGATTTCTCTTTTTTTTACCATAAAATATGATATTAATATATATTTTTATATCTTTTTAATTTTCTTGTTCTTTAGATTTTTCTTGATTTTCTGTTTTTTTATCATTATCTTTACCTTCATTTGTTT
>CAYMES010000024.1:0-4657 GCA_964389765.1 Candidatus Woesearchaeota archaeon
GTCCGCTTTTGCTTTTTTTCCATCCTGATTTTAATAAATTTTCTTGCTCCATTCTCCTAAGTGTTGTATACATAGTTCCAGACTTAATTTTGTGTCTTCCTCCGCTGATTTCTTCAATAGTTTTTATTATTTGATATCCATAGCTAGGTTTTTCACACACCACTCTAAGTATCAAGAATTGTAACCATCTTCTTTCAGGATATCCACAATTGCAATTTTTATCACACATAATACTATATAACAAAGTTACATATATAAAGCTTTTGGTGGTTTTTTATTATAGAGGTATGCGGAAAAAGATTTTTCAGAATTGTCAAGAACCCTGTGCTAAGGTACAGGGCATGTTTGGGTTCTTGATCACAGTCAAAAACCAAGGCATACTCCAAATTTAAAAAGAGGGTATCTGTCAATGTTTTTGATGTCTTAAAATTAAGAAAACAACCATAAAAATTGTTAAGAATTTTTTATGATATTTTCTCCAAAACATTTATAAATATTGATATTTGTCAATATGTTATATGGAAAGAAAAGATTATCATTTACTATTCTGGATAGTTTTAGTATTTGCAATTTTATATTTTATTCCAGCAAATTCTTCTTGGTTTCAAAATTCTATTTTATCTGCTTTTGATTTATTGCATGATTATGCTCAAAAACATGTCTTAACTTGTTTAGTTCCTGCTTTGTTTATTGCTGGAGCTATTGCAGTTTTTGTTAAAAAAGATGCAGTTTTAAAATATTTGGGGCATAAATCTAAAAAAGTAGTTTCATATTCTATTGCTTCTGTTTCTGGTGCTATTTTAGCTGTTTGTTCTTGCACAATCTTGCCTTTATTTGCAGGAATCAGAAAAAGAGGGGCTGGACTTGGACCTGCAATAACATTTTTATTTGCTGGACCTGCAATAAATATTGCTGCAATTTTTTTAACTATGTCTGTTTTAGGTTATGAGATTGGATTAGCAAGAATATTTTTTGCAATTTTATTAGCTATTTTAGTTGGTTTAACTATGGCATTTATTTTTAGAGAAAAATCAGAGCAAGGAGGATTGTTTATGCAGGAAAGTAAAGATACCCAAATGTCTAAGAAAATATTATTTTTATTTTTTGGTTTAATGATCGCTGTTTTAGTTGTTAATGGGCTTCAAATTAATCCTTTCTCAAAATATATTTTAATGTTCTCTTTTGCAATAGGTGTTGTTTTATTGGTTGTTTTTAAATTTGAAAAAGAAAGCACAAAAGAATGGCTTTCTGAAACATGGAGCATTTCAAAAATGTTGCTTCCGTTGCTGTTCATAGGAGTGTTTATTGCAGGATTTATAATGCCATTACTTCCAGAAACTTTAATACAAAGCATTGTGGGACAAAATACTATTTTAGGAAATTTAATAGCATCTATATTTGGTGCATTTATGTATTTCTCGACTTTAACTGAAATTCCAATTTTACAAGCTTTAATTGCGAAAGGAATGGCAACTGGACCTGCACTTGCATTACTTCTTGCAGGACCTTCATTAAGTCTTCCTAATATGTTAGTTATTAGAAAAGTTTTAGGAAATAAAAAAACAGCAGTTTATATTTTATTGGTTGTGATTTATTCAACTATTGCAGGTTTGATCTTTGGGATGATTTAAAAAATAATCCCTGCATCTAAAAAATTAATCCCTATACTCAATCTAGACAATATTTATGAATCAGCCTATCCAAGACAATAACATACTGAAAAGAAAATCTGTTAATAAACTTAAGATTGTCTTAGGTGCTTGTGGAGCTATATACCTTTATGGTCTTTTTTGAGGGGTTTTTTGTTTCGGATGAATTTTGTCATCAATATATTTTAACAAAATACAAAGATTTATATAGTAAGGATAGTTAGTATATAACATGAAAAAAACAACCATACAAATAAACGTAGAAACTCTTGAAAGGCTTAAGGCTCTGAAGAATTTTAAAAGACAGTCTTACGATGAAGTATTAGTTAATTTAATAGATAGTTGTAGCGAAGAAATCTTATCAGAAAATGAAATAAGTGAAATACAAAAAGGCTTAGAAGACATTAAAAAGGGGAGAGTTTATCCTATTGAATCTGTTGCAAAAGAGCTAGGAATAACCTTGAAATAAAATGTTTCAGATAGAGTTAACTGAAACCTCAAAAAGTTTTCTTAAAAGATTACAAAAAAAAGAATCTGAAATAATTTTAAAGAAGATATACTCTATAAGAGATAATCCTTATAGATTTCTTAAAAGATTACAAGGAGAAAAATTATGGAGATTAAGAATCGGAGATTATAGGGCAATAGTTGATGTTGTGATATCTATGAATAAAATCGTAGTTGTGAGAATTGGACATAGAAAAAATGTTTATGATTAATTATTTTTTATAGGACTTATCAGGAATTGCTAAATTTTGTTAAAAAGCTAAAGGAAGATGAAGTTATGATGGTGGATTTGTATAAGGGGAAATATCTATAAATATTAATCATTATTTGTTTTTATGAAAAAATGGCTGGGAGTTTTAATTATAATTATTTTAATTTTGATTATTGGGAGCTTATTAATTAGATATGAATGTGATGATAATCTAAATACGAGATTTTGCAAATTAAGCCTATTTGGTATTGAAATTCACAAAAGTTTGAAACAACTAGAATATGTGCCTGTTTGTGAGAATTTATCTTTTTCTGAAGTTCAAGAATGTTGTAAGGAAAATTATTTAAACAAAAATCAGAATATTCCTAGTGCTGAGGGATGCAATATTGGGGAATGGGAAGTTGTTGAAGGAATGTGCTTTTGGGTTTGTAATCGTTCTATTGGAAGTGCAGAAAACTAATTCATATACCTCATCTCGACAATATTTATAAAATATCTCCCCTTTAGAATATAAACACCAAATAAAAATCCATTAATAAATTCAAGATTGTTTAAGGTGCTTGTGGAGATATTTAATATAAAAATTTTATAAAATGATAGATAAAGAAATTCTTAAATTTATACCATTAGATAAATCATGGATAATTAGGCTTGGATTCTTAGATTTGATAAATGGTTATGATGATATAAAGAGATTTTTAGATAAACAAGATAATCTAGGTAGTGATTTAAAGGCATTAAAAGATGTTGCAGAAAATTGGGATAACAAGTATTTAAATGCAGGAGAAAGCGGAACTTTGTATAGGTTTTTAAGATTTTATTTTTGGAATAATAAACAAGAAAAAGTAATTGAAAAACAAGGTACATTGAAAAACAGAGATATTTGCAATAACCCAGAAATAATTGATTATTCTGTTGAAAGGTTATTAAAATTAGATAATGGAACTTCTCAATGGGCAAGTGCTTCTTATTTAATAGGAAAAACAAGGAAAATAAATAATGCTCCTGAAAAATTAAAATTAAGTTATAAGGCTTCAGAATATTGGAAAAAACAAAGACGAGAAAGTAAATTATGGTGGGTGAAAAGAGATGAAACTATTAAAAGGCAAGCATCAGCTTATATTAATTATTTAATAACAGGAGAAATGAATTTTGAGCCAGAACATTCTGAAGATTATTGTTTTTCTAGGGCATTTGATTTAATAAAGAGTGAACAAGGAGAAGAATTATGGCCTCAATTAAAAGAACATGAATCTAATAGGATTAAAGAAATGGAAGAGATGTTAAAAAAAGCAGATTTAGGAGATGAGATTGATTCAAAAGACCATAGAGTTGTTCAAGCAGTAGTTATGAAATCTATTTTAGATAAAAAAGAAATTAACATAACAAATAAACAAGCTGTGAATAAATCTTGGCCAGAATTCTGGAAGTTTATATCTTATTGTATTAATAAAGTCAAGAATAAAGATATATTAAAGTAAATAAAAATTTAAATAATAAAGGTAGTTAATTTTGAGATGGGATTGTTATCAAAATTAGGATTGAAAATGCCAGAAGGAAAGTGCAAATATTCAGATAGATGTGAGTATTTTAGTGAAGAATGTCTTCCATGTACCAAAACAGCAGGTTCTTATTATGGGCCAGGAAGACATCCAGGATGTTATAGGGAAATAGAAAAGAGAGAAAAACAAAAGGAAAATAAGCGTTAGTTTTATATACCTTAATTAACTTTTATTGACAATATGGCAGATGAAAATCAAGAACAAGATGAAGGGAAAGAACAAGAAATACAAGACGAACAAATAGGAACAGTTACAAATTATTTTGAACATGTAGGGGCAGCAGCTATAAAATTAGATAAACCATTGAAAGTTGGAGATACTATTAGAATAGTTGGTGGAGATATTGATTTTGAACAAGAAGTAGAAAGTATGCAGATAGATAGAAAAGATGTGCAAGAAGCAAATGCAGGAGATGAAATAGGAGCAATGGTTAAAGAAAAAGTAAGAGATGGCTATAGAGTTTATAAGAAATAAGGATTAGATATATTCTTATTTTAATTTTTTATTTTTCTAGTTGAATTTATATTTCAAATTTTAAGATTATGAAAAGTTTTTAAATAAAATTTCTTTATATTTAAAGATATAGGTTTATATCTATTGGATGTTTTCAGCCCCTGTAGTCTAGTGGCCAAGGATTTCGCCTTCTCACGGCGGAGACCCGGGTTCAAATCCCGGCAGGGGCATATTGAAATTATAAATGCAGGGATTTGAGTGATGTCTTAAAACTG
>CAYMES010000024.1:4757-23347 GCA_964389765.1 Candidatus Woesearchaeota archaeon
TGAAATTATAAATGCAAGGATTGGAGTGAGATCCAAGTAATGATTTTCAAATCACGAAAAGTTTTAATTTTAGTAAATTAAAATAAGAAATTAAGAATTTGAGAAGGAAGAGGCATGCTCTATTTTTGGAAGTTTTGTGAGTGGCTCTATGTTCAAAATCTATACATATCTTGTTCCTATCCCCAGACTAGTTTAACAATTGCCTTCTTTCCTTTTAGATGTTATTTGTGGGAAGAGAAGTTCTGGAGCCAAGGTTATTTTTCAGAAGAATTGGCTTTACAACAAATTAATCTGTAGAATATTATATAAAACACAGCAAGGATAAATATTGAGGAGATTATGAAACTTATCAAATGCGACCAAACAAATTTTGAGTTGATTTAGAATCCTTAGATTTTAGTCTGCAGGTAGCTCACAAATCTTTCTATTCATAATGGGAACTAATTTCTATTGCCAATAGGTCCTTTTTATTTATCTGAAAATTTGCTAAAGATTTTAAGAAAAAAATATAGAGGTTATGCGTTTGATTTTGTTTATATAAATATGGAGAGGAAAAATAAACTGTTTTAATTTCTTCTTTTGCAACACATCATTCATTAGCAAAGTTTTAAAAAGGGCTTTAAGTTTTTATTTAAAACAGAAATGATAGAGATTTAGAAAACAGATACAAAAATCAAGTTTTCTACAATATATCAGATTATTTAATATGAATATGAAAGATTATAGATTAAAATGAAAAAGAATTTTAAAGAATTTGGTTTAAGTTCTGATTTCTTGAAAGTTATTCAGGAACTTGGATTTGAAAAACCAACAGAAATACAAGAAAAAACAATTCCTTTAATATTACAAGGAAAAGATGTAATCGGAGGTTCTGCAACTGGTTCAGGAAAAACTCTTGCATTTGTAGTAAATATACTTGATAAAGTTAAAAAAGGACAAGGAATTCAGGCATTAATATTAACTCCTACTAGGGAATTAGCAAGGCAAGTTTCAGATTCTTTTAAAGTTTTTTCACAATATAAACCATTAAAGGTAGCTGAAATCTATGGGGGGGTATCAATGGGTCCTCAATATGATAATTTAAAAAAAGCAGAAATAGTGATAAGCACTCCTGGAAGAATGCTTGACCATCTTTCTAGAAAAACAGCTGATTTATCAAATGTGAGACATCTTGTTTTAGATGAAGCAGACAGAATGCTTGATATGGGTTTTTTGCCAGATGTAAAAAAAATTATAATGCATTGTCCTAATAAAAGACAGACTCTTTTATTTTCAGCAACTATTTCTTATGATATTTTAGAAATATCAAAAAAATATATGCATAATCCAATAGAAATTAATATTAAATCAAGAGTAGACCCAAATAAATTAAAACAAGTATTTTATGATACTAACTCCAAAAATAAATTCTCATTATTAGTACATTTATTAAAACAAGAAAAATCCCATCTAGTTATGGTCTTTTCTAATACAAAAAGAAATGTTGATTTTTTAAGTAGAAATTTAAAAAAACAAGGAATAAATGCAATAGCTCTTCACGGGGACTTAAGCCAAAATAAAAGAACCCAAGTTCTTAAAACATTTAATAAAAGCGAGAAATTTGTATTAGTCTGTACTGATGTAGCTGCTCGAGGTTTAGATATTAAAAATGTTTCTCATGTCTATAATTATGATTGTCCTAAAAATCTCAAAGATTATATACATAGAATAGGAAGAACAGCAAGAGCAGGAAAATATGGGAAAGCTATAACTATAGTTTCAGATCCAGATTATGAAAATTTTCAAAAAATAGAAGGAGATATTTCTACAAATGTTGAAAGACTGAAAGTTCCTACATTCAAATTTATAAAAGCCTTTAAAAAACCTAGAAAGCACAAATCTAATAGATTTAATAAATACGGAAATAACAGGAGAAGAAATTTCCATAATAAAAGACACAAACATAGGAAAAAATCAAGACATTCAAGAAAAAGGTTCAATCATAGATAATTCTGTTCTGAGTTTTTTAAACCATTAGATAAATTTTTTCTTGCATTTTCTTCATATTTTTGTTTGAAAAAATCTATCTGGTAGATTCCTCTATCTAAAAATCTTTGTAAAAACCTTTCTGTTATGAGTTTATATGCACAAGGAATGATGACAGCTTTAGATGCTTATGATAGACAATTGGAAGAAAAAACAAGGGAATTCCAAAGACAAGCTAATGAAAATCCTGTACAATATTTAGTTAAAAGAGTTAAAGATTTTATAAGTGGGTTTAGAAAATAAAAAGAGATTTTAAAGTTTTGATAATGACTCCTTTTTATCCTTTGAATGATTATGAAACATCTCCTGCTTTAAGATTAATGTCCATAAATAAAGAGAGAAATCTGTTAGCTGTTTCTCAGGTTAGTGATAATAGGGTTCTTTTTTATGATTTGGATTAATCTTTCAAATATTAGAAAAATAATAAAGAAGGGTTTTTGAATCTCCAATTATTTATTTAATAATGGAATATTTAAATAAAAGAGGGAGTTTTGTGTTTTTATTGGTTTTAATAATATCTATTGCATTAACACAAGCAGCTATGAACATGAATAACACTTTAGAAACCTCTGTATCAGGAGAAAATACAAATTCGATAAATTCAAATATAACTAACAAAGGAAGTAACATGGATTTAGAAAATGCAGCTCAGCAAGTAGTAAGAGGAAGTGATAATGCTTCTAATATTTCTAAGCAAGTAAGAGAACAAGTACAAGAAAAATTAATAGCAATTAACCAAGGAAACCTTACAGTTCAAGGAAAGCAGATTTCTATAAAGAAAATGAGCAATATAAGAAAACAAATAAAAGTAAGAAATATTTCTGCACATACAAATCTTGAACTAATTCAAGAACAGGTAAAAGAGCAAGGACAGAATAAAACAAAATTAAAAGCTAAATTAAGTAATGGAAAAAATGCAGAAATAAAGATTATGCCAGATGCAGCTTCTGAAACAGCTATTCAAATGCTAAAGTTAAAAGCATGTTCTGAGGAAAATAATTGCACTATAGAATTAAAAGAACTTAATAGAACAAAAAACCAGTCAAGGCTTGCTTATGAAATAAAAGCAGAAAAACAATCAAAAATATTAGGGTTATTTAGAAAAAGAATGCAAGTGAGAGCTGAAATTGATACAGATAATGGTCAATTAATACAAGTAAAAAAACCATGGTGGGCTTTTCTTGCTTCAGAAGAATAATAACAGAAGACTAATTTGTTATTATAAAAATAATAACTTGCCAGATATAAATGAAGCAGATCTAGCATATTTTATAAAAGATTTTTCAGAAATAGAAAAAGATTCAATAGGTTATTCAAGATTTATAAAATACAATTACTTTAATCCTTTTATCTTTAGGAAGTTTATGTTTAATAGAATATATCATTAATTTCTATTTCTTATTTTCTGATTATTGGAAATTTTTTTACTCTTTTTTTACAAATTCAAAGAACGTAATTAGAAAAAATTTAAATACATCTAAACACAATTATATAGATGGAAGAAGAAAAAGAGTTAGATAATAAATCTATAACAGGAGTTTATCATCATTCAAGGAAAATATATATTCCTTTTTATATCATGGTTGTAATTCTTGTTGTTTTTATATTAGTTATTGTTTTGCAAAATAAACCATTAAATATTCCTTCATCTGGAGCAGCTGTAATATTTATCCTATTTGTTTTGGCATTTACAGAAGCACATAGAAAAAGAAATTCATGGCAAATTGCTAAGAGGCATATTATTCATAGACATGGAATTTTTGCAAGAAAAACTACTAAAACATTACTAGAAACAGTAAGCGATATTGATGTTAAACAAAATACCTGGGAAAGAATGCTTAATTTTGGAACAGTAACTTTACATCAATATTCAAAAGGAGGAGCTGAAATCAAAAGTATTAGTAACCCTTATAAACTACTAGAACTTTTAAAAGATAAGATAGGAAGAGGAGCTATGAAAAATATAGAAAGTTAAAATGAAATTTGGACAAAAAAGTCAACAAGAACAAAGTTATGAAGTTAAAGGAAGAGGGAAGAGAAAATTAGCTATATTTGCAGTTTTTTTTATAATTTTTTTAGCATTAGCTTATTTTGCATTTTTAAAAGATGGAAGTTTAAGTGACTTAACAGGAAGGGTAATTTCCTTTGGAAATAATGAATTAAAACCAGAAGAAAATATAAATATAAAAGCAGAATTAATATCTTCTCCTAAACAAGAACTAAGTAGTAAGGCAGATATGGAAAGGTTATTAATCAAATCTCAACAAGCAAAAGGAACTATTTATGCTGGTGAAGAAAAATTTGATTTAAGTAATTTAAATAGTATAGAGGTAATTATAACAGGATATACTGGAAAACTTTCTTTTAATTCAGAAAAAATCTTAAATTTAGATGGAGAAGCTTCAAAAATATCTATAAATGGAGTTAGTACTGCTCCTCGTTCAGGAGATGAATTAGATGTATCTATAGAAGATTCTTTTAATTATGATGTTTTAGAAGTTGATAATCTATTTCTTGACCCGGTTTCATATAAAACTTCAGGAACAATTGTATTAAATGAGGGAAAGTCAACAATTAATTTAGACGAAGAAATGATTAGTTTAGGAAAATTTCAAGGAAGTTTAAAAAAGAATAAACAAGGATTTATATTAGAAGGATATACTGGGAAAGTAGATGTTCAGGGAGATTTAGAAATATCTGCTAAATTATTTGAAGAATAAAATGAGTTGGTTAATATTGCTTATACTTATTGGTTTGACAGGTTTTTTTCTTTTAGTTGGAAATCTCAGACATAAATTTTTTATTATTATCTTGCTTGTACTTATATTGTTTATATATGTAAGTAGTTCTTTAATTTTAGATGATGAGAATATTGATTGGAAATCTGCTAAAGGCATATTTAAAGGAGTTAAAACATATCTAATTTGGCTTGGAAGTTTTTTTAATAATATACAAGAATTAACTGGAAAAGCTGCAGATATGAACTGGCAACTAGACAAACCATATAAAAATAATTCAAATGATTCTTTAATTGATATAGAGTAAAAAGTTTCTATTCGACTTTTTATTTTCTATTTTTAATTTAATTTGTAAAATAAAAAGCCTCAGCTGAGGATTGAACTCAGGACCTCTACATTACCAATGTAGTGCTCTACCAACTGAGCTACTGAGGCATATTTTTTTTAGTATGGTTAAATTTATAAATTCTCTTATCCTGCACAAAAGCATGGCAAAGAAAAGTAGCCCTCTTGAGGATATGAAAAAAGAATATGAAAAGTTGAGAAAGAAATTTAAACTTCCTAGTTTTAAAGAGTTAAATGATAATTTTGATATAGAAAGAGTATCTGAAAGAGATACTGATTCCCTTATAAGAGAGATAAGAAAATCTATGATGGATAAGGTTCTTGCTTACTTTAAATTTACAGAGATGTTAATTAATCCAAGTAATTCTTCTCTTTTCTTTTTTAGTTTAGTAAAAGGATTAAGTTCTAAAGATAAGAGAATTTTAGAAAGACTATATGAAAGATTAGGGGAAATGGAAATAAATGTTATTGAACTTGATGCAAAATATATGGAAAAAGATGAAGTAGAATTTATAAAAAAAGTAAATAAAGAATGGAAAACAATAAGTGAAGAACTTATTAAATTAGTTGAAGTTTTAAGAAGAAACTGGAGACAGAAATCTTCTAAAAATGATAGAGATTATTTTGGTTAAATAAATTAGGAAAGGTAATACAAATTTATTAGAAGAGACAGATAAACCAGATTGGAAGCAATGGTTGCCTGTTTAGGGGATATATTAATTAATCTCAGATGGTTTTAAAAGAAAACCAACAATCATAGATAATAGAAGAGATGTAGCAATTTTTATGTGGAGTGCTATTTATCAAGCAACATCCACGGCAACATTTATTTTTGGAAAGAGTTATGGTTTAGATGCTCTTATGGAGAATTTTTCTCTTTAGTTTTTATGCAATTTTATCAAAATCTAAGATAAGAGCTGTAACAGGCATTTTAAGATTCCAATTTTTTAATATATAGGGAGAGATTTCTCCTATATATCCTATTACTTCATTATTTATTAAAATTTTTCCACATCTTCCGTTTATAAAACTTGGATGTTCATCTTCTTGTAATTCATAAGAAAGATTCAACATCCTCATTAAATAGTCAAGAACTTGCTTTATTTCAGTAAAATCAGTATTTCCAGATATTGCTGTAATTAATTCATCTTTTTCTTGAATTTTATTTTCTGAAAATAGATTAAATATTTTTCCAATTTCAAATATTTTCTGAGGATATTTAGCATCCACATTTTCACTTAATACTTTTAAAGCAGATATAAGCATGCAAGGTCTTAATATAGTGTAATCAGTTTTTGAATCTTGTACTTGGATTTTTTTAATTTTTAATCCTGATTTTCTAGTATTTTTTTTATTTATAAGGTGGTATGTAGATGTTTCTAATATTCCTAATCCAGTAAGAATCCCTGATATTTTTCTTTTTTTTACTTCTTTTCCTGTTTCTTGTCCTATGTCTGATATTCTAGGAATTTCTGGTTGAAATTTATCATATCCATAAGCAATAGCAATATCTTCATAAATATCTACTGGATGTAAGATATCAAGACGATATGGAGGAATTTCTACTTGTTTCTTTTTTTTATCATATATATGGCCCATTTTTTCAAGAAGTTTTTTAACAACAGAACCAGATAAATTTATTCCCAGTAGTTTTTCTGCTTTTTTAATGTCAATTTTAATTTTTTCTCCTTGCAAATCAGGAGTTATTATTTTTTTGCCTTTATAATTAAGTTCCATAGAATATATTTTTCCACCCATATCTGCTAATATTGTTACAATTAAATTTAGAGTTTTTTTAAGAATTTCAAAATCATTTCCAGAACATTCTATAAATATTTCTTTTGTATTTTCATCTATCTTGCCAGTCATCTGGGAGTTTATAATAGGAGGCATACTTAGAACGTTTCTTTTTGAATCTCTAAATACTGGATATTGTTTCATTCCTTTAAGAAGTTCTCCATATTCTCTTCCTGCAGGATGTTTCTGAAGAATTTTTTTTGCATTCATTTCTTTTGAAGTTTCTAAAGGGATAAATCTTATTTTTTCTGGTTTTTCAGCTTTATATGTAATTGGAAGAGAGATTTTTTCAAGAGGATAGATTCCAATTGCAAGTTTTCTTCTGTTTCTTCCTAAGGTTTTATGTAATTTTTCTTGTATATCTACTATTTCTTTAATTTTTTCTTCATTAAATTTAAGATTTTTAACTATTGCACAAGCTGTATAGGGTCTTACTTGTTTTACAGATTTATCAATTTTAACTTTATAATTTTTTTCTGGTTTTTTAACTTTATATTTAGGAATTTTCTTTTTTCCCAGAAAACATAAAAAGGAACGCATATATCCTTGGAAACTTAATAAATCAGGACGGTTAGGAAATATTTCAATTTCTATTTCTTCTTCTGAAAGAGATTCAAAAGGAGTTCCAAACATTGCTATATTTTCTTTTGTTTTTTTGTTTATTTCCCCAACTTTTTTTTCAAATTCTTTTCTTGGAAATTTTACATTTGCCATTTTAATAAAGTTTTAGACGTTTCCTCCTTTCACCTTGAACTATTTCGTATAATCTGTTTCTACTTAATTTAAATAATATGTTTGTGAACCAGTTTTTCCCCATTATTTTATAAGGTAAAAAATTATTATTTGCAAATTTTATATATCTGTCTAATAATTCTGTTGATTTTAGATATTCTCCTGACTTATTTTTTTTTATTAGATCTTCTTTTCTACGGTTTTCATAAAAATTCTTCATTGCTTCTACTTCATCATCTAGATAGGTTCTTTTATTTCCCATTTTCTATATTTTTGTCTTTTTTTAATTGTTTATTATCAATTCATCCTGCTAATTTATTTGCATGCCCTATTTTTTTAATTGCATTAGCAGGCATTCTTTTTCTATATTCATCTAAAGTTTCTTGTAATGCTTTATCAGCAATTATTCCTGTTTGATTTGCAATTTTTAACAAGAGAAAGAGAGTATCTCCTATATAATCAGATACTTTTTCTTTATCTTTATTAATAATTTCTTTTTGCTCATCTACCCATTTAATTTGATTCCACATTTCTCCACCTTCTTCGGTTATATTTAGAAGCAAGTCTTTAATATTCCAAGAATCTTGCCATCCTCTTGCTTTGTCAAATTCTTTTATTTTATCTTGGGCTTGTTTTATTTCCATTTTTAAGATTTATTTTGTCCAGAATTTAATTTCTCTTAATTTATTTAAATCATTTTTATACATTTCTCTTAAGTCTTTAATCTTATAATAATCCATAATAATTCTGTCAAAACCTTGTCCCCATGCTAAAACAGGAATATATTCTCCTATAAGTGGGATAGATATTTCTGGACGAAACATTCCTGCTCCCCCCATTTCTAACCAGACTTTTTTTTCAGGGTGCCAGACAGATATCTCTACACTTGGTTCTGTATATGGGAAATATGCAGGTGCAAATCTTATTTTTTCAAATCCCATCTTTTTGTAAAATTCTTTAAGATACCCTAGTAAATGTCTAAAGTTAACGTCTTGTCCAACTACAATTCCTTCTGTTTGAAAAAATTCAAAACCATGGCTCCAGTCAACTGTTTCATTTCTAAAGCATTTTCCTAATGAGAAAAATTTTCCTTTTCTTTTTTGTTTTGGAAGTTTGCTTAATTTATATAATGTTAGAGCTGAAAGGCAGGTAGTGTGGGTTCTTAATACCATTTTTTTAGCTTGTTTTTCTTGCCATTGATACTGCCATCCTTTACTTTTTTCTGTTCCTTGTTCGTGTGCTTTTTTAACTCTATTAACTGTTTCTTTATCTGGAAGATTAGCTTCAATATCTTCGATATAAAATGTATCTTGCATTTCTCTAACTGGATGATCTTGAGCAGTAAATAAAGCATCAAAATTCCAAAATGAGCTTTGGATTAGGTTTCCTTGCATTTCTTTAAAACCAAGTTCAGTCCAGATTTTTCTGGCATAATCTATTGCTTGGTTTACAAAATGCCTTTTTCCTCCAGATATTTTTGGAACAGGACTTTTAATATCATATCTTCTAAAACTTTTTCCTTTCCATCTTCTACTTTTTATCATTTCAGGAGTTAGGTTTTCAATAAGATTTCCTGTTTTTAAATCTGACTTAATTATTTTTTGTCCTAATTCTGTTATTTTGAGATTTATTTGTTTTTCTTTCTCTTGTTTTATTATTTTTTTTCTATTTTTTAATTTTTGAAATGCATGTTTTTGTTCTGGTTTAAGTTCATTTAGATTAATAGGCAGAGATTCAATTAATTGCTCTTCTAAGCTTTTTTTAGTTATTTCGTGAGATTTAGCTTGAAGAATTATTGTGTTGTTACTTATGTCTATAAGAGCTTTTCTTTTTAAAGCTCCTAAAGCAGCTTTAAATTCATTATCATTTAATTTGCTTTGTTTTTCAGCTTGTTTTAAAGAGAGATTTCTTTTTTCTTCTATAAGATTAAGAAGTCTTCTTTCTGGAAGTCCTTTTCTTTTATATAAAATCCCATTAACATCTAACTTTATTACTTGTTTATCTTGTTCTTTTAAATTAATTATTCCTTTATTAGATAGGTACATTAAAGCTCTTAATACAGATGTTCTATCTAATTTACTTTTTTCTATGATTTTATCTACATCTTTATGTTCTATATGTGGTAGAATTTTTCTTTCTATAGGAGAAAGTGTCTGAATAACTTTTTTAATTTCTGATTGTTTTTTTTGATTAGTCATTTAAATAATAGTTTGAGAGATTTTAAAAACCTTTCTTACTTTTTATAATAAAATGATAAGGCAACCAGCAGTAGAAGGAAAATTTTATCCAGATAATGAACGAAAATTAAAAAAACAAGTAAAGAAATACATAAAAGAGAAACAAGATAAGAAGATTAAGGCAATAATTGTTCCACATGCTGGTTATGTGTTCTCAGGAGAGTGTGCTGGAAAAGCATATTCTATATTGCCATTTTATTCTACATATGTTTTAATTGGAGTAAATCATTCTGGTAGGGGGCAAGATATAGCTATTTCTTTAGAAGATTTTCAAACACCATTAGGAATTGTAAAAAATAATAATGAATTTGGAAAAAGATTATTAAAAGAAATATCTACTAGAGAAGATAGAAATGCTCATTTATATGAGCATTCTTTAGAAGTACAGCTTCCTTTTATTCAATCTTTATATAGTAATTTTAAGATTGTTCCTATAGTTATGAAAAATTATGATATTGATTGTTGTAAAAGATTAGCTAGCGCTATTATTAGAGTGCAAGAACAACAAGGAGAAGATATAGGAATAATTATTTCTTCTGATTTTACTCATGCTGGGCCTTCATTTGGATTTGTTCCAGAACAAGATTCAGAAAATCTTGATAAAAAAGCTATTAATGCTATTTTGGATCTAGATACTAAAAAGTTTCTTAAGATATCAGATAAGACAACAATATGTGGAGCAGGAGCAATTACCACCTTAATAGAGATAGCTAAATTGCAAAACTTGAAACCAGAACTGATTTGTTATTATACATCTGCAGAAATTATGAAAAGTAGTGATAAGGTAGGTTATGCTTCAATTGCTTTTTCAGCTTCTAAATAACTTTTGTATGAAATTTTTAATAAAATAAATAAGATTATTAGAATTGTTTTTTTGATTTAAGGTTATAGCTTTATTATTTAGTTTTATAATTTTATTATTGTATGTTTCTTGTCTGACTGATTTTTGTTTTGTTTTTTTAGAACTGGATAGATGTTTTTGGTAATTATCATTATCTTCATAGTCATCTTCTGAGTTTTCATCTTCTTTGTTATTGTCATCATCATTTTCATTTTTAGATGGAGATTGTTCTAATGCAATTGATATAGGTTCCTTTGATATTGTATATACTTCAGTATATACAGTAGTTATTTCTGAAAGTTTTGAAGGCAATTCATATAAAGAGCTGGCTTGTTGATAATAATATAAAAATCCATCAATATCAATAGGAGTAATTTTTCTATCAGGAATGCTGTTATTTTCTCCTTGAGTCCAGAAATCAGCATCTAAATTATCATTTTGATAGCTTATGTTGAATAATGTTTGATCTTCTGAATCTATTTGTTGATTTTGGTTAAAGTCTCCTCTTAAACTTCCTAGATAAAATATTGCATTTCCTCCTTCTGCTTTATCTCCTGTTGGTAGATGTCTATTATCATAGATATAACCTCTTCTGTCTAATAAAGGCCAGGGAGCAACTCCTTCTCCATCTAATTTATTTCCTTGTTTATCAGTTATGTTTTCTTTTAAAATTACTTTTATCCATGTATCTACTACAGATGCTGTTTCAAATTCTATTAACATGTTTTTTGTATAATTACTATATGCAATAAGTCTAGGATAGATTCTTTTTTCAATATTTTCTTGTCCTTCAGAGAAATTAACTTTGTATATTAGTATGTCTTGTTCTTCAAATTCTATATCTTCACTAAAATATATTTTTATATTTTTAATCCCTATTCCTGATGGTTCAATAGTTCCTACACTTCTGTTAGTTTTATTTTCAAATTCATTATATATTATGCTTTTTATGAAAGGTATTGTAGAGCAGGGATATTTACATCCTTTTGTTCCTTTATCATTTAATCCTCCATGTCTATTGCAGGTATTTTCCTGACCACTAACTTCAGAATTATAAATATAGATATCATTATCATAATCACTTAAAGAAATCTGAGAATTATCACATACAAGATTATTAAGAAGATTATGAGAAGAGCTTCTTGAGATAAATATTCCATTATATACATTATCATTAGCTTTATTAAGGGTTAGATTATTTCCTTGACAATCAAAAATTTGAATTCCATATGTGCTAGAACTTGCAGAATTATTATATATATTGTTGTTATCTGAATTTTTGTTTAACCCTATTCCAATACCATTCTTATCTATATCATTTTCTTTTACAAGATTATTATCTGAATCTTGAGTTAGGAATATTGCAAAATAATTATGTCTTGCTTTATTGTTTTTAATGATGTTATTTGAACTTGAATCTAGCCGTATTCCAGCACCTCCATTTTCAAGGTAATTTGATGTTATTTCTGTATTTTCAACAGATATAAGAGATATTTGGGTGTGGGTTTTTTTGATTTTGTTATTGATTATTTTAGAATTTTGAGAATTTTCTAATAATATTGCAACTGGTCCTTTTTTCCACCCAGTATCATTTCTTATATTTATATTACAGTTTTTTATTATTATGTTATCTTTATCTGAATAAATTCCGATTTTTTCTTGTCCTAAATCTACTTTTTGATTAATTGAATAATTTTGGCAATCAAAAGTTATGTTTTCTGCTTTAATATTTATGCAAGTTTTATTTGGAACTGAATTTATATCTTGTGTAAGTTCATATATTGTGTTTGGTTGATTAAGTTTTTGGCAAGAATTTATATTAATAGCTAAGCTCATAGGAATTACAATAATCAGAGTTAATAATATTAATATTGAAAGTATTTTATTATTCATATATTATTTAAGGAGGTTTTGGTTTTTATATATTATTGTTTTAAAAATATCCTTTTTCAATAGCAGATTTTGCTTGAGATGTAGAAGCTTCTAAATTTAAAAGCAGAGAGAAGATTGCTTTTTTATCGTGTTTTTGTTTTGAAAATATTATTATATTGGTTTTTGCTTTTTTACATAACATTATATTTTGCTTAATTTTAGAAAGAAGAACAGCTTTTTCAATCCCTTGTTTTTTCAATAAATTATCTAAATCTATACCTATAGAAGTTTTATTTTTAGCTGCTATATTACATAAAATTTCATTTAATCCTGAACCTCTTTGTTTTAGCTTGTCTTTTCCAGTTAATTCTGGGCCTAGTAAGATGTCTGTTTTTTTATTTTCAAGTATTTGCCTGTTTAATTTAGGATTTTTAGCTCTAACTATTATCTTTTTTCTTTTGCTTTTTTCTGCTTGTTTTTCTTTATATGCTTTATCTATTTGTTTTCTTATTTCATTTATATTTCTCGACTCTATGATTTTCATCTTAACTTTAAAAAGAAATAAGATATTATAATTGTTGTGGTTGAGATGGATGATATATTTTCAATCTTAATAAAATTTATTAATAATCATATGTTTTAAGATTAGTGGAATGGAAAAAATCTTTAGAAATTGACGATCCTGATTGGTTAGGAATTGGAAGGTATATTGCTAAAATAACTAGAGAAAAGTTAGAAGAGCAAGGAAAAGAAGTTTATGAATTAACAAATCATCTGATATTTCAAGGTAATAGGTATCTTGAATCTAGTTTTGTTGATGATTATCTTAGGGGAGAAGTTTCATTTGGATGTTTTTTTCCACAATATAGAGAATTTTTAGATATTAAGGCAACAGATGTTTTTAAAAATACAGATAAAGATAAAGCAGAAGAGTATTTAGAAGATATGGATAAGTATCTGACAGATAGCTCTAATCTTGAGTCTCTTGTTATATTTCTTAAATACAAACCTGGAAAAGAATTAAGAGAATATGTCAAGAATACGTTAAGTAAAAAAAGACAAGAAGCAATAGATACCTCCTATCATCAAAGAGAGATAGGTTTAGATCCAGAAGAGGATACTAATCCTTATATGGAAGATAGAAGAGAACTTTTTAGATTTATTAAAGAATTTTTAAGTTCTTATCAATCTTTTAAAGAACCTCTAAAATTACTTCCTTGTCCAGATGGAGATTCTAAAAATGTGGCTTTATCAGAAGATTCTTTAAAAGAATTATATCAAGGGATATATGGGAGCTTAGAAAAATCTTATAATGGAGGATATGGTTCTCCTTTCATAATTCCTGATTCAAGAATAATAATCCACCCTGCTATTAAAAGAGAAAGATTTGGAGTAACAATTGATTTTTTGTATCCAGAGGGAGATTATTTTGACAGAAAAATTTCTGAACTTCGTGAAGAAGATCCTTTTTTAGAAGATTATTTTATAGGATTAGATGCATGGAGAGAAGCATATACAAATGGAACATTTAGTTCTTTAAAAGGAATAGATAAATCTATGCAACCTTTATCAAATATTTGTTTTGCTTTAAACATTGGTGTAGAAAGATTAGTTCCAACAAGAAAACCAAAAGAATCAGAAGGATATGAAATGCATCAGAGATGGGTTATAAGTACTGGAGGTTATTATCATGGAACATATTTTGGAAGTCAAGAAGAAATGGAAAAAAAACAACAAAGACCAGACCAAGTATCAAGAACTGGTTTTGAAGAAGATGCTTATATAATGAATAGTAGTTTAACTATAAGTTTAGGATTATATGACAAATTGCCAGAACTTGTTTCAGCTAATGCTTTATTAAAAGTTTAAGATAAGAATTTTAAGTATTAATCTTTTATTGTTGTGCCTTTAAATTCTTCTCCAGATAAAAGATTATCAAGATTTTTTAAATTCTTTCCAAGGATATATGTTTTAATTTTATATTTTTTTATTATTTTTGCTGCATGCTGGTCAAGGACAAAATGTTGTCCAGGAGAGTATTTTAAGTTGTCTGTTATTTTTTTAAATTCTTTCCAAGAAATTTCAGGAACAAGTTTAGCAGATTTATACTTTTTAGGATTTTTGTCATATAATCCTCCTACATCTGTGAGATTAATAAATTCTGTATTAAAAAATTTTGCAAGTTTAGCTGAAGTTGCATCACTTGTTTCATTTGCATGGTATCTTAAAGCTCCACAGAAGATTATTTCATTTTTAAGAAGAAGATTTTTTATTTTTTTCATATTATGAGGAATATCTTCATTAGCATCTTTTCCAAAAAAATATGTCATAAATCTCGCATTTAGTCTTGTTACTGCAATTCCACTCAAACTTTGAATATAGGAGTTTTTCCCTTGTTTTTTTAAAGCATTTATATATTTTCTTGCTATACTTCCTCCTCCACATACAACTACAAATCTGTAATCTTGTATATGTTTTTCAATTATTTTTTTAAATTTTCTTAAAAATCCTAAATCAATCATGTCAGGAACAATTAAACTTCCTCCTAAACTAATTACAATTATTTTGTCCCTTTTTTTCATAATCTTGAATAAAAAAAGTATATATTTAAATCTTTATAATTTAGAATATAAATAGTTTTAAAACTGGTATTATTGACAAAGTTATGGATTATGATTTAGATACAGATAATTTGATTGATTATATAGAAAAAAGGCAGAATAAAAAAGAATATCCTTTAGAAGTGTCTATTTCTAAATCTGGAGAAATAACTTTAAAAGGCAAACAAAGATATAAAGATAGGAAATTAAAAATCCAAGTCAATTATATTAAAGGTGATTTAACTAATTATGTTGAAAATCCTGATAAAATAGAATTTAGATTAGAGCCAGATGCTAAAGGAGCAGATAAAGAAGATTTAAAAGAATTTTTAAAACAAGTTGAAAATGATGAAATTCTGGAAAGAGGGGGAGTTCTTTACCATCCAGATAAAGAAAAAGATTTGAAAAAAGCAAGACAGATTCTAGAACGTATTTCAGGACAAGAAGATGGTATTTTATGTAAGGTTGATGAAAGAAGTGTAAATAAGAAAACTTTAAGAAAAGTAGTTTTTGATTATATGTGGAAGCCTTGTATAGCTTATTTTTATAAGATGGGAGAATATTCTGAGAAAGATAATGATTAGATAGAGATTATATGTTTTGAATATATACTACTTTTCACAAGTTAAAAAATAAGCATATTTTTTATAAGGATTTTCTGGATAATCTTTTATTTTTTTAAATCCTATTTTTTTTAAAATTATTTTAAGCTCATCAACTTTTGGTCCTTTAAGAACATTTTGGACATGAACCTTACTTGATTGTGAAATATAATCCCATTGTTTTTGAAATTTTGGTAAAAGTCCTTTGTTTTTTAATTCTTTTTCTAATAGTTCTATTATTCCATACCAACTATCAGATACAGGAGCCCAAACTGAAATAGTAAATTTTCCATTATCTTTCAAAACTCTATAAACTTCTGAAAAGTATCTCTTGTTGTCCCCTACAAAAGGAATTACAAACATAGAACTTACTCCATTAAATTCATTATTTCTAAAATTTAGGTTTTGAGTATTCATTATTAGAACTTTTAATCTATCTTTATATTTTTTACATTTTTCTTTTAGAAGTTTTAGTGAAAATTCATCTAAATCTATTGCAGTTACTTCTTTTCCTTGTTTTAGTAATTCAAAAGTTAGGTTTCCAGAACCTGCTCCTGTATCCAAAATTTTTTTGAAATTTTTTAATTCTTTTAAATGAAGTTCTATTGTTTTTCTATATCTTTCTGAATTGTTTTGAAATAAATCATAATACTTAAAATGATGTTTCCATATGTCATCCATAAGAAAAAGAAAATTCCTTTATTTATTAAATTATCGAATGTATACGATTTATCCACATTAAAAAAGCTGAAAACTATATAATAAATACTTTTTTTAATTTTTGTAAATTTTTTTAAATATGTGTTTTCTTATTAATTTATGGGGATGCATAGATTTATTGGGTTTTTTAGTGAGGAAGGTTTAGAAGCAGCAGTAGATTTGGGAGAAGAAGGTTCAGTTGATTCTTTTGCAGGAGTGTTTGCAGATAATTATTATATTAAGCAGATTAATGCTTTAGAATATGTTTATTTTTTAAATAAAATTCGTGAAGAAAGAGGAGAACCACGAGTTGATCCTGCTTTTTATGAGGTTCATAAGATTACAATTTAAGTTTAGATTAAATTTAGATGAAGCTAGATTGTAAATAAATTATTATCTTTAACATTAAATATTTTTAATCTTGCTCCACAATCAAGCCATCCATGTGCATAGTTTAAACATGCAAATGCATTTATCAAATGTTGTTTAGATTCAAAATGTTCTGAATCAGAAAGATATGCTTCAACCATTTCTATTATTTCTTTAGCTTCTTTGTTTTTACCTTTTGTAATGTTGTTTTTAGTTTTTTCTAAAGCTTTAGTTGTGAGATTGCGATATTTTTCTATTTTTTGTTTTGTTACTATGTCTTTTTTATTTGTCATATATATTAAATTAGGAGCTGTTATTTAAATATTTGTAAGAAAAAAGAAGAGATTGTTAATTATACTTGGTTTCTTAATTCTTTAACTAGGTTCATTAATTCACTTACTTTTTGTCTGTCTATTGGAAGATGAGTATTTCCATTAGGTTTAAAATAACTTCCAATAATTGCACTGTCACAAATCTGTAATTGTTCATATATATTTTTTAAATTAACTCCTGCTCCTACAATTAGTGGAAATTCTCCTAATAATTCTTTAAATTCTTTTAATTTGTTAGAGGGTGTTTCTATACTTGTTCCTTGTCCTGTTGTGACAATTGCTTCACATCTTTCCTTTCCTTGTTGCAAATCATGTTCAAGAGAATTTCCAGTAAGAGGAGTATACTTAAATCTTATTCCTCCAAAAACAGAAATATCTGGAAAATCTGTTCTGTTTTTATTATATAATTTTATATCTAAATCAGGAGTTTGAACACTATCAAATTGAACAAATTTTGCCTTATATGTATGAGCTAATTTAAATCCTAGATAAGGATTTCTTAAAGTATTTACACCTATTACTAGATTAAATTTTTTCTGAGAATAGAATAAGGTTTCTTGAACCTCTTGTATAGTTCCATGATAATCTTCTATTATTGCTCCATTAACTTTTTCTTGTTCGTAAATTGCTAGTTCTTCTAAAGCTCTTTTTATTTTTTCTTGTTTATTTTGTCCAGAAAGATGAATCATCCCGATTATTGGTTTACTAATTCCAAATATATTATTAAATTTAGTATGTTCAGTCATTAAATATTCTGGAATTTAAAGCTTTTAAAAATAATTATTATTGAAAATAATATATAAAATAATATATAATTCTTTTAAAGAGTATCTTGAAGAATTATGGAAACAAGTGAAAAGATAGTTGTATTTCCAATAATTATTTAAACTTTGCTTATTTTTATTAAAAACATGGAATTTACAATAAAAAGTTCAAAAAGAGAAGAGATTATAGATATTACTCAACAAGTTAAAGATATTGTATTTAAAGTTTCTGATGAAGATAGTAAAGTTTGTTTAGTTTATGTTCCTCATGCAACTTGTGCTATAATTGTTAATGAAAATTATGATAAAGCTGTGTGTGAAGATATTTTAAATTATTTAAAAAAGCAGATTCCAGAAGGACAATGGGAACATGATAAAATAGATAATAATGCAGATTCCCATATTAAATCAAGTATAATTGGACCAAGCCAGGTTATTCCGATAAAAGATGGTAAATTAATGTTAGGAAGATGGCAAGGTATTGCTCTTTCTGAATTTGATGGACCTAGAGATAGAAGAGTTATAGTTAATATAATATGATTTTATATATAATAAAATATAATTAAGTTTAAAAATTAAAACTAGCTATTTAATTTATGACAAAATTCAAAACTTTATTAGCTAGTGGATTAGTTGG
>CAYMES010000025.1:0-994 GCA_964389765.1 Candidatus Woesearchaeota archaeon
TCATTTTTTTAATAGTTAGCTTTTTATATCTAAATTTCTTAAGTCCTTTATGCGGGAGTGCCGGAGCGGTCAAACGGGACGGACTCAAGTTAAGATATAATAAAGGAGTGATCCGTTGGCTCAGTGCCTGCGAAGGTTCAAATCCTTTCTCCCGCATAATAAATTATTAAATAAAAAATAAACAAAAAAAGATATTAAAATGAAAAAAACAAAAAACAATAATCCAAAGAAAAATTATGAAAAGGATTATAAAAAAAGTAAAAAGAATTCAAGAAGAAAATCAAATAAAAGATTAAGAGAAAAATCAAATCAAACAGTAAGTCAAAGAATTAAAAGCAAAGCAAGAAAAAGCCTTAATAAAAAAGTTGAAAAAAGAAAAAAGAGATATGTAGTAGATACTTCAGCTGTAATAAATAAATTCCTTCCAAAATTAATAAATGAAGGTTTACAAGGAAAATTAATTATTCCTGATGCAGTTATAGCAGAACTTGAAAATCTTGCAAATAAAGGAAGAGAAGCAGGTTATATAGGATTAAATGAAATAGCTAAATTACATAAACTGAAAAAGCAAAGCAAAATAAAAGTAGAATTTACAGGGCCTCGTCCAGACGAAAAGCAGATTAAATATGCGAAAGCAGGAGAAATTGATGCTTTAATTAGAAAAATAGCTTTTAAAAATCATGCAACCCTTATTACTGCTGATTTAGTTCAAGCTAAATCTGCACAAGCTTATGGATTAAATGTAATTTTTTTAAGACCTCCAAAACCTAAGATAAAAAAAAGATCAAAAGGACTTTTTTCATTTTTTAAAAGAAGAAAGTCTAATTAATCTAAATATAGTATTTTAACATATTTTTAAAATAACAGTTTCTTTTAAATTAGTAATATTCTCCATAGTTCAGTCAGATAGAAAAAAAATTTAAATAGTTTATTAAGGATATAACATTATGAGAATTTCATTATCTGTAAATTCTAAAAAGAGATTGAAAGAATT
>CAYMES010000025.1:1004-22047 GCA_964389765.1 Candidatus Woesearchaeota archaeon
GAATTATCCTTCAAGCAGACTTCCTCTAAAAATTTTAAAAAACCATCAGAAAAATTAGGTGTTTTCAAATATAATATAGATAAATGGTTTTATAATAAAGAAAGATTTATCCTCCAAATATTGATTCCTGAAACTCTC
Organism: Candidatus Woesearchaeota archaeon; assembly: GCA_964389765.1. Lineage (GTDB taxonomy): Archaea > Nanobdellota > Nanobdellia > Pacearchaeales > GW2011-AR1 > CAYMES01. The sequence goes on from CAYMES010000025.1 coordinate 1,143, forward strand.
AGAAAAGGTTTAACAATATTAGAGATAAAGGAAGATAATCATATGCAAATAAAAGGAGGAAAAATAAATTATATAAAGAATACGAAAATTTTAAAAAAAATTAATATTATGAGTCCTTTATTTTTAGAGTTTTATAGGGTGCTTTTAAGAGATGAGTGGATGAGTAGACAATCATACAATTGCTCCTCAGGAAGAAAAAAATTATGGCAGATAGAGATCAACAACAATAAAGAAAAAGATAAAGAGCATTTAATCTGCTTAAAAAGAATAGTAAATGATCTTTTCAATAGGAAAGTTAAAATTAAATATAAAAAGAATAGTAAAGGAATTGAAATTATTTTTTCTTGTAAGCAACTTATTTTGCTTTTAAACAGCAATTTAAATTTCCCTATGGGAAAAAAATATAATCTGAAGATTTTTTATGGATTTGTTAGAAATTGGAATGAAATAAAGTATATTATTAGAGATTTATTTGATACAATTAAACAAGTATATAATACACTCACTAATCAAAATTTTAGGAATATAAACTTACTAAAAAAAGAATGCATAGAATAACTTTAAAAGGTAGGGGACAATTAGACAAATGGATGAAAGAGATAGGATCTTCATCCTAAACATTTCAATAAGATTAATGCCCTCGTGGCGCAACAGGATAGCGCGACACCCTCCTAAGGTGTAGGTTGCAGGTTCGATTCCTGCCGAGGGCGCTTACCATTAGAATTTTAAGAATAAAACTTTATATTGAAGTATACAAAACCTTTAAAATACCTTAAGAGTATTTAATTTTATGCGTGGGTAGTTTAATGGTTAGAATCTCGGCCTTCCAAGCCGATTGTCCGGGTTCGAATCCCGGCCCGCGCATATCTATAGATTTTTAAATCTAAATTATTTAAAAATAAAATGAGTGAAAAAGAAAACAAACAACCAAAAAATTTTAGTAATTTTTATAATAAAAACTATAAGTATTTTATATTAATTCCAGCAATACTAATTATCTTGTCAGTTGTATTTATGGGGTATTTTTATTTTCAAAATAATGACATTATAAATAAGGATGTTTCTTTAAAAGGAGGAACCACTATAACTGTAGAAGATAAACAAGCAGATGTAAATTTGTTAGAACAAGAAATGAAAGATAAATTGCAGGATTTATCTATAAGAAGTATATCAGATTTAAGAAAAGGAAGCCAAGAAGCATTTGTTGTTCAAACAACTTCTTCTCCAAATCAAACTAAAAACGTGCTTGAAAATTATTTAGGTTATGAGTTAGATGAAGATAATTCAAGTATAGAATTTACTGGATCTTCATTAAGCCAGAATTTCTATATACAATTGATTCTTGCAGTTCTTTTTGCTTTTACTTTTATGGGAGCAGTTGTATTTTATATTTTTGGAAAAAACAAAAAGATAAAAATTCTCATAATAGCATTAGCACTTTTAGTTCCATTTATATTTTTTGTATTAAGATTAATATCTGTTAGTATAGCAATAATCCTTTCTCTTTTAATCTTATTATTAAGCGCATTTTTTTATTTAAGATATAGTATCCCTTCCTTTGCTGTTGTTCTTTCAGCATTTGCAGATATTATAATGACTCTTGCATTAGTGAATTTTCTTGGATGGAAAATTTCATCAGCAGGAATTGTAGCATTTTTAATGCTAATAGGATATAGCGTAGATACAGATATAATGCTTACTTCAAGAGTAATAAAAAGAAGAGAAGGAGAATTAAATACAAGAATATATGGGGCATTTAAAACAGGATTAACAATGACTTTAACTAGTCTAGTTGCAGTTGTTGTGGCTTTATTAATTACAGCAAGTTTTTCAGATGTTTTGCAACAGATTTTTTCAATTCTAACAATAGGATTATCTTTTGATATACTTAATACATGGTTAACAAATGCCACACTTTTAAAATGGTATGTAGAAAAAAACAAATAAAAATAACATCATAAAATGGCAAAAATAGGATGGAGAATATGGTTATTGATAATAATACTAGCTTTGTCTTTATTAGCAATTAAACCTTCTTTTGAAACAGGAGTAATTGTTAAAAGTGTGGAAAAGAACTCTACAGTATTTAATACAGGACTATCAGCAGGAGAAATAATTAAAGAAATAGATGGCGAACAAATAGAAAATTTAAATAATTATTCTACGGTTCTTGATAAATTTCCTTTACAAAATAGAACAAAGATGACCATCAAAACAAAAGAACAAGAATATGTTCTTTTTACAAAAGAATCTCCTAGAATTACTGTTAAAGAGATACCTTTAACAAGGATAAAATTTGGTCTTGATTTGGAAGGAGGTTCTAGAGCTTTAATCAAACCAGAAAAAGAACTTTCTCAAAAAGAAATACAGGACCTAATCTCTGTAACTACAGAAAGATTAAATGTCTATGGTCTTTCTGATGTTAGTGTAAGACCTGTAACAGATTTAGAAGGAAAAAATTTCATGTTAGTTGAAATAGCAGGAGCAACTCCTGAAGAACTTGAAGAATTAATAGCAAAACAAGGAAAGTTTGAAGCAAAAATTGGAAATGATACTGTTTTTGTAGGCGGAGATGAAGATATCACTTTTGTAGAAAGAAGTGGAGAAAGTTCAGGAATTTATTCTTGTCAAGAAGTCCAAGGAGGACATTCCTGTAATTTTAGATTTGCAATATCTTTAAGTGAGAAAGCAGCTCAAAAACATGCAGACTTAACTTCTAAACTTGGAATTAATGCAACCCAACAAGGAAGATACTTAGATAAAAAATTAAATCTATATCTAGATGATAATTTAGTTAGTTCTTTATTTATTTCATCAGATTTAAAAGGAAGACCAGAAACAAAGATACTTATTCAAGGAGGAGAAACAGGAGAAACAAGAGAAAAAGCTATTGAAAATACAAATAATGAGATGAATAAATTACAAACAGTTCTTATAACAGGAAGCCTCCCCTTTAAATTAGAAATTGTAAAATTAGATACTATCTCTCCTTTATTAGGTGAAAAATTCTTAAGAACCATTATTTTTGCAGGAATTGCAGCTATTTTTTCAGTTGCAGTTGTTGTAGCTGTAAGATATAGAAAATTAAAATCTTCTCTTGCAGTACTTTTAACATCTTTTTCAGAAGTTATAATTATTTTAGGAATAGCTTCTTTAATTAACTGGAATCTTGACTTGCCTTCTATAGCAGGAATATTAGCAGTTATAGGGACAGGAGTAGATCATCAAATTGTTATTTTAGACGAATCTCATGGTGGAAAACAGCTAAGCATAAAACAAAGATTAAAAAGAGCATTATTTATAATTATTTCAGCATATTTTACTTCTTTAGTAGCTTTAATGCCTTTATATTGGGCAGGAGCAGGTCTATTAAAAGGATTTGCAGTAACAACAATAATAGGAATCACAGCAGCTGTTATTATTACAAGGCCAGCATTTGCAGATATAATAAAAAAAATAGAGGAATAAATGAAATCAATAAATATTAAGGAAATTAATAAAATAGCAAAAACAGCTGGAAAAGAAGTTTTAGAAATACATGATGGAAGTTTTTCCATTCAAAATAAAGAAGATTCTTCTGGAGTAAAATCTCCTTTAACAGAAGCAGATTTAGCTTCTAATAAGATAATTGTAGATGATTTAAAGAAATTATATCCAGATATACCTATTCTTTCAGAAGAATCAAAAGAGATTCCATATGAAAAAAGAAAAAACTGGAATAGGTTTTGGCTTATTGATCCTTTAGATGGAACAAAAGAATTTATTAAAAAAAATGGAGAATTTACAATAAATATAGCTCTAATACAGGATAATAAACCTGTTTTAGGAGTAGTTTATGTACCTGTTAAAGATAAATTATATTATTCTGATGGACAAGATGCATTTAAACAAGTTGGAAATTCAGAACCTATTAAATTAAAACCTGAAGAAAATTCTACAGATAAATTAAGGGTTGTTGCTAGTAAATCCCATTTTACTCCAGAAACAAAAGAATTTATAGAAACTTTGAAAAAAGATACTGAAAAGGACATAGAATTAATTAATAAAGGCTCTTCTTTAAAGTTATGTTGGGTAGCAGAAGGAAAAGCAGATATTTATCCACGACTCGGTCCTACAATGGAATGGGATACTGCTGCTGCTCATGCAGTAGTTAATCGTTCAGGAAAAAAAATTTATATTTATGATAAAGAACAGAAAAAAACCATGCAAAAAGAACTAACTTATAACAAAAAAAATTTAAGAAATCCTTATTTTATTGTCAAATAAATTTTAATTTGTCTTTTTTAAATCTAAATCAAAACATTCCATGTTTTGATTTTCTAAAATATCCCTAACTTTATTTCTTGAATCTTTTGATCTGCATATTAATTGAGCACAACCATCTCCTTGGCTTCCTACTCCTTTCCCACCATAAATAAATTCTTGAATTTTTGAATAGTCCAAAACCTTATGTAATTTAGGAGAACCTTTTTTTCCAAGTTCACTTGTACAAAAAGGTGATAGGTATTCATCAAATTTTTCTTGAGCTTTTTTCATTAATCCTCCTACTTGTTTTGCATTTCCCAGTTCTAGAGCCTTTTTTGCTTGAAAAATAATCCCTTTATTTATTTTTCCAAGATATTTATGTTTTCTTTTTTCTTTTTCATCTCTAGGCCAAGGAAACCCTTTATTTAATTCTCTTAAAATTTTAATAGTATCTTTTTTCCCTTTTAAATCAACTATTAATAAATACATAGCCTCACCTATTTTTAATTCTTCAACACTTAATTTATCAGCATCAAAAGTCATTAATACAGGATTATCATATGCACATGCTTGGTCTAATCTGCCGCATCTTGAAGGAGTTGTTATCTCTCCTCTGTAAGCAACATCCATTTCTCTTGTTTTAGTCCAATTTAAATCAAATATTCTGTCAAAAGCTCTTGCAGTTAAAACACAAATAGAAGCAGAAGATGAAAGCCCTTTTTTAACAGGAAGGTCAGTATAATAATTGTTTATTTCTAATCCTTTATTTTCCCTATTGTTATAATTAACAACAACTTCATTAGCAACACCAGCAATATAACTAAATCTTCCTCCTTTTCTAGCAATTTCTAATAATTGTTTTTCATCTAATTTTGTTTCAAGATTTCCAAATTTTTTTGATTTGAATTTTAATAAAGGCCTTTCCAGTCTTTTTATTTTGGCATAATTTCCCTGATTTGTTGGTGCAATAATAGCATAACCTTTTTCTATATCAGAGTTTTGTCTTCTATGTCCTCCAGCCCAATCAGAATGTTCTCCAAATAAACATAATCTTCCTGGAACAAAAAGCTCTATTTCCTCATTTTTTAAATCTGCCATTATATTTCAAAAAAACTTATTTTTATAAAGGTTTATTTTCTTAAAAATATATTAATTAAAGACATATATAATTTAAAAATAAGATGTTACCTAAATGGCATATTTTAATAGCACTGATTTTTTCCTTAATCTTACTTTTTATATTTGATATAAGTTCCTTTAATATTTTAATTTTTATTCTTGCTTCTTTTTTAATAGATGTAGACCATTATTTTAATTATATTTGGAGAAAGAAGGATTTATCTTTAAAAAAAGCTTACAATTTTTTCTTAAGAAAAAAACAAAAATGGAAAAAACTTTCTTATAAAAAGAAAAACAAACTTAAAATAGATATATTGATATTTCATGGAATAGAATTCTTATTTGTTTTGGCGGTTTTGTCTTTTTTTTATCCTATATTCTTTTTTGTTTTTTTAGGTGTTCTAATCCATTTATCTATGGATTATTATGAGATAATTTTTGAAAAACATCCCCTTTATATAAAACTCTCTCAGATTTATCTTTTAATCAGCAACAGAAATAAAAAAGAATTGAAGATATAAAACATTTAAATATCTTATAAAGTTAATAAGACAATGTTTATAAAAAAATTCATGCAGGAAATAACTTTTATAGGAGGAATTGTTTTTTACCTAATTGTTTGCTTACTTTTCTTATTTATTAAAGAATACTCTATTTTCTTTTTTTTATTTCTAGGATTATTTTTAATTTATTTTATAACCTTTTTAATAAGGATATTTTATTTTAAACCGCGTCCAAAAAAACAAAAATATCAAAATTTTATACAGAAAATAGATGCCTCATCTTTTCCAAGTGTGCATTCAGCTAGAACTATGTTTTTATTCTTATTTTTATTAATTTATTACTTTAATATTTTTATAGCGATTATTTCTTTAATTTTATCTGTTCTAGTTTTTTATTCAAGAATATATTTAAAAAAACATGATATCATAGATGTTTTTGCAGGAATTATATTAGGTATTTTTTCCTTTATATTATCTTCCTTAAGCTTTTAAATAAAATAATAAAGAGTTATTAATACAACCAACAACCATAGCAAGATAGAAAAAAGGACTTTTTTATCAAAAACAAAATCTTCAGGATTTCTAACTTTTTCAGGATATTTATAAGAATCATGCAAAAATAAGAGAACAATATATAATGCTATAGGAATGCTCCACAAAAGCATTATCCTATCAAATAATATGCTATATATAGAAAAAAACACAAAAACACATGTAATAGAGAGGATTGCTAAAAATTCAAGGATTCTTTTATCTGATTTTTCAAAATGTGGCCTATAATTTTTTGATTTATTTAAAGAAATTTCTACTGAACGTTTTTCACTAACTAGAAATAAAGATATAAAAAAAGTGCATAAAACTACCCATGGAGAAATTGATGCTTTAATTATAAAGACTCCTGATATAGCTCTTATTACAAAATTAAGAGAAATAAGGATAATATCTAAAAAAATAATATCCCTTAAATAAAAACTATATATCTGGGAAAGTACAAATAATAATAATATCATAAGTAAAAAATAAAATGAAAGAAAATATGATAAAAAAACTGAAGCTATAAATAAAAAAATAGAGACAGTGATTGCATGTGATTTTTTTATTTTTCCAGAAGCTATAGGGCGATGTTTTTTTTCAGGATGATTTTTATCTTTTTTTACATCAAGAATATCATTTATGATATAATATGAAGAAGAAACAAAACATAAAGAAATAAAACCAAGAAAAGTTAATGCGAGCAATTCAAGATTAAATAGATTAAAAGAGAAAATAATAGAAATAAAAATAATAGTATTCTTATACCATTGTTTTACCCTCAATAATTCAAGATAATTGTTGATTTTTAACATATATGAGGGATATAAATAATCTTTAAATACCTTTCTTTAAAAGAAGTTTCCGTATTTAATAAAAGAAATCAATATCTTTGGAAGATGGAATAGGATTTTAATTTTTGAATTCCAAAGAACTCCTATTTCTCTTGCATCATTATAAAAACAAGGAGTATCTTGACTGCATTTTATTATTTCGAGGTTAAGTCTTTTTCTGCTTCTTTTAAAATTTTTTTCAAAATTACCTTTTTTATTAAAGACCAGATTAGGGTATTCTACACAAGGAGAACAAGCACCATCTTCTTGCATTAAAAAAGACCTTTCTAATGCATCACAACGACCAATATTTCCTTTTTTTAAATAATTTACATGTTCCCTATAAACTAAACTAGCAAGATAATTATCTTTTTCTGTTTCTTTGGCCATCTTATTAAATAATTCTGTAATTTTTTCCTTATTTTTATAAATTAAATTATCATCTGCTTTTCCAGCCTCACCCAAATGATAGATATAAGGTCTTATCGCATGCATAAAACCTCTTTTTTCTACATATTTCTTTAATTTCCAAACATCTTTATAATTTATTTGAGTAATAGTGGTAGTTACTGACCAATTACCTTTTCTTTTATAATCTTTTGCAATTTCTATATTTTTTAAAACTCTTTTTAAACTATCAACTCCTCTTATTTTTCTATAAATTTCTCTATTTAGTGTATCTAAACTTATTGCTAAATTACAGTTATGATTGGAAAAAAAGGAAAATAAATCAGGAGTTAGAGCAATTCCATTAGTTATGATTGTAGGTTTGATATGTCTTTCTAAGCACGCAACCACTATCTCTTTTATATCCTTTCTCATTAAAGGATCCCCTCCTTGGACAAATGCATAACCTACTCCAAATTTTTTCAAAATATCTAATTGTTTTTTAATCTCTTTAAGCCCCATCTCATTTTTTATATCTCCCTTTTTCCAGATATTGCAAGTGTTACATCTTTGATTGCACCTCTTTGTTATATCAAATATAACGAGAATAGGTCTTTTCAGAACCAGGTTCCTAAATATTCTTAATTTTTGTATCTTATCATTGATAAAATATTTAAAACCTTTATTAGTTAAGCGATTTTCATCATAAGCTATTTTCTCATCATAAGCTCCTTTTTCCAATAGTTTTTTTAAGGTTTTATCAAGATCATAATTTTCGTACTTAAAATTTTTCCAGGTTTTAGACATATCCACATCAGTGTTTTTATCAATCTGATAAACTTGTTCGTTAGTTATTGGAGGGTTTCTCATAAAAAAACACAGTATTTTCGAAATAGACAATGCAATAAATTTTGGAATATGAATATGAATTTTATTCTTTTTATAATGTTTTTCAAAATAAGAAATCAAATCGTTAAATGTTATCTTGTCTTTTCCAGCAGCATAAAATATTTCATGGCCTTTAATTTTTTTTCTTTTATAAAATAAAATCATTAATTCAACTAATTCTTTAACAAATATTGGCTGTTCAAATTTATCCCCCTTTCCTATTATAGGGATGACTGCACCTTTTTTTACATATTTTGCAATTTTTCTAAAACCATTATCTCCTTCACCATATATCTGGCTTGGTCTTAAAATTATTGAAGGAATTTTTGATTTTTTAACTTCTTTTTCAGCAAGTTTTTTTGTTTTAGAATAAGCCCCTCCTTTTTTGAAATCAACATTTATACTACTAATATGAATTAACTTATTAATATTTTTCTTTTCTGCAATTCTGACTATATTTCTAGTTCCAAGAACATTAATTTTATAATTTTTTTCATAATCAGCATTACCTATTATACCTGCAAGGTGGAAAATAGTACCTATTTTATTAGGAAGTTTTTTATCAATATCAGGATTATTTACATCTCCAAAAATCATTTTAACATTATCAAGATTTTGAAACAGAAATTTCTTTTTTTTATCTCTAATTAAACAATAGATATTTATATTTTTTTCTTTAGATAGCTCCTTTACAAGATTTTTTCCAAGAAAACCTGATGAACCAGTAATAAATACATTTTTCATTTTTTAATATCCTCCAAGACCAGCTTTGCAACTTTTTCCCCTGACTGAAGAGCTACGTTCATGTTTCTTATTTTAGGATAAGTTAGCTGAATTCCTGCAAAATATAGCCCATTTACTTCGGTTTTGTATCCTGGAATATGTTTATGGTAGTTAATATCATAAATAGGTTCTGCATATTTTGTTTTAAATACCTTCACCCATTTTATTTTTACATTTGGAAAATATTTTTTTATTATATTAAGATATTTATCTTTTATCTCTTTGTCAGATTTGTTAAGGTCTTGTTCACTTCCACCATATTTTAAACACCAGTTTATTTTATCATCATATTTATCACATAAAACAGAATGTTGCATAATCATATGGATGTCCTCTTTAAATAGGTTCATCCAATAAACTTTCCCATATAAAAAATTCTTTGTTCCAAAACATAACCCCACAGCAGGACAATATCTAATTTTTGAGATTTTTTCTTTTAAATTTGAAGAAAGATCTTTAGCTAATTTGGCAAATTCAGGAAAAGGAATAGTGCTTATTAGGATATCATATTTTTCTTTTTTACCAGATTCAATTATATATCTTTCTTTTAAGTTTATTTCCTGAATATTTGAGTTTATTTTTATTTTTCCTTTTCCCTTTTTTATACTTTTTTCAAGACCTTTTATCATTCTCTGGATTCCTTGTTTAGGATAAGCAAAATAATCATTAATCTCTTTTTCAGATATTCTATTTGCAAATTGTTTTGCAGAAATTTTATTTAAAGGAATGTTAAATTTATTTCTTGCATAAAGATGATAAAACATCTTTTTAGTTACAGATTTTCCAACTTTTTTATTTAAAAATTTTTCAGCATCTAAATAATCTGGAATTTTATTTGGGTTCATAAATAAGGAATATATACCAAATAAACCAAATCTAAATTTTTCATAGAGATTAAGGTATGAAAACTTAAGAAATTTTAAAGGAGAATTGATAATATTCAACTTATTATTCAACCCTATAGCCATTTTTATCTTTTTCCACTCAAAATTTCTAATATTTCCAAATTTTTCAAGATATCTTTGTGACGTTTTATTGCTTTTTATAATATGATGATAATATCTTGGAATATTGTCCCCTTTATACTCGAAAGTAGAAGCAAGCCCACCTATAAGTGGCTCTTTTTCAAAAATATTTACATTAAAATATCTAGAGAGAATTTCTCCTGCTGCTAATCCAGATAAACCTGCTCCTAAAATTAAAACCTTGACCATTTTAATTATAGGTAAATTTAATCTATTTAAATAAATTTATTTATTAGAAGAGTTATTTATGAAACCAAATATTAATATTATACCATATAAATACTTATAAATTAAATTTTGTTTTTAAAAAAATGAATGTTTTATTAATAAATCCTTCACAAAGACAGGTTTATGGAAAGATAGGTGCTCCTGATTACCCCCCTTTAGGTTTAGGATATATTGCCTCAATACTTGAAAATAAAGGACATAAGGTAAAGATAATAGATATTGATGCTGATGTGATATCTCTAAAAGTATTTTTAGCCATCGCAAAAAGATATGATATAGTTGGATTAACTTCTACTAGCCCCACATTTAATCAAGCTGAAAATTTATGCAAATTAGTAAAAGAAAATACTAAAGCAATCACTATCTTAGGAGGAATTCATGCAACAATTGTTCCAAGTGAATGTCTTAAAAATGATTTTATAGATTTTATTGTAAGAGGAGAAGGAGAAAAAACAATTGTAGATTTATTAGATACCTTAAAAAATAATAAAGATATAAAGAATGTAAAAGGAATTTCTTTTAAAAAAAATAATAAAATAATTCATAATCCTTCAAGAGAACTTATTAAGAACTTGGATGAAATTCCTTTTCCAGCAAGACATTTATTTAGCCAACAAAAATATACCTATCCTGATTCTCTTTTAAGTCCTGTTATGCCTATAATGAGTTCAAGAGGGTGCCCCCATAATTGCACTTTCTGCTGCACAAAGTTAATATTTAGCCGTTCAGTAAGATTTAGAAGTCCTAAAAACATAGTAGACGAGATTGAACAATTAATTAAAAATTATGGAGTAAAAGAAATTCATTTTTGGGATGATAATTTTACTTTAAATAAAAAAAGAGTTTTTCAGATAAAAGATGAACTTAAAAAAAGAAATATAAAATTAAAATTTGCTTTTCCAAATGGTTTAAGAGTTGATCAAGTAGATTAGGAAATTTTAAAATGTTTAAAGGAAATGGGAGCATATAGTATGGCTTTTGGAGTAGAGTCAGGAAATCAAACCATTTTAAATAATGTTAAAAAAGGAACAAATTTAAAACAAATTAGAAGAGCATACCATATGGCTAAAAAATTAGGTTTTGAAACTTGGGGATTTTTTATTTTAGGACTTTATGGAGAAGATAAAAAGACAATAAGAGACACAATTAATTTTGCAAAAGAAATTAATCCAGATATAGCAAAATTCCATATCCTTAAGCCTTTTCCAGGAACAGAAATTTTTAATCAATTTAAAGAAAATAATCTAATAAAAGAATTTGATTATTCAATGTACGGCATTCATACAAAACCTGTTCATAGATTAGATAACTTAAATGAAGAAGATTTATTAAGATGGTTAAAAAGGGCTTACAAAGAATTTTATCTTAGACCTTCCAAAATTATTAGCCAATTATTAAGAATAAAGTCTTTTAAAAGATTTAAATTGAATTTTAAAGTAGGTTTAGACCTTTTAAACTCAAATCTTTTTTAATATGTAAAATTACATAAAAAATATCTTAATACTCTATAACAATAATCTTTATAAATTATATGCTAAAAATCTATTTATGGCGCTCTTTAAAATATTTCGAAGAGATGTAAGCAAACAGTTTATTAAATTTTGTTTAGTAGGTTTAGAAAAGACAATTTTTTCTTATCTTATTTTTATACTTTTTTTATACTTTTTATTTTTTGATTATATTTCAGCAGCTTTTTTCGGAGCAGTTGCGGGTGTCCTCTTTGGTTTTGGTTTTGATAAAATTTATACATTTAATTCAGACAAAAAAATACCTTTAACTTTAATAAAGTATTTTATAATTTATACTATATCAGTTATAATTCTTACTCTTCTGATGAGGGCTTTTGTAGAAAATCTTAATTTTCATCCTTTACTTTCATATTTGATAATTGAACCAATAATAATAGCTATTAATTTTTTTGGCACAAAAATATGGGTTTTTAAAAATAAATACTGGTAAATCATGTCTTAAGTATCTTCTTTGTTTTTTTACTATCTTTATTTATTGCTAAATAGGACCCACATAATCAAAAGATGATAATTTCTTAGAACTTATCTTCTAAAATTTAACATCTCATAGGAGGAGATATTTATTATACTTAATTTATCTCTGTTGGTATATAATTTCGAAGTTTTAATCGACCAAATTTTAATAGTAATTTTTTCCGAATAATTCATATTACAGAACTATCAAAACAAATTCTTTCAATGTTTTGAAGACAGCATTTTATTGTATTTATAATATTTTGAATCAATCATTTCTTTTATCCCTTTTTTAAAAGGCGTGTACTTAACATTAAATTCTTTTTCCCAGTTTTCTAAAGGAAATATGTCTCCAGCAGTTAAGGCATTTAATTGGGAAGCTACAAAAGGTTTTTTTCCTGTTAAAAAACCATGAACTTTAAGTAAAATTAAAAAAACATGCATAGGTAATTTAATAAAAATTTTTTTCTGATTTTTTTCTCTAAACATCTTTTTAAGCAAGTCTATAAAATATATTTTTTCTTTTCCTATTATATTATATGCTTTATTTTTAGGTTTTCTTTCAATAAGTTTTAAAATTATTTTAACAAGATCTTTAACAAATAAAGGCTGTCTGATATAATTTCCTTTCCCAGGAATAAGTACAAAAGGCCAATTTTCAAATTTTTTAACAATAAATGAAAAATGTTTTATATTAAAGCAACCATACATTATTGGAGGCCTCAATATTGTATAATTTAATTTAGATTTTTTAATTATCTCTTCTCCTTGTTTTTTTGTTTTGACATAAATATCATTTGATTTTGAAATAACAACAGAAGAACTAACATGTATTAGATTTTTAATTTTATATTTTTCACATACATCAACAACATTTTTAACACTTTTTACATTATTATCATAATAATCCTGTTCTCCTGGAGAAGAAATTTGTGCTTGTAATTGAACTACACAATCTGTCCCCTCGAAATTTTTTTCCCATTTTCCTTTATCACTTAAATCAGCACAAATAGTTTTTATTTTTGGGAATAATTTTTTGACAATTTCTAAATTATCTTTGTTTTTATCTAAAGCAATAACTTCATATTTAGAAGTATCTATTTCTGATAAAAGATTCATTCCAACAAGTCCTGCTGCTCCAGTGATAATTATTTTTTTCATTTTAAAATTTTAATTTATTTATAAACACATAATTTTTCATAACATCTATCTTTTTCAAAGTCTTCTAAAGTTTTTGATTTTTCTTCAACAAGTATGTAATTTTCATAAGTTGTATTTCTGTATCTGTCAAATCTTCCTATAATTCTAAATTTGCTTTTTAAGGGGATTTTGCTCTCAAAACTAATTTCATAATCTCTTATTATTGTCTTATTTTTTAAACTAGCTTCAAAATCCTGGTACCATACAAAATATGGCTTATCTTTCCAAGAAAACATAGCTAATTTCAAAGCTTTCATAGGCCCTCCAATAATATAATCTACTTGATAATCCTGAGAAATACTTTCCATATCTTTTTGTATTAGACTATCTTCTGTTGTTCCAAAATAACCCCAAGTTAAAAATAAAATTAATATTATTGATAAAATACAGTGCCATTTTAATTCTTTATCACTCAAAACTTTACTCAATAAAATTACTATTAAAGGACTAATAATTAGGAATAAATTAAGCAGAGGCATTCTTACAATAAGAATTATACTTATTACAATAATAACAATTAGTGATTTTTTATATTTTTTAAATTCTAATCTATATAATCTAAATAAAAAGGGAGATATTAATATAATTATGGAAAAAATATATAGATTTGAAAAAAAGTTTATAAAGCCCATGGAAGTGTTTACTCCAAGAAAGACGGTTAAATTACATCCAATATATCTAATTAGAGAATAAAAAGGATTTTTAAAGAGATGATAATCTAGCAATAATCTAGGAACAAAACCAATAAATAAAGCAACTAGATATTTGATAAAATCAGGAAATTTCTTTTTCCAAAAATAAATCAAAACAAAAATAAATCCTAGAGCCATCATAGGGGTGTAAAAAGCGCAAGCTAAACCAAAGAAAATTCCAGAATAAAAAAGATTGTGCTTTATGTTTTTTTTAAAAAAGAAAATATAACTTATAAAAAAGAAAAATGTTGCAGGTAAAATAGGTGTTGTTTGTATGCTTACATACCATATAAGAGGGGAAAAAGCGAATATAAGAAAAGCCTTCTTATCTTTAAGCCAATATAAAAAAACCAAACCAATTAAAAATAACCATGAAACATTCACTAGTTTAATCATCGATAAACTTGGCCATAGCTTAAGAAAAAAACCAATTAAAAAAGGGTAAAATAAAGAATGTCCACTAAACAAATCAACATTATTCACTCCTCCAAAATATTTTGCTATATTGATATATTCTAAAGTATCATGGAAATGCATTCTTGTTGAAAATAAAGCAATCAAAATTAGAAAAAAAGCAAATATTCCTATCATCAAAATCCTTTTCTTATCCATCTTTTGAAAAATTATTTATATTAAGGGTTTTTTCCTACATTATAAGATATAATATACCTCTTTAAATATATTTTTATAAAAGATTAGTACCTTTAGGAGATTTATTAGTTATTAAATTTTAGGTAATTTTCTAAATATATTTGATTAAATATTTAAACATAGAACTTCTATGTTTTTTTATGAAAAAAGAAAAAAACAAAAAATCTGATAAAAAACTTAATGATAAAAAACTTAATAAATCTCTAAGATTAATTGCCAAATCATCTTTTATAGTTTTTATAGCTCTATTCTTATCAAAATTGTTTACTTATCTTTATAAAATAATAATTGCAAGATATTATGGGCCAGAAGCATATGGGCTTTTTTCTTTGTCTTTAATGGTTGTTGGTTGGTTTGTAGCTTTTTCAGCTCTGGGGTTAAATCAGGGACTCGCAAGATACATTCCACTATTTAGGGGAAAAAACCAAAAAAGCAAAATAAGATGGCTTTTTAGAAAATCTTTAAAAACAGTTTTTTTTACAAGTCTAACTTCTGTAATTATTTTAATTATTCTTTCAAGATTCATCTCTATTAAAATTTTTAATGAACCATCTCTTATACCTTTTTTAATTTATTTTAGTTTTGCTATTTTTTTAACAGTAATTTTTGAAATCCTCCTTACTTTAATACTTGCTTATGAAGAAATTGGATGGTATTCATTTATTCATAAAATCCTTCTTGGTTTTTTGAAATTAGCTCTTATTTCATTTTTAGTATATTTAGGAATTAATTCAAGTTCTATTTATATTTCATATATCTTAGCTTTATTCATAGGAGTTATAGTTACTCTCATGTTGTATAAAAAGAAATTTCCTTTTGTTTTTAAGAAAACCCCGAGAATTGAAAATAAAAATAAAGATAATTTTAAGGAGATATTATTTTATTCTTGGCCTCTCCTTTTTTATGGATTTATATGGCAATTATTTCACTGGACAGATTCCTTTATTTTAGGAATTTTTAATACGACTGCAGATGTAGGAATATATAATGCAGCAATATCAATAGCATTTTTATTAACTGTAACCCCTAAGCTTTTTGTTTCTTTATTTTTTCCAATGGCTAACAGAGAATATTCAAAAGGAAATAGGAAAATGGTAAGAGAAATGACTAAACAGATAGGGAAGTGGGTTTTCATGATTAATCTTCCGTTTATAGCTCTTATGATATTTTTTCCTGGAGCTTTTATCAATTTATTATTCGGAGCAGAGTATTTGGCAGGTAAAGAAGCTTTAAGTCTTTTAGGAATAGGAGTTTTATTCTTTTCTTTATTTGGAATTTCTCAAAACCTTTTAAAAATAATAAAAAAAACCAAAGTTATTTTATTTGATATAATAATAGTTTCTATTGTTAATGTTATTTTAAATATTTTTCTTGTCCCAAAATATGGAATATCAGGAGCAGCTTTTGCTACAATGTTATCATTAATTTTAATCAGTATAATTTTTGCATTCCAATCTTATAAATATTTTTTAGTGATTCCAATTAGAAGAAAAATGTTACGTACTTTCCTAGCATTTGCAGTTTCATTAGTTGTACTTTATTTTATTAAATCTTTAATAGTAATTAATATTTTCTCTGCAATTATTCTTGCTTTGATTTTTTTAACACTTTATACATTATTTTCAATAATGTTTAAAGCTTTTGATAAAAATGATAAGATGATTGTTAGAAGTTTTTTTAAAAAGATAAAGTCATTTTTTCCAGCTTCTTTTTCCATGGATCAATAGATTTATTGCTTTAACAAAAATTCCAGGATATTCATTTATTCGTTTAGTTTTGATTATATTTTTCACAACACTTTTGTTTAATGCTCCTCGAATCATTATTTTTTTAAGAAATTTTTTTATTTGCTTCCTTGATAAGTATAAAGTAGGAGCAATAGGGAGGTTTTGCCAAGAAAAATCCTCAAAACCTAATTTTTCTTCATCAATAAGATTATATTTTTTCATATATTCAAAAACAGGAGTTCCAGGAAAAGCATTAAGAATAGAACAATGATAATTCAAAGAACCAACCTTTTTTTTAAGTTTAACAGTCTCTTTAAAGGTTTTTTTAGAATCCCATGGAAACCCAAACATAAACTCATATCTGAAAGGTATTTTTCTCTTTTTTAAATTATCTGCTACTTTAATAACATCTTTTATTTTTATTCCTTTTTTAATTTTATCAAGTATTTTTTGATTTGCACTTTCTATTCCAAACAATAATACTCCCTTTGATTTTCTTAATGGTTCATACATATCTTTATCCATATGGTTTATTCTTCCATCTCCTGTCCACTCTAAACCTTCTTTTTGCATAATCTTACATATTTTTAAAAATTTATTTTTATTTATTGTCAGATTATTTCCACATATATTTATTTTTCTAACTCCTTTTTTCTTTAAATAATCAATTTCCTCTTCAACAATGTCAATTTTTCTTTCCATTAATCCTGTACAACGAGCATTACAAAAAGTACACTGATATGGGCAGTATTTAGAAAACAATACAGGAAAAGAACCATTAAGATAGGGTTCTAAATCTAGTTCTTGATAATTTATTTGGGTATTACTCGAATCAAGTTTCATCCCTTTTTCTCCATCATACCAAACATCCTCAACAAAAGGAAATTCTCTGAGGATTTTTTCTTTCCAGAAAAAAGGAACAGCTACAACATATAATTTAGAAAATTTAGAGAGATTTTCCATAAATTCTTTTTTATATCTTATAAAAGGTGTATAAACATAATAGATTATTTTTTTTGGAGGATTTTTTTTTAACTCTTTTAAGATTTTTTCTTCATTAATTAAATTGCCGTCAAAAAACCTAGCCTTTTTTTTATTCTTTTTTAATGTAAAATAAAAAAGAACAGCTTCTACAGGAAAACTTGGTTTTTGAGAAAGTCCAAAACAGCAGTGCTCAATTCTTGAAAATTTATTATTAATATTGCCCATAGAGATTATCGCTATATTCATATTAAGAGATCAATTTTTTGATTTATAAAACCTTTTATAATCCTTGCTCTCCAGGGAGGTTGTTTTCCAGATGATGTAGGTAAATATTTTTTAGTGTAAATTATTTAAACCTTTAAAACGTATATCCTGATAATGATAAAAAAAATATGTTTTTTTAGTGCAGGCTTTGCTTTTAATAGAGCTAATAGGATGAGAAGCTATGAAAAAATCTTTCCGAAAAATACAAAAATTTTTTTATTCACTACAAATAAAGGAGGATTTGGTGAAAAAGGACTTAAAAAGAAATGGAATTTAAAAAAAACAAAGATTCATGTAGAAAATTACAACCTTTTTAGTTTACCTTTTAAATTAAGAAAATTTTGTGATAAAAATAAAATACAAAGAATTGCCAATCTCGGTTCTGTAAAAGCAGGTATTTTTATATTGATATCTTCTTTGTTAAAAAATACAGGTTATGTATTAAACTTCAATGGAGAATCATTGATAAAATATAAGTTAGAAAAGAAGAACATCTATAAAAAAATCAAAGGTTTTTTTGAACTACCTCTTTTTTTTATTTTTTCTAAATTTGCAAAAAAAGTCACTTTTGTAGGAAATGTAAGTTATAAAAAATCCCCCATTTTTCTTTTAAAAAGTCCAAGGAAAATAACTTTTTCCCATCCTCCAATTAATACAGATATTTTCTATCCAAAAAATAAAAAATTATGTAGAAAAAAATTAGGATTTAAACAAAATAAAAAAATTATTCTTTATGTAGGTAGAATAAATTGGGGAAAAGCTTCTTCTGAAATATTAAAACAAGTTATATTAGAAAATAAAAATATCCATTTTATTCTTATAGGGAAATGGATTGAATCAGAAATCTCCAAATTTGAAGCTAAAAATATGACCCATATTGAAGAAGTTTTACCTAGAAATCTAGTAAATTATTATTGTGCTTCTGATTTAGTTTATTTTTTACATAAATGTGGTGATCAGATGGGATTTGTAGGAGAAGAAGCTCTTGCTTGTGGAGTGCCGGTTATTGAGCCAGACTCACTCAAAATATGGAGCTCGTCAGCCATTTTAAAAGCAAAAATCTCTGTCAGAGATGTAAATAACAAAATCAAAAAGTTCTTTTCCTTATCAAAAAAAAGAAAGAGAAAATTATCTATGGAAGCGAGAAGATATGCCCAAAATAAATTTTCAATTAAAACTTGGAAAAAAGATTATATAAATTTTTATTTAAAATGAAACCAAATTTATTTATAGTAGGAATGCAAAAATGTGGAACAGAGTCTTTAAAAGATTGGTTAAATCAACATCCCGATATATGGATGAATATTGATTTTGAACCTAATTATTTTGCAGATGATGTTCAAGGATGTGAAGATTATACAGATTTTGATTGGTATTTGTCTTTATTTCCTAAAAATCCTAAAGAAAAATACATGGGTGAGAAATCTGCCAGATACTTATGTTCTAAAGAAGCTGCAAAAAGAATAAAAAAATTTAATCCTAAAGCAAAGATAATTATCATTTTAAGAAATCCCTTAGAGATGTTGCCTTCTCTTCATACACATCTATTACAACAAGGACTTGAAACAGAATTAGATTTTGAAAAGGCCCTCAAAAAAGAAAAATTCAGAAAAAAGAAATATGGAATTAAATTTATTAGGAATTTTTTTTATATGACTGTTGCTGATTATTATCCTAAGATAAAAAGATTTTATGATGAATTTGGAAGTAAAAATGTAAAAGTTGTAATTTTAATTGATTTAAAAAAACAACCTCAAAAAGTTTATAACGAAATAACAGATTTTTTAAAAATTAGAAGATTTACTCCCGAATTTAGAATTTTAAATAAGGCATCCAGACAACCAAAAAGCCGTTGGCATGCTAAATTTTTTTATTTTGTGCAAAATTTGCCTTTGCCAATAAAAAAATTCATAAAAACTATTTTTCCCCATAATACCAGACAAAGAATAAAAAAAATGAACCTTAAATATTTGGAATTTAAAAGAAAGATGCCTGAGAAGACTAGAAAAGAGATAATAGATAAATTAAAACCAAATATAAAAAAACTTGAAAGACTGATAAAAAAAGACCTTTCTATATGGTATTCATAGTTTTTTAAAAATATAATGGGGAAATCTCTCCCAAATGGATTTTGGAAATCTTTCAATAAATTTTAAATTTGTGTTAGATTCTACTAATTTGGTTTGCTTTTTAGGACATGCATAATATGTGTAAAGAGTTAGAAAAGTATTTTTTTCAATCTTGTATTTAGAAAACAACCTTCTTTTTTTAATATTTCTCAGAACAAATTTAGGCCTAAATCTAAAAAATAGAGATAAAGGATTATGAGAGCTATAAATAAAATATCCTCCTGGTTTTAAGACTCTACTTATTTCTTTTAATGCTTTAATTCTTTTATTCTCTGGATATATATAATCTATACCATTAAAAGAAAAAAAAACAATGTCAAATTTATTGTTTTTATATTTTAGATTACAAGCATCTCCTACCTCGAATTTAATTTTAGGATATACTTTTCTAGCTCTCTTAACCATCTTTTTAACTACATCTACTCCCACAACATCAAAACCTAAATTAGAAATATATTTTGTAGTCCTGCCACAACCACAACCCATATCTAATATTTTTCCATAAAAATATTTTTTGATTAGAAATTTTTCTATATCTTTAATATCAGAAAGTTTTTCATAATGATTTATCGAAGCTTTTTTCCTATACATGTCAATATTTTTTTTAAATAAATCTTGCGAATTATCTGATAACATTATACCTTATTTATTGATTTAATTGAAGACAATATAATAATTTGGCGTTGTCCGGAAAGACATAAATTTTAATTTGAAAAAATAAAAAAGTTTGACTT
>CAYMES010000026.1:0-4708 GCA_964389765.1 Candidatus Woesearchaeota archaeon
TTCAAGTAATTCAAATCTATCTTTACAAAATTCATTTGATAAAAATGGAATCTGATTATTGTATGCTCTTTTAGCTAATGTTTTATTCCAATTTGGAGAAATATCTAAGATATCTAAAAGATTAGATAAATCTCTTGCTGTAATTGATTCAGATGATTTTGGTTTTTCTTTATTTTTTTGTTCTCCTGCTAACCTTCTTAAAAAGCTATTGCAGATGTTATCTAATTGTTGCTGGCTGATTATTGGATTTCCAATATATTTTATCATATCTTCTAAATTCTGCTGCTTCCATTGAACTTGGAAAAAATTGCTCCAGATTTTTTTAATTTGAGGATTAGTTAGCTCAATTCCTGTATATTCTGAAAATCTTGCTACTGCTTCAAGAGTTCTTATATCCTGAGATATATTTTGATCATATATATCTCTTATTTCTTTTTCACTTAATTCAATATCAAATTCTTGTTTTAATTTTTTCAAAAATCTATTAACTGAAGATGGATTAGCTATAAGATTATCTTTTATATATTTTTTAGATTGTTCCCAATTTTTAGCTACAATTTCAAGTTTATTTCTATCAAGAGCATAACCTACTAAACCAATACCATCTAGATATTCTGAAATCAATAATCCTAATCCTGTTTTATTTTGTTGATTCATTTTCAATTAATTTTTCTAATTTTTTATAACACCTAAGGAAATCAGATGGTCTAAAATATAATAGCTTGGAATAGGTTCTTGAAAAGAAGGAGATTTTCTATAATTATATAAATCATATACCCTACCATCTGCTGCTTTTTGAGTTACTTTTAATAAAATTGGTTCAGAATAGCGAAAATCAGATGCAAAAAAAATTGTAAAAGGGACTCCTTGTTGTTTTAATTTAGATGTAATTGGATCTCTCCCTTTTTTTAAACTGGTTGTTTTATTTCTTGCTTGTTTATCATTTAGATGGTCAGCAGAATATTCTAATTCTACATAATATCTTGAACTTTCTTTATGGTTCATACATGAGAAATTATATAAATATTTAAATAGTATTCCAGAGTTTTCACACTAGCTAAGTGTTAATTAAAAAATTAAAATTCAAATGACAGAAGAATTACAAGAATTAGGATTAAGTTATTATGAAAGCAAGGCACTTGGAATTTTATTTAAAAAAAAGCTCTCTCTTAAACAGCTATCAAAAGAAGCTGAAATTCCTTTTGGAAAGATTTATTCTGTTGTTAAAAGATTGAGAGAAAAAGATCTAGTTAAAGAAAATAACTCTAGACCAAAGTTAGTTTATGTTGAAAATGTTTCAGAGATTATGACAAGATTAATTAAAGAAAAACAAAATAAAGATAAAGCAATAAGAGAAAAATTAAGAGAAATAGCAACAAGTATTGATAAAGTTAAAGAAAAAAAGACTGCTTTTTTTCAGATAGGAACCTCTGTTTCTGATAATAGAGAGATTCAGATGAGGACATTTAAAGAAGCTGAATCTGAAGTCTTACAGGTTTTGAATATCCACCATAAACCAAAATCAAATAGAGAAAGTAAGACATTATGGGAAAAAGAAATAGTTAAAGCTGTTAAAAGAGGAGTAAAGTTTAAGGCAATTTATCCTAAAGATACAGATATTCCTAAAATATTAAAAAATTTAAATAAGCAAAATCCAAAATCATTTCAGATTAAGAGATTTAATACTGATTTTGTAAGGTGTGATATAATTGATGAGAAAAAAGTTTTATTAAAAATTGTTCAAGCTGATCCTTTACAATTTGGAGGAGTTTTATTTATTGAAAATGAATCTCTTGCAAATAATCTAAAAAAAATATTTGAAGAGATGTGGGAGCAAGCTGAATAAATAGCTTTATAAATAATATATTTCCATGATTTTCATGGAAAAATTACATCCAGGAGCAAAGTGGTTGTTTAGAATAAGAGGTTATTTTGGCTTTTTTATACCTTTATTAGTTATAGTTTGGTTTTTGGGTAGTATTTTATTTTCATTAGGTTCTTCTATGATCTTTTTAATAGTTTTAATAATATTTATTATAATTTATATTGCTCTAGTATTGATTTTTGGAGAGATTTATGCAAGAATGGCTTATAATAGATGGTTTTATGAATTTACTAATAATAGTTTAAAATTAGAAAGAGGAATAATATGGAAACATTATAGTAATGTTCCTTATGAAAGAGTTCAAAATGTTGATATACATAGAGGAATTTTAGCAAGGATATTGGGATTTTCAACTTTAGATATTCAGACAGCAGGTTATCACATGTCTTATTCAAGGCGTGGAAGACCAAGAAGCGAAGGTTCTTTACCTGCAATTAAGCCTGAAAAAGCTGAAAAACTCAGAGATTTTTTGATGAAAAAAATATCAGGAAAAGGCAAAAACAAAGGTATGTAGTTAAAATTATAAAAATCTAATAATCTACTAATTTTTTCTGTTGTTTTTCTTTAATATGGTTTTTCCAAGTCATCCAAGATTGACGAAATATTCCATCTTTTTTATATTGTTTTGAATGATTTTTTAAAAAATCAACAGTTATTGGATCACTTGGATATCCAGAGCCAAAATCTTTTTTTATTCTGTTTTTTATTTTCTTAATCTCTTTTTCTCTTAAATCTTTTGCAAGAATAGATGCAGCACTTACTGCAATATAATCTCTATCTGCTTTATGTTCACATTCTACAAATAAATTTTCTTTATCTTTTATATATCTTAATAAATAATTTTTCCAAGTTTCTTTATTTGGACTTGGACAATCTATAACTGCTTTTATTCTTTCTTTTTTTCCTTTTTTTAATTTGTTTATAATTTCTGCTGCTTTAACTGCTTCTATTTTATTTAAATTGGTGCCTGTTTTAATTCTTGAATCTATTTCAAAAGGATGGGTTAATGAAGCATAATATGCTATTGCTTTTTTCTTTATTTGTTTAGCAAGCTGATTTCTTTTTGTTGGGGAAACTAGTTTTGAATCTTTAACTCCTAATTCCTTAAATTCTTTTTCGATTTTTTTATCTACTATACATCCTGCAAGAGCCATTGGACCTATTAAGGGTCCTCTTCCACTATCATCTATTCCTAAGATTAATTCTTTTGGAATATTTACTTTTTTCATTATTACAACAAATAAAAGAGGTTTATAAAAATAATGGGGAATATTTGAAAATTTTTACATATTCTATAAAATATATTATAAAAAGTATATTTTAAGAAATATATTTTTTAAGGAATATATTATAATTATATCTTTTAAATATATAAATAGCGGGGGCGGGATTTGAACCGCGCGATCTCGAGGTTATGGGCCTCGCGAGGACTCCAGACTCCTCCACCCCGCTATTATAGTTATTGCAAGAGTAGATTTTTAAATCTTACTATACTTGAGTTATTGTTTATAAAGAAGGAAAATGGCAAAAGAAATTCTTTCAGAGATTGGGAAAAGGAAAAGTGTATATCTTTTTAAAAATAAAGATATACAAAAAGAAAAAATAGATTTATTAATTGAAGCAGCAAGATGGGCTCCTTCTTCATTCAACAATCAGCCATGGAATTATATCTTTGTTCATAAAAAAGATAAAACAAGAAAAAATCTTGAAAAAGCTCTTTCAATAACAAATTCATGGGCAAAAAAAGCTCCATATCTTATTGTTGTATTTTCAAAAAAACAAGATGATACAATATATAATGGGATTCCTTATTATCTTTATGATACTGGCTTGTCAACTATGTCTCTTACTATAGAAGCAGAAAATCAAGGATTAAGTACTCATCATATGGCAGGATGGAAAGCTGAAAAAGTTAGAAAAACTTTATCAATTCCAGAAAATTATGATATAATTGTATTAATTGCTTTAGGATATTCAAAAGAAAAAAAAGATAAAAAGTTTTTTGATAAATTAAGTGAAGGGTTAAAAGAAAAAGTATTAAGGCAAAGAACAAGGAAGAATATAAAAAAGAAATTTTTCTTTGAAAGGTTTGGCAAGAGTTGAAATAAGAATACTTAAAAAGAGATTCATCTTTTTATTTAAAATGAAAAAAGCTATTATGATTCATGGATGGGATGGTAACCCTAAAAATTGCTGGTTTCCTTTCCTAAAATCAGAATTAGAAAAAAAAGGTTTAAAGGTTTTTATTCCAGAAATGCCAGATACATCTAAACCTAAGATTGATAAATGGGTTGGCAAATTAAAACAGATTGTTAAAAATTCTGGAGGCATTAATCAGAAGATGTATTTTATAGGACATAGTATTGGATGTCAAGCTATATTAAGATATCTTGAAAAATTAGAAGAAAAAGACGACAAAATTAAAGGAGTGATTTTAGTTGCTCCATGGTTAAAATTAGATGAGCAGACAATTAAAGAAGAAGGTGAAGATGTTTTTGAAATTGCAAAACCATGGATAGAAACTCCTATAAATTTAGATAAAGTAAGGAAAAAAGCAGGAGATTTTTCAATTCTTTATTCAACAACAGATCCTTATGTTTCATCAGATGACTTGCTTATATTACAAGAGAAATTAAAAGCAAGAACAATTAATATGGGAGATATGGGACATTTTGATGATGAATCAGGAATAAAAGAGATGCCTCAGATAATTAATATAATTGATGAAATTGAATCAAGAGAAGAATCTTGAAGATAAAGAAATTAAATTAAACAAATTAAAGAAAGATTGCAAGAGTAAAAATGTCAAACTCCATATTCACT
>CAYMES010000026.1:4808-20906 GCA_964389765.1 Candidatus Woesearchaeota archaeon
CTTAGAGATTATTAAAGAAATTAAATTAAAGAAAGATTGCAAGAGTAAAAATGTCAAACTCCATATTCACTCTTAGAGATTATTAAAGAAATTAAATTAAAGAAAGATTGCAAGAGTAAAAATGTCGGGTCCAGCAAAAGGGAAGAAAAAATTAGGAAAAGCATCTGTATATTTACATGAAAAAGGTAAAAGTAGAGCGAGGGTAACCCATATAGATATTGAATTGCCAGAATTAAATGAGATAATTAAACCAGGACAGGCAACTTATGTTCAAGGGAAAAAAGGAGGAGTATTTATAGGTTTGAAAAAAGACATGATTTCAAAAGCAGAGAAAACTTTAAAAAGTGAGAAGGATAAAAATTAAAAAAGGAAAATGGGAAGTTGTAAAGATTTATCACATTTAAATGATTCAGAAAAGATTCAAGATGCATTTTCAAAACTTGTTTCTGGTGGAAAACCAGGATATAAAACTATAATTGAAAAATCAAAACAAGTTGAGAAATGTGATAATTGTGGGAATATTTTAAATGGAGATGAAAAATTCTGTCCTGAATGTGGAAATAAATTAAAATAATCTAGACTAAATAATTTTTAAATAAATGAAAAATCTATTTAAATTATATGGAAGTTATCTCGGAGCATTAATTGGGGCAGTTGTAGGTTATTTTTCATTTGCAATTATTCTGCATTTGGCTGAAATTGGAAAATTTAATTATCTTGCATTGCTTATTCCTTTTATTCCTATTGGGATCGGATTTTTAATTGGAGGATTAATTCATAACCTTATAAAATAACAATCATTTTAGAGGTTTCTTTTTTTGAAAATATAGGATAAAAGGGTTGCAAGGAGCTGAATGGATTTCATATTTATCACCATAATATTCTCTGAGTTTTTCTAAATCTTGTTTAAATTTGAAACTTCTTTTTTGTTCTTGTTGTTCTACATATTTTTTAAGCTTTTGTTCATTTCTAATAGTTTTTATCTTGCTCGGTGTTTTTATTGATTCAGGCAAGTAAATAAGAGATTCTGATAATGCAAACTCAATCAAATCTCTAAATATGGGGCCTAATTTTTGATCTATTTTTATATATTTTTCTTGGAGGGGCTTTCTGTCATAGTATGGATAGATCTTGGTATTTTGGTTAAGTGCTGGATTTATAGGTATGCTCCAATAATTGCTTGTTACTATTTCTCTTAATGATTTATATGCTGAATTAGATTTCTTAAATAATTCTTTTATTGCTTGTTTTTCTTGTTTTGTTTGTGCAGGAACAAAATAATTTAGAAACATTTGCTCTCTTATCTCTCTTATATCTCTAGGAATTTCTTCATTTCTTCTAGAAAAATATTGAAATAATCTTTTCCTTGAATTAAAAAATCTTCCTGCTTCTCTTTGATTGGTTTTTATAATTGATTTTTCACTTTTTCTTTTAGAATGTTTTTGTACTTCTTTGTTTTCAAAATCAAAAAAAGAAGAATTAACTTCCCTTGAAAAAAAATTGGAAAGTTCTTTTAAATATTTTTCATATCTATTTCCGTAATAAAACTCAAATTCTAATTCTTGAGGACCACAGATTGCTAATGATATTTTTTCTATATTTCCGATTCTTGTTCCTTTTTTATGTCTTTCAAAGAAAGATATGCTTATAATCTGTCTTGCTAGATGTTTTTCTTGTATTCTTTGTTTTAATTTGCCTTTTTTTAATGGTAGAGCTTGTTGTTCTAAAAAATCAATAGGTATATGTCCTCGATCTCCTTTATAAATTTTTTTTGTTTTATCTTCTAGCTCTATCACATAGACTGAACTTTGTCCTAATTTTACTTCTTTTATTGTTTCTCTTATTTGTTCTGGTGAAAGAGGACCTTTTCTTGACATCTTTTGTTCTGGATTTCCAGGATATGCACAATATTCGGGCTGAACAAAATAAGGAGTATCTTTTACATCTTTTTCAAAAGGCCAAGTTGTTAAAAAAAATGGTCTTGCACATACTGACCCTGCTAAACAGGAAGGTTCTATTCTCCTCCAAAAATGATAGGTTCTTTTATGAGCAGGTTTCCTAACATCTCCTCCTACTTGTAATTGCCATTTTAATTCTGTTCTTTTTTCATACCTGCTATATTCATAATCTTCTTTAAACTCTTCTTTAGAAATATTGTTTATTTTGTTGTTCTGTTGAACTGCTTTCTTATCTGAATTTTTGATTAATTCTCTATATTTATTTTGTTTTTCTTTCATAGGAAGGATTCTGTTTTGAATAATTCTTATTTTTTAACTTAAATTAAAGTTAATTTATTATTGGAAGTTTCTGGTCAGTTATGGAAGTTGCTTTTGTATTTTATTTAAAAAAGAATTTATAAGATTATAGATGGTTCAAAATATATAAACTAAAATACTGTTAAATTTAGGATAAAATGAAAGAATTAACCAAATTCTCCATTTATATAATCTTCTGTAAGTTTATTTTTTGGAATAGAGAAAAGTTGTTTTGTTTTTGAAAATTCAATAACTTTTCCATTTAACAAATAACAAGTATTATCTGAAATTCTTTTTGCCTGGTGCATATTATGGGTTACTATGATTATTGTTGTTTCTTTTTTTAGTTTTTTAAGTAAAGATTCTATTTTAGCAGTTGCTATTGGGTCTAAAGCAGAACATGGCTCATCAAGTAAAAGTACTTCTGGATTTATTGCTAGTGATCTAGCAATACATAATCTCTGTTGTTGTCCTCCTGAAAGTCCGAAAGCAGATAATTTGAGTCTGTCATGGACTTCTTCCCATAAATCTGATTTTTCTAAACTTTCTCTTACAATTTTTTTTATTCTAGTCTTATCTTTTATATTCTGTACCTTTAGTCCATAAGCTATATTATTAAAAATAGACATAGGAAAAGGATTTGGTTTTTGAAAAACCATTCCAATATTTTTTCTTAATTCTACAGGATCAAGATTATAGATATCTTTTCCATTATAATTTATTTTTCCTTTTGATCTTGAATTATCTATAAGATCATTCATTCTATTTATACATCTTAAAAGAGTGGATTTTCCACACCCAGATGGACCTATTAAAGAAGTTATTTTATTGTTAAAGACTTTTAAATCTACATTAAATAAAACCTGTTTTTGCCCATACCAGAAATTTAATTTTTTTATATTAACTTTTAAATTTTTCACCATTGTTTTTTCCTCCTAATTTTATATCTTATTATAAAAATTCCTAAATTTAATAAGAAAATTATCAATATCAAAACTAAAGCTGTTCCTAATGCATATTCTCTTGCATATGGGTTGGAGTGTTGAGTAGCTAAAATAAATAAGTGATAAGGAAGGGCCATGAATTTATCAAATAGTGATGTAGGCAAGTAATTAATAAAAAAAGTGGCTCCTACCATTATTATCGGAGCTGTTTCTCCCATTGCTCTTGATACTCCAAGTATTGAGCCAGTAGACATGCCTCCTAATGAATTTGGAAGAACAATATTCCTAATTGTCTGCCATTTTGTTGCTCCTAAAGCTAAAGATGCTTCTCTAAAAGAATCAGGAACTGCTTTTAATGCTTCTTCACTTGAAGTTATTATCCAGGGCAAAGTCATGCAACCAAGAGTTAAAGAAGCTGCTATAAGAGATGTTCCAAATTTAAATAACAAGACAAAAAGAGACAATCCAAACAAACCATAAACAATTGAAGGAACCCCTGCAAGATTTCTAATTGCTAATTTAATTGTTCTTGTAAATAAATTATCTTTTGCATATTCATTAAGATAAATTGCTGTACATATTCCTACAGGTATTGAAAAAACAGCTACGCCAATTCCAAGCAAGAGCGTTCCTAAAATTGCTGGAAATATCCCTCCTTCCTGAATATTTTGATGAGACCACATTTTTGTTAAAAAATCCCAGCTAATAACTCCAGCTCCTTGATAAAATACGTAAATTAATATTATAGCTAATATAACTACTGTTAAAAAAGCTGATCCTTTAAATAATGTAAAATATAATGTTTGTCTTGTTTTTTCATTTACCATTTATATTTCCTCACTTGTTTCCCTATTATTATATCTGAGATAAAATTAACAGCAAAAGTCATTAAAAATAAAACAAGTCCAATTGCAAATAAAGCTTCATAATGTAAGCTTCCTTTTACAACTTCTTTTATTTCAATAGCTATATTTGCAGTCATTGGTCTAACTGGGTGAAAAAAAGATGATGGCATTGCTCTGGAATTTCCTGCAACCATTAAAACAGCCATGGTTTCTCCAACTGCTCTTCCTAATCCTAACATAATAGCTGCAACTAATCCAGATAAAGCAGCAGGAAGAAGAACCATCTTAATTGTCTGCCATTTTGTTGCTCCTAAAGCTAAAGATGCTTCCTTAAATTCTTTAGGAAGAGAAGTTATAACATCTTCAGAAATACTTATTATTGTTGGAAGAACCATTATTCCCACTATTATAGAAGAAGTTAATGCATTTAATCCACTTGATAATCCAAATATATTAGCTATTAGAGGAGATAAAAGTAAGATACCAATTAAACCTAAAACTACTGAAGGAACAGATGCTATCATCTCTATTGCAGGTTTTATTGTTTCTCTTATTTTTGGAGGAGCTATCTCAGATATATAAACAGCAGAAGCAATTCCTAAAGGAATAGCAAAAATTAAAGCACCACCTGTTACCATTAAAGTTCCTACAAATAAACTTAAAATTCCCCATGCTGGATCAGAATATGCTTGAGGATTCCAATCTCTACCTAAAAAAAATTCACTAATTGGAATTTCGTTAAAAGCTTGCATTCCTGTAATAAAAAGAAAGATAAAAATTCCAATTAGTATTAAAAGAGCTGAGCTACTTATTATTAAAAAGAAAGATTTGATAGCTCTTTCTTTTTTATTGCTATTCATTGGAATTTTACCTTATTTTGTTTAAAAATTCTTGGTTTTGAGCTTTGTCTTTATTTGTTAGTTCTACAAATCCTATTTCTTGTACAATTTCTTTTCCTTTATCACTCATTTCAAATAATAGAAATTTATGGACTGCTGAATCTTTTTCTGGAATTTCTGCTAGATATTGGTATAAAGCTCTAGAAATAACGTAATCACTTAACTTACTTGAATCTAAAGGAGAGATATATTCTGAATTAGAATTTTCTGCTACTTTTATAACATTTATTCCTAAAACTTGCTCTCTATTTTCATCTACAACATAACCTATTCCTACATATCCTATTCCTGTTTCATCTTGTTTAACAGCTTCTAAAATAGCTTGATTACCTTCTAGATTTCTCATTTGTGGAGGATAATCATCTTCTAGAACATTTTCCATAAAAAAAGCATATGTTCCAGATGTACTTTGTCTTCCATATAAAGTTATTTCTTTGTCTGGGCCTCCTATTTGTTTCCAGTTAGTTATTTCTCCACGAAAAATTTCTCCTATTTGTTGTTTTGTCAATCTGCTGACAGGATTATTTTCATGTACAATAACAGAAAGCATATCTCTTGCAACTCTAAATTCTATTGGTTCAATTCCATTAACTCTTGCCTGTTGTTTTTCTTCGCTTTTCATAGCACGAGAAGCATCTGCAATATCTACTTCCCCATTAATTAAAGCTGCTATCCCTGTGCCGCTTCCTCCTCCTGTAACTGAGATTCTTACATCTTTTCCTTTAGAAAATTCTTCTGCCATATTAGAAACAAGCTGTAAGAGTGTGTCAGAGCCTTTTATTTCAATTCTCTCTGTACCTCTGACAGCTACTGATTGTCCTGTTATTTCTGGGCCTGTAAATAAAAAATAAGATGCTGTTGTTAATGCCAATGCTATTATTAAAAAAACCAAGATAGATGTGTATTTCATTATAACTCCTTTTGTTTAGTTAATAAAATCAACTAAATTTAGGTTATATAGTTAATCAATATAAACTATATAGTGATTAGAAAATTTTATATACCTATATAATTACTATATAATATGGAAACAAGAAAAATTCAGTTAATTGCAGGTTCTACTTATTCTGTTTCTCTTCCGAAAAATTGGGTAAAAAAAAATAATTTAAAAGAAAAAGATGAAGTTTCAATTAAAGAGCAAGATAGAAATCTTCTTATTTGTCCAGGAATTTTAAAAAAAGGTGGGTTAAATGAAATTAATTTAGATGTAGATAATTATCTTGATAATATAGACCAGGTATTATTTTCTATATATTATTTAGGCGTTGAAAAAATTAATCTTTTTTCTAAAAAACACCTGAAAAAAGAAACTAAATCAAGAATTAGAAAGACTCTTACCCATATGAGTGGAACTGAAATAAGTTATGAAGATGAAAAAAAGATAAGTATAAATGTTTTATTAGATAAATCTAAGATAAATATAAAACAAGTAATCTACAGAATTAGTATGGTTTTAGAACTTTCTATTGAAAATATTATTGAAAGTATAAACATGGGAGAGATAAAAATCAATGAAAATGAGATAGATAGGTTGTTTCATTTATCAAGTAAGATAATTTCTCTTTCTTTGACAAATCCAGAAGTACTTTATTCATCAGATATTAACCATATTATTCTTATTCCCTCTTATTTTCTTATATCTAAAAAATTAGAAAATATTGGGGATAATATAAATAATCTTGCTTCCCATCTTTATAAAAATAAAATAAAGGTAAGTAAGAAAAAAGAAATTTTAGAGTTTATAAAAAATGAAGTTAATAAGAGCATAAGACATATTTTAAAAGATTTTCCAGAAATATTTAAAAAAATAAAAGAACAAGAAGTTAAAGCAATTAAAAAAGAAGTTGATAAGATAAATGATGAAGTTTTAGTAGATTATATTGAAGAAACAATAAGATATGTTAAAGATATTGAAGAAGAAATTGTCCATCTGTCTTTTTATAATAAGTTAATTAAAGATGAATTAATCTAATAAAGAACTACCATCTCTCTTTGCATGCATATGGCTTTTGTTCAGAACCATATTTTAAAGCACTGCATGTAGTTTTTTCTCCTCGAGTTGTTATAACTGCTTTTCCTTGTACACAGTTTTCTTCTTTTAATGAACATCCAAAACTAACTCTTACTTTGGATTTTTCAGATAATTCTGTTGCATCAAGAATTAATTTATCTAATTTTTGTCTTGTTAAAGCTTCGTCTGCTTGTGTTGCTCTTCCTTGTTTTATAAATCTTAAAATATGAAGTCCAATATTACAATAATCTGTTTTTGATTTTTTATTGTTTATATATTCTATTATGTTTTCGATTTCTTGTTGATTTGATTTCATTGCAATTGTTTGGAAATATATTGGTATTTTTTGTTTTATTGTTCTTTCTACAGATTCATCAAGATAGGAAAATGAATTATGTCTTGTTATATTATTATGTATTTTTTCAGAGCCATAAATTGAAAAAATAATTCTGTCTACTGATGGTTTTATATCTTCTAATAAAGAATTTGGAATAGGAGATTCATAAAAAACTCCTGAAGTTAGAATTTCAAGTTCTTTATTTTCTTGTTTAACTTTTTTAGCTAAATCTGCTATTAAAGGGTGTTCAAATGGTTCTCCTCCTGAAAATCTGAGATGGTTGAATTCTTGAAATTCTTGTAGATATTTTAAAAGCTGTTTTTCTCTAAGAAAATTGCTTTTTATTGGGCTTGAATTAGTTGAACAATGCAAGCAGTTAAGAGAACATCTCTCTGTTATTTCTATTGTTAAATCTTTCATTATTTAGATAAAAGAAGAAATATTAAAAATATTTATATTCTCTTTAATATGTTTTATATGTTTTAAAATAAATTATATATAGAGATTAATAAACATATTTACAATACTAAAACAGGAAATAAAAATAGAGAATAGACTTTATAATTGATTAAGCTATCAAATGCTAATACTAATATGTTAAATTTATTAGGAAGCTGTTCTTCTTATAAAAGAATGTATTTGGTTGTTAAAATGAAATCATTTAAAGTTAAAACAGAAAATAATAACCTAGATATAAATTATATTTCTGGTTTTATTAAAAAACAAGATATTAAGAAAGATAAGAAGCTTTTTAATAAAATGTGTAAAAAAGGATGTAAAAATTATAATAAAAAATATTCTTGTCCTCCTTTTGTTCCAAAACTAAATATATTGTTAAAAGATGGTGATGGATTGTATATGGTTTTATTTTTATGTAATTTGAATCAGGTTAATTCAACTGAATATCATAAAGTAAGAATAGCTAATGTTGTTATGAAATCAAGAATAATTAGATTAATGAGAGAGCTTGAGCAGAAATTTAATACAATATTCTTAAGTACTGGTTCTTGTAATTTATGTAAGCCATGTAAATTAAAGCTGCGTCTTCAATGCCAGCATCCAGATAAAAAAAGATATAGTTTAGAAGCAGCTGGAATTAATTGCAACTATTTATCTAAAAGATTATTTAATATTCCTTTATTATGGTATAAAAATAAAAAAGCTCCTAAATATAATTGTGTAATATGTGGTTTAATCTGCCAGAAAAATCAAAAACAAAGCATAAAAGCAGAAATTGAAAAGGTTATTAAAGATAATTTCCAGAATTCATAGAAAAAGTATAAAACATAAGTTTTAAAATATCTCAAATTCTAATATTCTTACACTGTGCCGCTGTCGCATAATGGTATTGCACCGGTTTGCTAAATAAGGGAAGTATCCCTTATCAACCCTCAAAAAAAATCAGAGTTGAGAGGTCAGAAGGAGTATCCCTTATCAACCCTCAAACAATGAGAGTAAAAAGCCGGGCCCTTTGGGTGTCCAGGTTCGATTCCTGGCGGCGGCGTTTTATTTTTATATTTGGATAGATTTTTAAAAGCAAAATCTATTTAATTATTGATGAAAAATCAGATAAAGACTTTTGTTTTACTAGCTTTATTAACAGGTATATTCTTAGTTATAGGTTCATTTTGGGGAGGTAGTGGGCTGACTATTGCATTTATATTTGCACTTGCTATTAATTTTGGAAGTTATTGGTTTTCTGACAAGATTGTTTTAGCAATGTATAGGGCTAAAGAAGTAAGCAAAAAACAAGAACCACAACTTCATAAACATGTTAAGGAATTAGCAAAAAAAGCAGGGATTCCTAAACCTAAAATATACTTAGTTCCATCAGAAAGTCCAAATGCTTTTGCTACAGGAAGGAGTCCTAAAAATTCAGCTGTTGCATGTACAAGAGGAATTTTAAAGTTATTAGATGATAATGAGCTTAGAGGAGTTCTTGCTCATGAAATAAGCCATATTAAAAATAGAGATACCTTAATTCAGACTATTGCTGCTACAATTGCTGGAGCTATAACTTATATTGCTTTTATGGCAAGATGGGCTGCTATATTTGGAACAGGAGATGAAGAATCTTCTATTGTTGAGCTACTTGCTCTTGCCATTATAACTCCAATAGCAGCTACTCTTATTCAATTGTCAATTTCAAGAAGCAGAGAATTTATAGCAGATAAAAAAGGAGCTTCTCTTATAGGCAGTGGAAAAGAACTTGCAGATGCTTTAGAAAAATTAGAACATGGTAATAAAATGATTCCTCTAAAAAATAAGAATAAATCAACATCAAGTTTATTTATTATTAATCCTTTTAGCGGCTCTTCTTTATTAAAATTGTTAAGCACCCATCCACCTGTTAAAGAAAGAATAAAAAGGCTAAGAGAAATGTAAATTAAAAAAAGCTCAGTATAATTAAAATAGGAGAGTTATAGTTTTGTTAATTTATATTTTTGAAATTTCAATCTACTTAATTTTTATTTTTAACCTTTTTCTTATACTTATAAAATTTACAGAATCAAAATCCAAAACATTAATAAACCCTTTTTCTATAACTTTATAATGGAAAAAGATATAGGTAAAATAAAAAAGAATGACAATACAGATATTGTTGTAAGGATAGATGATTTTGGAGGAAGCGTTGGACTAACTATTAGAGAATTTGTAACAGGAGACAGATATACAGGATTTACAAAAAAAGGAACAAGGATTCCTGCAGATAGTGTTGGAGAATTTAAAAAGATGATTAGCAGTATAAAAGATGAAGACCTTGTATTAGAAGATAAATCTGAGAAACAAGAAAGCCAGGAAGATAAAGCTGGAGCAGGAGAAGAAAAAGACAATGGAAATGATGAAGAGATTGAAGAAGTAACATTATAAATTAGAAAAGAGGAAAAATGCCATATGCAGTTACTCATATATTGATTCCTTTAATTTTATTAGAATTATATAGGCATTATTATGTTAAAAATAAAAAAACTTTTCCTTTACATTATGTTCTTATAGGGGGTTTAGCAGGATTAATCCCAGATTTAGATGTTGCAGCTTATTATTTATTAAGTTTTTTTGGATTTTCAATGGGCCAGGTTCATAGAACTTTTTCCCATAATATATTTGTTCCTTTTATTTTTATTATTCTAGCTTTAGTTTTTTATAGTTTTAAAAATGAAGCTCTTGGAGAAAGACATCTTAAATTAAGAAATATTTTTCTTGTAATTGCTTTTGGAATTTTTATTCATTTATTATTAGATATGTTGATTGCAGGAGCAATTATGCCTTTTTATCCTTTTAATAGTTTTTCTATTGGTTTAAATCTAATAAGAGTTTTTCCTTATGCATGGCAAGGAAGTATTGTTCCATCTATTGACGCTATATTACTTATTTTATGGTTAGTTTCTTTAGAATTTAGGCATAAGATAAGTGATTTTATTTAATCTTTTAACAGAAGGAGAATTGATTTAAAAAAATTTAAAAACATAACTCTCCTTAATCTAATAGAGGTGGTCTTGCCTCAGAGAGATTTCTGAGATAAAATAATGTAAAATGGTAAAATATGACTTACATACTCATTTATTTACAGTATGGGATAAAGGAAAGTTTAGTTTAGAAAAAGGCTCTAGAGATATTGATGATATTCTTAGTTCTATAGAAACTAGTGGAATTGATGGAATTTCTCTTGTTAATTTTAATGACAGAAGATATGAAAGATTTACAGATTCTGCAAGAGATAGAAAAACAGGAAAATATACATCCAAGAAGGAGATTTCTAATGCAATTATATTTGAAAACCAAGATAATGGCAAGTTGCTAAGAGTTATTAAAGGTGAAGAAGTAAATACAGATAAAGGACATGTGCTTTTTTTTAGGGCAAAATTATAGTGCAAGTATGTATCCAAAAATAAGATTAGAGCATTCATTAGAATCAGGAAAGCAGAGGAATCTTGTGATTATTGCTGATCATTGGTGGACTAATAATGGAATAAGTAAAAAGAATTTAATAAGATATCAGAATTATTTTCATGCTTTTGAAGAGTTTAATGGAAATTATGAAAAATTAAAAACAAAAAGAATACAAGAAATTAAACAAAAAACAGGATTAAATTCAATTGTTAGTTCTGATTCTCATATGTTAGAAGATATAGGAAATGCATATATAGAATTTTATAAAGATATTGATTTTTCAAGTTCAGAAGATTTAAAAAATTCTCTAAGATTGAGGATAAAGGCAGGAAAATTTGAAAGCCATATTAAAAAGAAAAATCCTTTATCTTCTAAAGTTAAACATATTGTATTAGTTTTATATGATGCAAAAATAAGGCGAATGCTTGGGTGGATTTAATAATCTTTCTTTATTTAAAATTAATAAAAGAAAAGTTTAAATATTATATAGGCTTGTTTTATTAAAAGAGGATAAAATGAAAGTTAATGAAATTATGAATAAAGCAATTGCAGTTGATTCTGATATTGGTTTGAAAAAAGTAGCTAAAATAATGTCAGATAAGAATATTGGAAGTTTAATTGTTTTAGATAAAGAAAAAATTATGGGAATTGTTACTGAAAGAGATATAATGAAAAATATGTCAAATATTAATAAAAAAGCTGGATCTGTAATGTCTAAAAGTGTTGTAACTATAGATCATAATGAAACTATAGATAATGCTGCATTAATAATGGCAGAACATCAGATAAAAAGATTGCCTGTTACAGAAGAAGGTAAATTAATAGGTATTATAACAGCTACAGATATTATAGCAAATAGCGATGTGTTAAATGAAGATTTTTTATTTGGTTAGTTTTTTAATTTTTTTATAAAATTCTTTTATATCCCCTTGTTTTAGAAGGTTTTTTAGATTTGGATTTGAATTGCAGATTTGTTTTCCTTTATTAGTGAGTTTCCAAGAATATCTATAAAATTTATCTGTTTTTTGTCTGCCTAATTTAAAAATCTCCATTTCTTGTAATTTATAATAATAGCTTCTTTTTTCAGTTTCTTTATCCTGAAATTCTGATTTTTTTTCCATTTTAATCTTATTAAAGTGATTTAACACTATTTATAGATTATGAAAATATTTATAATTATCTTTTATCTATATTTAATATGGTAAAATACATTGTTGTTGCAGGAGGTGTTATTTCTGGTGTTGGTAAGGGTGTAGCTACTGCAAGTATTGGAAGGATTATGAAAGAATATGGATTTAGGGTTACAGCTATAAAAATTGACCCATATATTAATTGTGATGCTGGAACATTACGTCCAACTGAACATGGAGAGGTATGGGTTACAGAAGATGGAGGAGAAATAGACCAGGACTTAGGTACATATGAAAGATTTTTAGATATTAGTATTCCTAAAAAAAATAATATAACTACTGGGCAAATTTATAAAAGTTTAATTGAAAAAGAAAGAAGAGGCGACTTTCTTGGAAAGACAGTTCAATTTATTCCACATGTGCCTGAAGAAATTAAAACAAGAATAAAAAAAGCATCAGAAAATTATGATGTTGCTTTAATAGAAATTGGAGGAACTATTGGAGATTATGAAAACATTCCTTTTTTATTTGCTGTTAAAAGTTTAGAAAATGAAATTGAAAAAAAGGATATTTGTTATATTTTAGTTAGTTATCTTCCCATTCCTAGCCATATTGAGGAGATGAAAACCAAGCCAACACAAACAGCAATAAAATTGTTAAGAGAAAATGGAGTTCATCCTGATTTTATATTATGCAGGGGAAAAAGAGCTTTAGATGAAGTAAGAAAGAAAAAAATAGAAAAATATTCTAATGTCAAATCAGACCATGTTATTTCAATGCCAGATGTTATTGGAAAAGGAACTGTTAACACTATCTATGTAATTCCTTTAGATTTAGAAAAAGAAAATATGGGTGAAAAACTACTTAATAAACTAGATTTAAAAAAGAAAAAGAAAGCAGACTGGGAGAGATGGAAAAATAAAGTAAATAGTATAATTAATCCTCTGAAAAAAATTAAAATAGGTATGGTTGGAAAGTATTTAGATATAGGTGATTTTAGGTTAACTGATTCTTATATCTCCATAAATGAAGCATTAAAACATGCAGGTGCAGAATATGGTTTAGAAATAGATATTGAATGGGTAGATGCAAAAGAATTTGAAACAAATCCGAGAAATATTAAAAAACTAAAAGATTATGATGGGATAATTATTCCTGGAGGATTTGGAAGTTCAGGTATAGAAGGAAAAATATCAGCTATTAGATATGCAAGAGAAAATAATATACCTTTTCTCGGTTTATGTTTAGGAATGCAGCTTGCTGTTGTAGAGTTTGCAAGAAATATTTGGAAACTTCAGGGAGCAGATTCATCTGAAATAAATCCAGAAACAAAGCATGCTGTTATTGACATATTGCCTGAACAAAAAAATATAACAAATAAAGGAGGAACAATGAGATTAGGAGCTTATAAAGCCTTACTAAAAAAAGATACACAAGTAAGAAAGTTATATGGGAAGGATGCTATTTATGAGAGGCACAGACATAGATATGAATTAAATCCTAAGTATCATGAAATTCTACAGAAAAATGGAATGATATTTAGTGGAATTTCTCCAGATAAAAGATTAGTTGAATTTATAGAGCTTCCAGAACATAAATTCTTTATTGCAACTCAAGCTCATCCTGAATTCAAGTCTTCATTATTAAATCCTTCTCCTATATTTAAAGGATTTGTAAAAGCTTGTAGGGGTTAAAATGTATGAAGTAATAAGGAATTTTCAATTAGATTATGTATTTTTTGACATTATATTTTTAATTGTTTTTTAATGTTCCTGGTAAAATATAAGAAGAAAATTCCCCTGTTTGCTTTTTTTATCGAAGGGTTATGTATTAATTTTTTAGTAGATTGGAGGATTTGGTTACATACAGGGATAAGAGAAGCTTATCTTCCATTTGGTTTTTTAGTTAGTTTAGCATAATCAGGAACTTTTTTTGTTTTTTTAATATTTACCCAGGATTTTGTTTTTCTAATAAAATCTGAAAGTTTTTTTCTTTTATCTTTTGAAGTTCTAATAGTGAGAAAGACTTTATCTTTTCCATAAAAGATATCTGCTCTTTCCTTACCTTTTCCA
This sequence comes from Candidatus Woesearchaeota archaeon, assembly GCA_964389765.1. Taxonomy (GTDB): domain Archaea; phylum Nanobdellota; class Nanobdellia; order Pacearchaeales; family GW2011-AR1; genus CAYMES01. The sequence continues at coordinate 19,193 of CAYMES010000026.1, forward strand.
TATTTTTCATGTATATCTATCATTTTTTTAACATCTTTTTCATAGATTTTATCTTGTGAATTAGATTTATTTGTATCTCCTGGTATCATAATAAATTTAGCTTTTTCTGAATTTAAATCAAGAACATTTCTTAATAATTTTGAAAGCCAGTCTAAAAAAGATTTATCTTTTTCTAAAATATAATAAGAGATATTTGCATTTTTTATGTTTTCATTTCCTGTTGCATATAATTTTGGTTTCATTTGGATGTTTTTTTATGTTGTTTTTTAGATTTAAAAGATATACTTAATAATAAAGAGATCCCTATTATAAAAATGTATCTTATTAAGTGTATGAGATAAAGGGGTGTTCCAAGATCATCTATTCAATCCATAATTAAATCTAAGGCCATAATTCCAATAATTATATAAAAAAATCTCTCTTTATTAATTTTCATTTTTATATCATATTATATATTTAAGTTATAAATTTTTTTAATCTTTTTAAAGCTTTAAATTTATCTTTTTCTTTTACTCTGGAATTTTCAACTGCTGATTTAAGGGTTTGAATGCTTTTGTCAAAATGTTTTTTATTAATAGGATAAGGCCACCCATCTTTTCCTCCATGGGAAAAAGAAAACTTAACTGGGTCCTGCCATGAAATTTCAGTTCCAAATAATAATTCAGAAATTAAAGCTAAAGAACGAATAGTTTTAGCTCCTACTCCTTTTAATAATAACATTTCTTCATAACTATCTGGCTTATATTCTTGTACAGCTTTCAAAGTGTTAAGATTTTGATAACTAAGAGAGAATTTAGGAAAATGTTCTTTATTAAATTTTAAAATATTAGGAGAATTTTTATATAAGAAGTCAGATAAAAAAGTCTGTTTTTTTGAAAGATTTTTTTCAATAGTGAAATACCTTTTAAAATCTGAAAAATCTTTTGCAATATCTAAACTTGCTTTTCTTGTCTGTTTTGAGATATCTGAAGATAGATTTAAAGGACTGACAATTTTGTCACAACAGACAGCATTATGTGGATTATTTAAAAATCTCGCTCTTTTGATATTGTTCCAATGATATCTTCTTGCATATATTCCTGTTGGAGATTGCATTGCTTGTTGAATTACTGTCCAATTTTTAGATGAAAAGAAAAATGCATGATGATATAAAGAAAATCCATCTTGCAGACATGAAGAATCTACTTTTGCAGATAACTTGCTTGCTTTGATAAACTTGTCTGTTTTTATATCTGAGAGATTTATTTTTTCTGCTTTTTGCTTTATTTCTTGAAGAGTTTTTCTTGATGTTTTTCCTTTTCCTCCTGCACCATAAATTCCAATATTAATCTTATTTAATGCTTGTTTTATAGCTGCAGTTGTCGTAGTTGTAAGTCCAGAACTATGCCAGTCAAATCCAAGAGTACATCCTAAAGCTTGAAACCATAATGGATTGCTTAATCTTGATAAAATCTCCTTATCTCCATATTCCAAATCTAGGGCTAAAAAAACCTGTTCTGCTAATCTCTCCATTCTTGGAAAAAGCCATCTTGGACAAGAACCAGAATGAAGGGGTAAATCAACTGCTTTTATATTCATATCAAGTATAAGAACATAAAATTTAAATAATTATGGAAAGATATTTATAATAATTTTTAAAATACTGAATAGATGTTAGATAAGAAAGTATAAAAAGAATAACAAGATATTTATCTTATTTGAGAGAAACTATAGA
>CAYMES010000027.1:0-19084 GCA_964389765.1 Candidatus Woesearchaeota archaeon
GATTTTTAACATAAACAGAAGATTTTAATTGGAATTTTCTTAATTTTGTCCCAAAGCCTTTATTATAGTTAAAATATTGTTGTTTCATAAAATTAGAACTTTTGAACCTGATAGGTGAAAAAGATTTATTAAATTATTAATAGTATATGGAATTTAAAAGGGCATTATAAATTATAAAGCCTGATTTCTTAAGATATTAAAAAATAAAAAAAAGAATTATAAATATAAAATTAAATAAAAATAAAAAAATTAAATTTATTGTCTCACTACTGAGATTCTTCTTGCAACTATGATTATTGCTATGATTAAGATTATGTTTATAACAGCTATAAGCCATATAAACCAGTTATCTCTAAAATGTTCTGTTATAGCATCTCCAGTAAATCCAGATATTGGTTCTTCTATTACTACTGAAACTTCTTGTTCTTGTTCTTGTTCTCCAAATTCAGCTGTTATTGTAAACATCTGTTCTCCTGCAGTTTCTTCATTAACATTAAAAGTAATGTCAAAATCTTCAGATTCTTGAGGATCAAGAGTTAAGCTATCTTGTTCTAAATCTTCAAGTGTAGCCCATTCATCATAATCAGAAACATCTAAAGAATATGTTGTTTCAGCTTCTCCTGTATTTCTTAAAGTTCCCTGAATAATAAGTTGTTGTCCTGCAACTGCTTTTTCTGAAACAAGTTTAGCTGTTATTTCTGCATCTAATTCTGGTTCTGGAAGTTCAGTTACATCTAATCTTATTCTGTATCTTTTGTCTAAATCATCAAGAGAATTTTCATCATAAGAACTTTCTTCAAAAACATCTCCATCATCATAATCAAAATATGTATATATGTCTAAGTAATAAATGCCTCCTTCTGCATCTTCTGGAATATCAAAGTTGAATGTTATTTCTTCTTTATCTCCAACATCAAAATTTCTTATATGTTCTCTTTCATCTATTCCTAATTCAGAATTTCTTAAAGTTATCAAAACATCATCTTCATCTTCTTCGCCTATATTATATGTATTAAAAGTTACTTCTATTGTATCTCCTGCTTGTGCTTCTAATAGAGCTTCATAATCTCTGACTACTACTGCTTTATCTTCTTCTCTTTCAATAATTATCTGGTGATAAAAATCCTCACTAAAACTGCTTGAAGAAGCAATGCAATTAAGTTCTTCGTCATCTTCTGAATATGCTTTAATGAAAATCCTATAGTCTCCGTCATCTACTTCTGGAGATAATTCTTTTATTCTAAATGTTCCTGTTTCTTCTTCATCTTCATCAATATCTCCTATATCAATTTCTTCATCTTCAAAATCAAAATCTTTTGTAACGTCATCATTATCATCATCTAATATCATTATCTCAATAACAACATCATCTATTTCATCATTTCCAGTATTTTCAACTTCAACAACTAATTCTATTTCCTCTAAAGGCTGCCATTCATCATCATATCCATCAAGATTATCTATATCTAAATCTGATATTTCCAAAGTTCCATTTTCTCCTGCTTCACAAAAAGAATTTACAAAAGTTATGGTTGCTGTTTTTGTATCTGTTACACTTGAATTTTCTGATTCTACAATCTCAATGTCTATATCTTGAGAGTGTTCTCCTAATTCAAAATCTGAAGGAACATTTCTTCTTGTTAAAAGAGCAGTAACACTATCTCCTCCTGCAACATCATTAAAAGATGTTTGATTTACATTAACAGTTAACTTTTCTTCACTGCCACTTATTTCAAATGAATTAGGCAAGGTAATATTTACTGCATTTGCTTCATTATTATCTATAGTTAATTCTGTTGTTTGTTTTGTTTTTGTTAATTCATCTGGTGTTATTACATTAACATTTAAAGCAATTACGCCTAATGTTAACAATATCATAGTTAATAAAACAAAAGTTAAAAGTCTATATTTCATTGTAAAATTTAGTTTATTTTGTTACGATTTTAAAGTTAGAAAACCTTTATAAAGATTTGTATATGATAATATATATTATATACTTCAACAAAAAGAAAAATTTAAAAATCATCTAACATACTTAAATTAAAAGGAGGTAAAAATGTCTAAGAAAGATAAATCTAAAGCTAAAGAAAATCTAATAGGAGCATGGGCTTTTTTAATTGGTGTAATCTTAGCAATTATAATTGGTTTGTTCCAAATTCAATTAGCTGAAACAGCATCAACAATAATATTAGCATTATTAGTTATTTTAGGAGTTGTTGTAGGGTTTCTTAATGTAGGTGATAAAGATGTTCATACTTTTTTATTAGCAGCTTTAGCATTAGTTATTGTAAGTTATATGGGTGCTAGTGCTCTTGAAATAATTCCTCAATTAGGAAGCATACTTAATGCTCTTTTAGTAATGTTTATACCAGCAACAGTAATAGTTTCTTTAAAATTAGTATTTTCAATAGCTAAATCTTAAATGCTTAGATAATGTTGAATTTTTTTAATTCCCTAATTGAAATTATCCTATTATCGTAAGTTAAAGAAGGGCAAGAAGTATTTATCCATGAATCTATATTATAATTATCTAATTCTTGAAGATATATATTATCTGCAATAAATATTCTAAACTTTTTATCTTTATACTCCTTTTGCAGTTTTTCCTTAATTAATTTTGCAAAAGAAAAATTTTCTTGTCCTGGTTTATAAGATACAATAATCCCTATTTTTTTAGCTGATAAAAATTTAGTTAATGCTGCTTTTCTTCTGTTCTTAAGTTTTTTAATATCTTTTCTAGGTATTTTTCTTATTTTTCCTTGTTCTAAAATATAAACTTCATTATCTTGCAATAAAAGGTTTAAAGCATGAAAAGAACCACTTCCAATTAATAATATTGGGAATTTTGTATTTAGTTCAGAACATCCTAATACTTGTTTAAATCCTCTAATGTTTTTTCCCTGATTTTTAAGTTTTTTCTTAATATTTTTAGCAGATTTTTTATATTGTATAGAATAAACTAGAAATATATTTTTTGGAAGTTTTTCTAATTCTTTGTCTTTTATTTTAAAAGATTTTTTAATTTCAGTATTTATAAATAAGACTTTCATAAATATAATGAGAAAAAGTTATTTATAAGATTTAGTATTAGAACATAATAAGCTACAAATTTATAGAATGAATTAAAAATTTTCCTATATGAAATATTGGCTTCTTCTATAGGTTCTCTTTTTTCTACAAAAATATGAAAAGAAAACAAAGCTTTTTTAATTATCTTAGAGATTATTGGTAGATTTTTTAAAGTTCTCGTCCTATTCTTTTTTCTTTTCAACATCACTTAGTTTTTCACCTTTTGCAATTTCTGCAAAACTAGGAGTTACTATTACTATGTTTTCTCCAAAACCTGCTATCGAGCCTTCTAAAGCATCTGCTGTTTTTTTTATCTTGGCTATAGCTCTCTTTAATTCTATAATATCTTTTGATTTAAGAGGTTTTAAATCAATAACTGCGATAGTATAACCTTCCCTTAAAGAATTAAGGATATCTGTAACATCTTCAAATTTTTTTAAAACAAAAGGTTTTACTTTAATTTTGGTTTTTTTAGCTTGTTGTTGACCTAAATCTAACTCTATATATTCTGCTTCTTCTTCAGAATCTCCAAACATTCCAGAAAACCTTTTTTTTATCTTGTCCATAACCATTTTTAAAACAAAATGTCATAACTTTATAAATATTTCTATTCTTTTTTATAACAGTTTAAGGGATTATTTTATCTTATTCATTACTTCTTTTCTTAATTTTTCTTTTTCCTGATTCAGATTTTGTTCTTGTTTTTCTATTGATTTTGTTCTCAAAGAAAGAATATCTTTTTTCTGGTTTAATTCTTTTTCAACTTCTGGTTTTGAAGCTTTTAATAATACTTGTCCTATTAATTTATACACTCCTTCTCCAGTTTTTTTAACTTCTTGTAAAGCGTTTTCTGTTTCATCTAATTCTAATTGAAAAGATTGTTTTTGCATAAGTAAAGATTGAACCTGTTGCTCAATAGCCTGAAGTCTTTGTATTTTTTCCTGAGTTTTTTTATCTGGATTTTGCATTTTAAATTGCCTTGACTTTAGCTACATGCTTTCGCGGTTTGTAAAAAATCTTAGAACCACAATTAGGACAGACAAATCTCTTTTCTAAAGTTTTATGAGAGATTTTTTTTCCACATTTGAAACATTTATATGTTGCCATTTTATAAATTTAATAAACTAAGAGCATTTAAAAAACTTTCATTTAACATAATGGGCTCTTGAAGCAAATTTTTTTCCACAAGAATTGCAGACAAAAATTCCTTTTGATACTCTTTTAGCTGATAAGGAATTACAGAAAGGACATTTTTGTTTTTTTCTTTGTTTTTTTTCTACAGTTGCATAATTCTCTCTAAGCTTTTTTCCATATCTTGCTCCAAATCCTTTTCCTATTATTTTTTTTCTTGCCATTTTAATAAAAAAATGGGGCTGCCCAGATTTGAACTGGGGTCGTCGGCTCCCAAAGCCGAAAGGCTACCAGACTACCCCACAGCCCCTCGACTCATTAAAATATAATATGTTTATAAATCTAATTATTTTCATTTTTTAGCTGTCTCTTTTTCAGCAGCTTCTTCTGGTTTTTCTTGTGCTGGTTTTTCTTCTGCTGCTGATTTTTCTTCTCCTTCTGGTTTTTCTTCTGCTGCTGCTTTTTCAGCTTCTTTAGCTGCTTTTTCCTCTTCTTCTTTCTTTAATTTTTCTTTTTGTTTTGTTGTTAATTTTTCAAAAAATTCATCTAATTTTTGTTTTTTTTCAGGAGGGGTTTGTGTTTTCATCTCTTTAATTTCTTGGTCATATTTTCCTTGATCAATTTCTTCTTCTATATCTTTAGGAGATTTATTTTCAACTAAAATTCCTGCACTAACACAACATCCAACTACGCTTTTTACAGCAGATTTAAAGTCTTTATCCAACATATGAGAATGTTTTGTTTTAGCTACAGATATGATTTGTTCTATGCTTGCATTTGCAACTTTGATTTTTTTAGCTTCTCCAGAAGCTTTTTCTAAATTTAATTCTTTTTTTAAAAGCTCTGATGTGGGAGGAGATAAAACATTTACACTAAATGATTTGTCTTTATCTATATCAACTTCTACAGGAACTTTTAATCCTTTAAATTCCTGAGTTGCATTATTTACTTCTTGTACTACTTTCCCTACATTTATTCCAAGGGGACCTAGTTTCTGACCTACGGCTGGTCCTGGTTTCATATCTCCACCTTCTACTAAAAGTTTTAAAATCATTTTAACACTAACATATTTTTTTATTTTTAAATTTATTCCTTGTTTTCTTTTTGTTGAGTTTCTAAAGGATTTGTATCAATTTCTTCATCTTCTTCTTTTTCTCTTCTTACAACTCTTAGATTATCAAGTTTTACTGTAACAGGAATAGGGACTGCTGCTCCTAATAAACTAACAACAGCTTCTTCTTTTTGCTTATCTATTCTCGTAACTTTAGCTTTTTCTTTTTTAAAAGGTTCTGCAATTAGTTCTACAATATCTCCTTTTTCTACATTTATTTCTGCTACTGTTGGTTCTAACATGTTTTTAATTTCTTCATATGTTATTGTCTTTCCTATAATTCCCTTAACATAAGGCAATCCATAAGCAGCTTCTTCTGCTGATTCTCTTTCTTCTGCTTCTAGAAAAATATAACCTCTTAATCCATGAGGTCTTGCTAAGCTATGTACTTTTAATTTCTTTTTTTCTACTCTATCTTTAATCATATCAAAAGCTTTATCTTCTTTGTTTGTTGTAACTTTTATAACATATATCATTTTGCTTAAGCTACTCCTTAATTTTTTAAGAAGCAGTACTAATAAGTAAGATTAGTTATTTATAAAGATTTCTATAAATAAAATTATTAGAATACTATTTAAAATTTCTAAATTTTGATTTGATAAGTTCTCTATAAATAATTTCATATGTTTCACAAGTAAAGTCTCGAAGATTTTAATTGAAAAATTTTTAGGTATAGAAAGAACATTAACTTAATCTGCTATTTTATTCAGCCTTTCAACTCGCTAATTATTTTTCGGAGTTATCCAATCTTCATAAATCTCTTGAAGATATCTTCCTGTATGTTTCTTAATAGGATGTTCTTGGAGAAAACTTAGATTTACTTCTGAAGAAAAATCTTCTAAGTCTTAGACATCTTAGCATATTCTTCCCAATAATCATAGATTGATTCCTGTTTCTGGAAAGATCTGAATATTTTTTCTTTTTGCTATATAATCTACAAAAAGAATCTCCTAATTTTAATTTTATCAAAAATTAAAGAAATTAATTAATAAAGAAATAAGAAATCCTATTAATCCTACAATTCCTAATCCAATAGCTGCAACTTTTGCAGTTGTTTTATATTCTTCTGCATCTGGTTTTCTTAAAATTCTCCAGACTCTTATACATTGGTTTAAAAAGGATTTTGTTTTTTTTGTTCCTTTAATTATATAGCTTTTCATAAAATTTAAAGAAGATTTAGGTTTTTAAATTTGTTGTTAATAAACAGGATTTCGAAAAAGTTAATTATTTTCATAATCTTTTCCTTTTTTCCATTCTTCTAATTAATTATATCTTCTACTACAATCTATCCTAAAAGTCCCGAGCCGCCCCATATAACTCTGTTATAATTAATAAGGAGCAGTTTATATCCCCTCTTTCTATAAAAACAGGATATAAAAGTAAAGGTGAATCTGCTATAAGAGGAATAGCTTTTCCCAAAAATAAATTTAAAAATTGAGTAATTTTTGAATATATTGATTGTTTTTTGATTATTTCTCATCTGTTATATGCTCTCTTAAAATATCTCTGGGGTTTTTATATCTATTATTTGTTCCTGTTCTTAAAAAATATTCTCTTTAATATTTTGTTGTTTTTACAACTGTATTTTTTAATATATTTAGAAGATTAAACATAAAAGTATATGGAGAATAAACTTAAAAATATTTATATAATTAAAAATCTAATAGATAAAGGATAAAATTTATTATTCTTCTAAAAATTCTATTCCAAGTTCTTCTGACATTTCTCTTGTTTTCTTTTCTTCTGTTGTTTCTCCAGGTCCTAAAATCTGACTACTTTTAACCCCTGTAATAATTAACATAACTCTCATTGATTTTTCCATATCTTCGCTTATTTGGGCTCCCCAGATCAATCTTGCTTCAGGACTTAAACGATTTCCAACAACTTCTACTATAGATTTAGTTTCATCTAAACTTAAATCAGGACCTCCTATAATATTAACTAAAGCTCCTGTTGCATTTGTAACATCTACGTCAAGAAGAGGGTTATTTAATGCTTTATCAACTGCTTCTGTAGCTCTATGCTGGCTGTCGCTTTCCCCCATTCCAATAAGAGATACTCCTCCGTTAGACATGACAGCTTTAATATCAGCAAAATCTAAATTTACAAGCCCTGCTTTAGTAACAAGTTCTGTAGTTCCTTTAACAGCATTAGTAAGTATCTCGTCAGCAACTTTAAATGCAGTATGTAATGGAAGTTCGGGAGCTAATTCAAGTAATTTATCATTTGGAATAACTATTAATGTATCTACAACATCTTCTAATCTTTCTAAACCATTTACAGCATTTTCAATTCTCTTTTTTCCTTCTATTGTAAATGGCAATGTAACTACTCCAATTGTCAAAGAGCCTTGTTTTTTAGCTAATTCAGCGATAACTGGAGATGCTCCTGTACCTGTTCCTCCTCCTAAACCACAAGTTATAAAGACCATATCTGCTCCTGTAATTTTCTTTTTAATCTCGTGCTCTGTTTCACGAGCAGCTTCTTCTCCTACTCTTGGATTAGAACCAGCTCCAACTCCTTGAGTTAGTTCCTTCCCTATAAGGATTTTATAATCAACATTAGTATAAAGAAGGTCTTGAGCATCTGTATTTACAGCTATAAGTTCACTTCCTTTAATTCCTATTTCTTTCATCCTATTAAGAGTGTTTCCTCCTCCACCTCCTATCCCAAATACTTTAACTTTAGCTGCTTGTTTTTTTAACAGGGATTCTAATTCTCTGTCAATATCACTTATATCTGAAGGCATAGCTGAAGATTCTTGCATATTTGATACCTCTTGTTCTTGTTCCTCTCTTTCAAATTCTTCATTAACCATTGAAAAATAAAAGCTTGGTTAGTTTATAAATTTTTATATAAAAATTTATATACATCTTAGAAAATAATTAATATTTATAGGAATAAATAAAAGATATCTTATTTAACTAGTTTTTTTCTGTTGTTTGTTTTGTTTTTGAATCTTGTTTTTTATCTGATTTATTTTTTGGAAAAGTAATTTCTTTTCCTAAAATATCTTTTAATTTTTGAGAAAATACTTTTACAAAAGGTTCTGATTTTTTGTCAAATATAATCTTATTTTCTTGTATTGAAAAATCAAATCTCTGTCTAAAGAAAAAATCTTGTAAAGCATTGACTTTTTCCTTTTCATCTTCAACTTTTCTTTTTATTGTGATGTCATATTCAATGTCTTTTCCTGCTAGAGGATTATTTAAATCAACACTTACTCTTCCTCCAGAAACTGAGATGATTTTTGCAAGAGAATTATTTAGATTTAACATCATTCCTGGAACAGGATTCATGTTTTTTTCTTTAAACACCCTCATTGGTACAATCCTGATTAGTGAGGCATCTCTTTTTCCAAAACCTTGTTCAGGAGATATGTCAACATGATATTTTTTTCCTATTTCTTTATCTTCTAATGCATTATCTAATCCTTTTACAACCATTGCTTTTCCGATACATATTATTAATGGTTTTACATCTTTAGCTCCTATTTTTTTAGCTTCTTTTTCTATATTTGTATCAAAAACTTCTCCATTATCTTTTATTTTTCCTATATATTCTATTTCTACAAAATCGCCTTTCTTAGTTTTCATAATATTCTTAGAATAATTTTTCTTTTAAATTTTTGCATTTTGATTTTTTAATAAAAATTCATATATTTTATCTAAAATAAATAATTTTCTCAAAAGATTTATAAACACAAATTATCTGTCCTTAACATGGCTTATAAAATTATTAATGCTACTGATGCTAAATCTGGAACAAGTATTGAAATAGAAGGAGAACCATATACTGTTAAAAAAGTTGATATAAGCAAACCAGGAAGACATGGACATGCAAAATGCAGGATTGAAGCAGAAGGCATATTAACAGGAAAGAAAAAAATTATAGTTGTTCCTGGGGGAGAAAAATTAAGAGTTCCAATGATTGAGAAAAGAAAAGCCCAGGTAATGAATGTAGATGGGAATAAAGCAAGTGTCATGGATTTAGAAAGCTATGAAACATTAGAAATACCAATAGAACAAGGAGTTGAAATAAAAGAGGAAGACCAAGTAGAATATTGGAAAATAAATGACCATATGATAATTAAAAGAAAGATTTAAAATGGCAAAAATAAAAGCTGTTCAAGATAGATTATTTAAAAATATATTCGTATGTAAAAATTGTGGGACTAAAATCAGAGCAGATCCTAGAAAGATTATTGATAAAAAAATAAAGTGTAGGAGATGCGGCAAAAAAGAATTTAGGACCAAAAAGAAAAAATAGGTGAAAATGGATTTTTTATTTTATGATATAATTTTTCTGATATTATTTGGGATATTTGTAATTTTATTTTTATATAAAAACAGAAAAAATCTTCAGAGAGATATGAAAATAGCTTTTTTATATAAAACCCAATTTGGTATAAAAGTCATTAATTATATAGGAATCAAATATAAGAAGATTATTAATGTTCTAAAATATTTTTCAATTTTTTTAGGATATATATTAATGATTTCTGTTATTTACCTTGGAGGAAGAGCAGTTTATCAATATCTTAGATATCCTCAACTTACAGAAATAATTAAAGCTCCTCCTTTAGCTCCTGTAATTCCTTACTTTCCCCAATTATTTGGATTAAAAAGTTTTTTTCCTCCTTTTTATTTTACTTACTTCATAATATCGATTTTAGTTGTAGCTACTGTTCATGAATTTTCTCATGGAATTTTTGCAAAAGCTGTAGGACTAAAAATTAAGTCTACTGGATTTGCTTTTTTAGGACCTTTTTTAGGAGCTTTTGTAGAACCAGATGAAAAAAAGATGGCTAAAAAATCTAAAGCAGATCAGATGGGAATTTTATCTGCTGGTGTTTTTTCAAATTTAATTTTTGCAGGAGTCTTTCTCTTAATACTTACAGGTGTCTTTTATTTAAATTTTGTTCCATCAGGAGCATTATTTGATACATATTCTACTTCTATAGTTAATGTAAGTTCTATAAATAAAATAAATGGAATAATTATAGAAAATAATACTCATAAAGTATTAATAGAAAATATAGAAGATAACATAAGTGAAGAAATAATAATGGATTTAAATGGTGATTCTCAAAATTTAACCAGAGTCTATGCTGGAAATAAATCTTACCTAGTATCTTTAAAAAATTTAAAAGAACAATTAGAAACTGGAACTAATTTTGTGAGATTGTATGGAGATTATCCGGCAATAAATGCAGGATTAAAAGGAGCAATTATAGAAATACAGGGAGAGTATATCAGGAAGTATAGTGATCTTTCTGAAATTATGGAAAATTATGGTCCTGGAGATAAAATAAATATTAAGACAAAATATAAAGAAGAGATAATTGAATATAATATTACTTTAGCTCAACATCCTAATAATGAGAATAAAGGAATCATCGGAATTGGAAATACTATTATGAGCACTACGCAAATAGAATATACCTTTGCATTTTTTAGAGAACCTTTTACAAACTATCAAGCAAAAAGTGAATTTGTTTCTTTTATTTATTATCTAATTTTTTGGATTTTCTTACTTAATTTTTTAGTTGCGCTTTTTAATATGCTTCCTTTTGCCATATTAGATGGAGGAAGATTTTTTTATTTGACAGTTTTAGGGATAATTAAAAATGAAAAAATTTCAGAAAAAATTTATAAATATGTAGGGATGTTAATATTGTTCTTCTTATTATTAATGATGGTTGTCTGGTTTTTTAGGATTATTTAATATATTTTATCTTAATTTATCCTGGGTAATTTTTTAAAGAATATTTTTAAGATAGTCTTTTAATAAAAAGAATTTATCTTTATTTTAATAAATCATTTATTGACGAAAAGTATTTAAATAATAAAAACTTTAGTTTATTAAATAAATTATAAAAGAGGTAAAAGATGGCACAAAAAAGAACTTCTCGAAGAAAAAAAACAACAAAAAAGAAAAAAGCAACTAGGAAAAAACCAAAGAGAAGAAAGAAGACTTCAAAAAGAAAGGTAACTAGGAGAAAAGCAAAACCTAAAAAAAGAACTTCTCGAAGAAAAAAAACAACAAAAAAGAAAAAAGCAACTAGGAAAAAACCAAAGAGAAGAACTTCTCGAAAAAGAAGAAAAAGATAAATTTTAGATTTTGATTTTTTTAAGGTAGATTTTTAAAGCTTTTTCTATTTTATTTTTTATTATGGATAAAAAAGTAAGAGATATATTAAAGAAACAGCATTATGCTATATTTGGAGAGCATTCTGCTGTGCAGTTATGTTTCTGGACAAAAAACTCTTTAAATGAAAAGGGAGTATGTTGGAAAGAAAAATTTTATGGTGTAGAGTCTCATCGCTGTTGTCAGATGTCTCCTGCTGTAATGTGGTGCCATAATCGGTGTTTACATTGCTGGAGAGCAATTGAATATAATCTTGGAACAAAGATTCCTAAAATAGATTCTCCAAAAAAAATTATCAATGGAATTGTTAAAGCAAGAAAAAAATTGCTTAGTGGATTTTATGGAAATAAAAACACAGATAAAAAAAAGTTAAAAGAAGCTGAAGAACCTAGTTTATTTACTTTTTCTCTTTCTGGAGAACCAACCCTCTACCCAAAATTAGGGGAACTAATAAAAGAAGTAAGAAAAAGAAAAGCAATTTCATTTTTAGTTACAAATGGTTTAGAACCAGGAAAAATTAAAAAACTTCAAAAAGAAAAAGCTCTTCCTACTCAGATAACTGTTTCTACTAATACTTCAAATGAGAGGCTCTTTAAAATTTGGCACCGCTCTATGAAAAAAAATGCCTGGAAAGAATTTAATAAAACCTTAGACATAATTAGGGAATTAAAAGGAAAAACAAGAAGAGTAATAAGACTTACCCTTGTAAAAAAAAATAAGGGGAAAAGGTTTAGGGACGAGCTTTCTAATATGGAAGGAAAACACGCCAAAGAATATGCAGAATTAATAAAAAAAGCAGAACCAGATTTTGTTCATGTAAAAGCATTTAAATCACTTGGTTATGCTAGGAAAAGATTGGGATATGATAAGATGCCTTTATTTTCTGAAATAAAAGAGTTCTCAAAAAAATTATTAAAAGAATTAAAAAAACAAGATAAAAGATGGAAAAAATTAGCAGAAGATAAAAGAAGCACAGTAGTTTTAATTGGAAAAAATAAAAGCAAGATGAAAATCAGGAAAAAAGATATCTAATTTTCTCTTAATTATAATATAAAATTTTTAGAGTTATTCTTTTCTAAATCAGATTTTTGATTCTTTACAATGTCTTCATTAATTTTTATTAAAATTGGGTCTTTTTTTTATCTTTATAAGAATTTCCAACAAAAAGATAAAGCTGGTTGTCTTTTTTATAAAATCCATTAGCTAAATGAAAGTAGCTTTCTCCTTTAAGTTCTATTTTATCTCTCATTTTAGATGGTGTTTTTACATATAAATAATTCCTTCTTTTGTTAAAACAGTAAATCTTATACCTACTGGAATTGATAAAAGAGCTGAAATTAAAGCCATGTGTTCTTTTCCAGTTCCACTTGCAATACTTAGGGCAACTTCTGTTCCTTTAATTTTTCCTTTTAATTTTTCAAGAATGTCCTGCTTCATATCTTTAATTGTTTTATCTTTAATTTCTATAAACTCTGTTGTTTTTTTAGCTTTGAATTTTTTAGCGAAACTATCCCCCATAAGAATTATGTTATCCCATTCTCCTCTTCTGATTAATCCAGAAACCTGTCCCCAGCTTCCTTTTCCTGAAGATAATAAAGCTATTAATTCCATTTTGTTTTTCTCTCTTTTATTATTTGAAAAATAAAAAACATAGATTTAAAAGTTTTTATGTGTTTGAAGATATAATAGAATGGTAAAAGATAGTCCTCTTATTGAGATTACTTTAAGAAAATATGAAAAACCTTACAAACTTGGAGATAGAGAACTAATTAAAAAAATTTGTCTTTCATTAGGACTTCTACAACCTGGGGATAGTAGAGATGTTATAGTGGATGTTTTAATGGTTTTAGAAAAACAAAGCAAGATTAGAAAGTCTCTAACTAGTGATGAGATTAAAGAGAAAGTTATTGAATCAAGAAAAAAACATAGTCTTGAATTAAAAGGTATAGCAGAAAGTAATATAAGAAGGCAGTTAAAAAGATTAAGAGAAATTATGTTAGTTGAAAAAAAAGAAAATAAATATAATTTAAGTGAATTTGAATCTTTAAAAAGTATATTTGAAGAAAAAATTGAAAAATTTATAGTGCCTCAAACAATACAGAGAATAAAGGAATATCTTTCTAAATTAGAAGAAACTAAAAAGAAAGAATCAAACTACCAATAGATTTATAAATACTTTTTTTCTTTAAAGTTTGCCTAACTACATCGTTGAAGTCCTTAATTTCTGGACATAAACGCATTATGTAGGAGGCAAATAAAATAATTTAATAAAACCTATCTGAAGATGGATAAAAAACAAATTATTAGTGCAATTCAAGAACTAAGAAAACAGAAGAAAAGAAATTTTGCGCAAACAGTTGACTTAATTATAAATCTAAAAAATATAAACATTAAAAAAGAAGGAGTTAATACTTTCGTAAGCCTTCCTAATAAAATTAAAGATAAAAAAGTATGTGCATTTTTAGATAAAAAATCTAAAGTAGTTGACAGTATTACAAAAGATGATTTTGGAAAATATAAAGATGATAAAAAGAAATTAAGAAAATTGGCTAAAAATTATGATTTCTTTATTTCATTAGCAAGTTTAATGCCTTCTGTAGCTTCTACATTTGGAAAATTTTTAGGACCTGTAGGAAAAATGCCTTCTCCAAATTTAGGAATATTAAAAGATAGTGAAGATGAAACTATAAAAGAAACTTTAGAAAAAATAAATAAAACAGTGAGGGTAAAAACTAAAGAACCTAGTTTAAAAATTTCTGTAGGAAAACAAGAAATGGAATATGAAAAACTTGCAGAAAATATTGAAGAAGTTTATAAAGCTGTGATTAAAGAGCTTCCTAGGAATAAAGAGAATATTAAAAAGGTTTTAATTAAATTTACAATGTCGAAGCCTATAAAAATAAAAATTTAAAATGGCAGAACAAAAGCAGGGAAAAGCTGGAAAAGAAAAAAAGATAAAAGCAAGTATTTCTAAAAGAAAAAAAGAAACTGTAAAAAGACTTGTAAATAATATTAAAAATAAAAATACTTTTATGATTTCCTCTATTAAAAGTCTCCCTTCAAAACAATTTCAAGATATAAGGAAAAAACTTAGAAATGAAGCAGAAATTAAAGTTGTTAAAAAAAGGATTCTACAGATTGCTATAGATGGTTCTGAAATTAAAAAATTAGAAAAATTAAAACAATATATTCAAGAAAATTCTGCAGTTATGTCCTCTGATTTAGGTACTTTTGAACTAGCAGGTATCTTATCTGAAAATAAAAATCCTGTTAAAGCAAAAGCAGGACAAATAGCTGAAGAAGATGTTTATATAGAAAAAGGTCCAACAGATCTTGTTCCAGGTCCAGCTATAAGTGAACTTGGAAATCTAGGAATTAAAGTAGCTGTTGAAGAAGGTAAAATTGCTATTAAAGAAGGTAAAACTATTGTTAAACAAGGAGAAGAAATTAGTGAAGATGCTGCTGTAGTTATGGCAAAACTTGATATAAAGCCTTTTGAGGTAGGATTAGAACCAATAGCTGCATATGACCAAAAAGATGACAAAGTTTATACTGATATAAAGATAAATAAAAAACAAGCTATAAAAAATATCCAGACAGCAGGAGCTAAAGCTCTTGGCCTTGCACAAAAAATAGTTTATTATTGTAAAGAAACTATCCCTTATTTAATTAAAAAAGCTGTAATTCATGGAAAAATAATAGATTCTTTAAAACTTTCCCAAGAATCTGAATCAGCTGAAAAAAAATCTGAAGAAAAACAAGAGGATGAAAATAAAGAAGCTGATAAAAAGGTAGAAGAACAGCCAGAAAATAAGGATAATGCTGAACAAAATAAAGAAACTAAATCCAAGGAGGAATAAAAATGGAATATGTATATGCTGCATTATTATTACACAAAACAGGACAAGAAATAAGTGAATCAAATATGAAAAAAGTAATGGAAGCAACAGGAGTTAAAGCAGATGATGCAAAAATAAAATCACTGCTTGCTAGTTTAAAAGGTATAGATATAGAAAAAGAACTTGAAACAGCAACAGTAGCTGCAGCAGCTCCTGCAGGAGGAGCTGGTGGAGAACAAAAAACAGAACCAGAAGAAGAAAAGAAAGAAGAAAAAGAAGAAGAATCAGCTGAAGGCTTGTCTGCATTATTTGGTTAATTTTATTTTTTAAAGACAAGTCTTTAATAACTTATCTAGTTCTAAACATATTAAAAAGATTTTTTAAGGTAAATTTATAAATATTAAAAGTATATTTTTTTATATTAAAAACAAAAAAGTGTTATGAATAGTATAGGCAATTAGAAGAACTATCATAAGTTAAATATATGTAACAGAAGAAATAATAAGATTAGATAAATTAGTTAGAAGAGATTTAGTAATTTTTCCTATGAAAAAATAGGGAAAAGAGGTTTAATTGATATAGAAAATTCTAAAAAAGTTGTTGCTTGTTATGGAACTTGGCCTATTTATTATGTTGGTTCAGTAAGAAGAGCAGAAGATGACAATTCCATAGAGCTAGTTAGGATGTGGCAAGCAAGTGGAAATTCAGGAGGAAAAACTATATGGGCAATAGATAGACTAAATGATGTTATTGAAAAATTTCTTAATAAGGGCAAAAGATATAAACAAGCAGAGGAATTAGTTAGGAGATATAATTTGTAATTAAATAAAAATTCAGTAGATAGGAAAGTAAATTGATTTGATAGATAGGATGGCTTTATTTATCAGATTTTGCCTTTAGTTCTCACCAGATTTGAGAGAATTTTGGAGATATTAAGATTTTAGGTTAGGATTTTATAGAAATAACAGAGAAAGAGGAGAGTTCCAACTAGAACAATTCTATAACCAATAGAATTAATCCTCACGTTGGAGGATATTCATATGCTACTTTGTAAAGAACAACTGCAAAGAGTTTAGAGGTTATTATTGGTTTTTCTGATAACCTCCTGTATAAACTAAGAGAAACACAAATATTTACCAAAACCCAAAGATTGTATAGACATATTGGGAATAAGAAATAGAACAATCTGATATGATAATTTTTAGTAGTAGTCTTTGCTTTAAAATCATGATCAAATTGTCTGTATCCTGTTTCAATTCCCCATCTTTTTGAATACCAAGTATAAAGATAATGTGATAGTTGCTCAGGAATGTAGAAATTGGTGATGAAAGCTCTCTTAATTTCCTCTCCATCATCTACAAGGATTAAATTTACAATAGCTTTATTTTCTCCTTTACCAATCTTAAAGTCTTCGATAACTCTTGCTTTACATTCTTCAGATTTTCTCATCCATGCCTTAACTGTTGAGCTTCTAACTTTTGGCATGATGAATTTTACTTTATGAGATTTAATAACATTGATAACTTTTGGTTTATCAAAACCTCTATCCAAATATGCTTTATCAATATGCACTTTCTGTTTAACTCTTTCAAGACTTTCATTAACCAAATTTTCAATACCCTCTAATTTATGAACTGGAATAGCATCAATAGAAAATCTTTGTCCAGCAACGACTATTGAGCAGGTTAAGAATTGATAGAAATGTGTTGTTCCTCTTTCATTCTTTCCTTCTGTCACATACATATCGTTTTTATTGCCATAATAATGAATTTTATGGATATCAAAAGCAATATCTACTTTTCTTCTGTTTAATAGTTTATAATTCTGTTTAGCAAAGTTAAAGATTACATCAAATATAGATATAAACATATCTTTTATTTTTTCAGCTGATTGAAATTTAGAGAAATGATATAACATTAAATCTCCAGAAGGAGCTTTAGCATCGGGATATAATTCTTGAAATGTAGAAGATCCATTTGTAGTAAAATCATGGGAATAAGCAATATGAACTAAAACATCTAATAAGTCTTTAGTCGTGAATTTACCATTCTCTTTAATTTTAATGTCAATCTGAGGATAGACTAATTTCTTGACTAATTTAGTTGCTTCATGAAATGCTTTTCTTTTCTCTCTCTTTTTATCTTTCTTATCTCTAATTGCTTCATTGACCAATTCTAAATCTAGAACAATGCCCTTCTGAGTTGCTACTTTTAGAATTTCTTTAGAGACATTATCTAATTGAAATTTTAACTCTTCATTTATTTTATTTTTGAAGAATTTATTAAATGCTCTTTTTGTTGGAAATTCTAGTTTGTTGTTATTTCCATTTGAAAAACCAAGATCAAAAGCATCAGATTCATTATTTTCTAAATGCTCTATTAACTTTTCATAATAATGAATGCCTTTAATTCTTCTGTAAAGATATAGTTTGATTAGACTTTCAGGGGAGAATGTTGGTTGTCTCTGTTCTATTAAGTTTAAGTTTAATTTATCAAGTATAGAAGATGTTTTAACCCATTTCCCACTGACAGACTCAAAAGTTTTATTAAGTTCTCTTTGTATTTTTTCTATTGTAGGGTTCATTGCGGACTCTATGCCAGAGGAGATGTTGCCTCGAAACTTCATCTTCTCTGGATTCTTATATGTATATCATAATATACACTTATATATAAATGTTTGTATATCATAATATACACTTATATATAAATGTTTGTATATCATAATATACACTTTAATCTATATAGCATATAATACAAAAGTTTATAAAATGTTGGATAGTATGATATACACTATGGAAATTCCAGAAACCGAAATATTAAGAATTTTGAATAAATATAATCCTTGGTGGGGAAATAAACCTATTTCACCATCAAAAACAAGCTCTTTCAAAAGAGGAGATTATTACATAATTAAACGAGAACTAGAAAGAAGAGAGATTGTTTCCATAATAGGACCTAGAAGGGTTGGAAAGACTATACTAATACACCAAATAATCCAAGAGTTATTAGACTCCAAAACAGACCCTAAAAAAATATTATATCTATCCAGTGATGAAGTTGAGCTCAATAATAAAGGAGTTGAGTTAAAAGATGTTTTAGAGGTTTATTCTACTTATATACTTAAAACTCCCTTAGACAGCTTAAATGAAACTTGCTATTTATTTTTGGACGAAATACAAGAATTACCCAATTGGGAGAAAATACTCAAGAACTGGTATGATTTTGGATACAATTTAAAATTTATCATATCTGGCTCTTCTTCAATATGGATTAACAAAGGAACTGAAGAATCTCTTCTAGGAAGAATAAAAACCTCTGTTATGATGCCTCTGAAGTTTTCAGAAATTTTGAGGTATAGGAAGATCTTAAATGATGATTATTCTGGAATTAAGGCAAATTTGAAGGAATCCTTTGTTAAGGCTGTTCAAGAGAAAGATGTTAAAATATTCCATCAGTCCTTAAAAAAATTAATTGGATCTATGACTCCTAACAGAAATAAAATAGAAATAGAGTTAAACAGATACATAATAATTGGAGGCTATCCTGAATTTTTGGATATTAATGACTATAATAGAATAAGCGAAAGTGTTAGAGATAAAATAAAATTAATCTTCTTTAAAGATATAGTAAGATACTTTAAAATTAGAAATCCTAAGGTTTTGGAAGATTTATTTAAGTTATTGGCTAAGAATTCAGGAACCAGTTTTAACATTAATAAAACTGCGAAAGCGCTTGATATACAAAGACCAACTCTCAAAGACTATCTTAAATATTTAACTAAGGCT
>CAYMES010000028.1:0-18791 GCA_964389765.1 Candidatus Woesearchaeota archaeon
CAGATATTTATTTATATGAAACTAAAAATTCTTTGATTGAAAATATGGAAATTGAAAAACATTTAGGAAAGGGAATATTTTTAAAAAATTCTAATAATAATATTTTAAAAAATCTAAGTTCAATAAATTCTAATATTTTTATTAATCTTAAAAAAAGTTCTTATAATAAAATTCAAGATATAAATTCAAAACAAGATAGAAATCCTATTTTGCTAGATAGTTTTTCTAAATCTAATAAATTATCTAATCTTAACATAATAAATTCAAGCTTGCATGGAATTAAAGTTACTCAATCAGAAAATACAGATATAAAAGATGCAATTATTAAAAGCTCCAATTCATTTGGCATATGGTTATGGATGTCTGATAATTGTAAATTAAACAATATAACTTTAGAAGATAGTTATTATAATTTTGCTGTAACAAGCTCTACAAATTTTTCATTAAGAAATGTTTCAATGTGGCAAAAAGAAAAATACAAGTATAACTTCCATTTAGGAGATATAGAAGGAAATGATATTGACAATAGCAATATGGTTCAAGGAAAACCTATATTATATGAGGTAAATCCTAGAAACAAAGTATATGAAGGAGATAAATGGGGAGCTGTTTATGTTATTAATGGGACAAATATAACATTAAGAGATTTGGAATTTTCTAAATATGTTTACCTTCCTTTTTATATGAAATCTCTTAAAAATTCTTTAATAGAAAATATTAGTATAGATGATTCTACAAATTCATTTGGAGTATATGCAGAAGGAGATTTAAAAAATAATACTTTTAAAAATATTAATATAACTTCTATTGGAAAGACTTGTTTTTATTTAGAAGGAGGTTCAGAAAATAAAATTATAGATGTAAATACTGAAAATAGTAGATATGGGATGGGAATTATAAATAGTAGAAATAATATTTTAAAAAATCTTTCTTCTAAAAATAACTCTTATGGAAATTTTATTGTTCGAGGAATTAGTCCAGGCAGTTATTATCAGGATGTTGATAAAGTTAATTTAGAAGGCAAGCCTTTAGTTTATTCTATAGATGAAAAAAATAAGATATATGAAGGAGATAAATGGGGAGCTGTTTATGTTATTAATGGGACAAATATAACATTAAGAGATTTGGAATTTTCTAAAAATAATTATGCAGATATTTATTTATATGAAACTAAAAATTCTTTGATTGAAAATATGGAAATTGAAAAACATTTAGGAAAGGGAATATTTTTAAAAAATTCTAATAATAATATTTTAAAAAATCTAAGTTCAATAAATTCTAATATTTTTATTAATCTTAAAAAAAGTTCTTATAATAAAATTCAAGATATAAATTCAAAACAAGATAGAAATCCTATTTTGCTAGATAGTTTTTCTAAATCTAATAAATTATCTAATCTTAACATAATAAATTCAAGCTTGCATGGAATTAAAGTTACTCAATCAGAAAATACAGATATAAAAGATGCAATTATTAAAAGCTCCAATTCATTTGGCATATGGTTATGGATGTCTGATAATTGTAAATTAAACAATATAACTTTAGAAGATAGTTATTATAATTTTGCTGTAACAAGCTCTACAAATTTTTCATTAAGAAATGTTTCAATGTGGCAAAAAGAAAAATACAAGTATAACTTCCATTTAGGAGATATAGAAGGAAATGATATTGACAATAGCAATATGGTTCAAGGAAAACCTATATTATATGAGGTAAATCCTAGAAACAAAGTATATGAAGGAGATAAATGGGGAGCTGTTTATGTTATTAATGGGACAAATATAACATTAAGAGATTTGGAATTTTCTAAATATGTTTACCTTCCTTTTTATATGAAATCTCTTAAAAATTCTTTAATAGAAAATATTAGTATAGATGATTCTACAAATTCATTTGGAGTATATGCAGAAGGAGATTTAAAAAATAATACTTTTAAAAATATTAATATAACTTCTATTGGAAAGACTTGTTTTTATTTAGAAGGAGGTTCAGAAAATAAAATTATAGATGTAAATACTGAAAATAGTAGATATGGGATGGGAATTATAAATAGTAGAAATAATATTTTAAAAAATCTTTCTTCTAAAAATAACTCTTATGGAAATTTTATTGTTCGAGGAATTAGTCCAGGCAGTTATTATCAGGATGTTGATAAAGTTAATTTAGAAGGCAAGCCTTTAGTTTATTCTATAGATGAAAAAAATAAGATATATGAAGGAGATAAATGGGGAGCTGTTTATGTTATTAATGGGACAAATATAACATTAAGAGATTTGGAATTTTCTAAAAATAATTATGCAGATATTTATTTATATGAAACTAAAAATTCTTTGATTGAAAATATGGAAATTGATGATCGCCCTTCTTATGGAATTAGGGGTTTATTTTCTCATAAAAATAAATTTAAAAATATAATCTTAAATCCAGTAAAATGGGGAGGATTTGGAATACTCATGTCTAGTTCTTATCATAATAATTTTAAAAATTTTAGTGCAGATAATTCTTCAATTGCAATTGATGGAGATAATAATGTTTTTAAAAATATAAAAGTTAAAGGTACTAGCCATATGGTTAGTTTTTATTTAAAAGGAAATAATCTTTCTTTAGAAAATGCTATTGTTAAAGATTCTCCTTCAAATGGTTTTTGGTTATATTCTGTTACTAATTCTAGTATTGAGAATATTAGTATGTTAAATAATGCTGAAAATGATTTTTTAAATTGTGAGAATGTTAATTTAAAAAATCTTAATTTTGAGAATAATGCTTATGGTGCTTATATTTATGGGGGAAGTTATATTAATTTAACTAAATCTTATTTTAATAATAATATTTATTCTATTATTTCCATATGGAATGAAAATTCAAGCTTGTATGGGAATATTTTGAAAAATAGCCAATTTTATGGAATTTATTTAGATGATGCAAATAATAAAATTGCAAAAAATATAATTGAAAATTCTGGAATAAGTTCTTTTTATATTTATGGAAATGGAAGTAAGATATATAATAATATTATTAATGATACTACTTACTTATCATATAATCAGGAGGGATTATTTTCTAATTCCTGGAATACAAGTATAAAGAAAGAAGAGAATATAATAAAGGGCAATAAAATAGGAGGAAATTATTGGACAAATTCCTTACAAAAAGGATTTTCAGATATTTGTATTGATGCTAATTTAGATTATATTTGTGACAAAAATTATGAATTAAACTCTCAAAATATTGATTCCTTGCCTCTTATCCCTAATATTTCTTTAAAATTAAATATTTTTTCTCTGATAAATGGAAAATATTATAACCTCTCTAATATTTTAATTAATTTTACATGTAAAGATGAAGATTTAGATAGTTTGTGGTTTTTTAATGGTTCAGATAATCTGAGTTATTCAGAAGAGATATTTCAAAATATTAGTGAAGGAGAGCATGAGTTTATTTTTTATGCTAATAATTCTAAAGGAGAGGAAAAATCTCAAAATATTAATTTTTATATAGATTTTAGTTCTCCAGATATAAAAATTCCTCTTCCTTTTAATAACACTATTATAAAAACAAAAAATATAAGATTTTATTATAATATCAGTGATAAAAGCCCTATTTCCAGATGTTATTTAGTTTTAAATAACAGTATAAAGAAAAACATCTATAATCCACGAAGAAGACATCCAAATAGGATTCCTCTTTATTTAAGAAATGGCAATTATACTTGGGAAGTAAAATGCATAGATAAAGCAGGAAATTCAATATCTTCTGAAACAAAAACTTTTAGTTTGTCTTATGATCCTAATAGTGAGAGTTGTGGAAATGGAAATTGTGATGATAATGAAAATTGCTCTTTATGTTCAGAAGATTGTGGTAGTTGTCCTGTTCCTCCTAGTTCTGATGATGGAAATGGTGGGGGAGGAAATAGAGGAGGTGGAAGCAGTAGAGATAATGGAGGTGGAGGAATGCTAGATTATAAAGGAGATGAACAATGCAATCCTGATTGGAATTGTACCTGGAGTACTTGCCAAAATAATACTCAAAGCTTAGTTTGTATTGATTTAAATAATTGCAGTGGAGATTTTGAAAAACCTCAAGATATAAAGAATTGTTCTGATGATATTTATTGTATAGATATGGATGGAGATGGTTATGGGCAAGGAGAAGGCTGTTTAGATATTGATTTTAATGACACTAATCCAGATATAACAAATATTTCAAGACATGCCTTATTAAAAAAAGCTGAAAAAAAATTCAAATATTTTTTATATGGAATGATGTTTACCATAATTTTGGTTTTAATTGTCATTGGATTTATTGTTTTTAATAAATTTAGAAACAATAATGAAAAATTAGAAGCAACAATAATAGAATAAATCAGATATTAGGATTTAGAGTTTTTTATAAATTT
Organism: Candidatus Woesearchaeota archaeon; assembly: GCA_964389765.1. Classification (GTDB taxonomy): domain Archaea; phylum Nanobdellota; class Nanobdellia; order Pacearchaeales; family GW2011-AR1; genus CAYMES01. Next base: position 4,397 of record CAYMES010000028.1, read on the forward strand.
TATATAAAAATTTTTAAATAAAAAAGTTTAAATAACCTCATGGTTTTTAATAATTATAAAAAGAGGTAAAAATGGTAGATTATGTTAAGAAAAAAGGCAAGATAATGTGGCCTACACAAGAGATGAAAGATATTGCCTGGGTTTCTGACCCTAACTTTTATAAGATTGCTAAAAAAAATCCTATAAGATTTTGGGAGAGATTAGCTCTTGAAGGAATAACTTGGAACAAAAAATGGAAAAAGCCATATAAAGAAAAATTACCTTATTTTAAATGGTTTTTAGGAGGAAAATTAAATGCTTGTTTTAATTGTTTAGATAGACATGTTCATAATCATAGAGCTGAAAAAACAGCAATTATCTGGGTTCCTGAAATTAAAAAGCAGAAAACTCAAAAAATAACATATAGGGAGTTGTATCATCAAGTTAATAAATGTGCAAATTTATTAAAGAAATTAGGGGTGAAAAAAGGAGATGTTGTAGCTATTTATATGCCTCTTCTTCCTCAGGCAGTTGTAGCTATGTTAGCTTGTGCAAGAATAGGAGCAATTCATTCAGTTGTTTTTAGTGCATTTTCAGCTGAAGCTTTAAAAACAAGGTTAAAAGATGGTAAAGCTAAAGTTCTTATTACTGCTGATGGATATTATCGTAGAGGAAAAAAAGAAAATCTAAAACATAAAGCAGATGAAGCTATTAAAGGAACTAAAGTTAAAAAAGTTTTAATAGTTAATAGAATAGAAAAAAATCCTAGATATAAAAATAAAAAATATGTTTTATGGAAAGAAGTTGATGAACAGCCATCATTATGTGAACCTGTATATGTTGAAGCTAATACTCCTTTATTTATTCTTTATACAAGCGGAACAACAGGAAAACCAAAAGGAATTGTTCATGATACAGGAGGATATCTTGTTCAAGCTTATTGGACTGCTAAATTAGATTTTGATTTGCATGAAAAAGATGTAATGTGGTGTACTGCTGATATTGGTTGGATTACGGGCCATACTTATGCAGTTTATGGACCATTATCTAATGGTTCTACTAGTTTAATATATGAAGGAGCTCCAGATTACCCAAATCCAGGAAGATTGTGGGAAATTATTCAAGAAAATAATGTAAGTGTATTTTATACTGCTCCAACAGCTATAAGAATGTTTATGAAATTTGGAGATAAATGGCCTAAGAAATATGACTTAAAAAGTTTGAAAGTTCTAGGAAGTGTTGGGGAACCAATAGATGTTGAATCTTGGATGTGGTATTTTAATACTATAGGGAAAGGGAAAAGGCCAGTTATTGACACTTGGTGGCAAACAGAAACAGGAGGAACATTAATAAATGCTCTTCCAGGAATTGGACCCTTTATCCCTACTGTTGCTGGAAGGTCTTTTCCAGGAACAAGACATGCAGTTGTTGATGAAAATGGTAAAGAGATGAAGCCAAATAAATCAGGTTATCTTGTTCAGTTATCTCCTTTTGCTCCAGGATTATTAAGAGGGGTTCATAAAAATAAAAAGAAATATAAAAAGACATATTGGTCTAAATTTAAAGATAAATATGATTCTAGTGATAAAGCTCATTATGATAAAAATGGCTATATAAGAATTGAAGGAAGAGCAGATGATGTTATGAAAGTTGCAGGACATAGACTTGCAACAGCTGAACTTGAAAATGCAATAGACCAAAGCAAGCTTGTTAATGAATGTGGTGTTGTTTCAATGCCAGATAAAATCAGGGGAGAAGTCCCTATTGCTTTTGTGGTTTTGAAAAAATCTGTAGATGAAAAAGAATATGAAAGATTAGAAAAAGATTTGAAAAAACATGTTGACACTATTATTGGACCAACAGCCAGGCCCAAGAAGGTATTTTTTATTGAAGATCTTCCAAAAACAAGAAGTGGTAAAATAATGAGAAGAATATTAAAAAATCTTATTAATAATGAGGAGCCAAAAGGTTTAATGACTCTTGTAAATCCTGAAGTTGTTGACAAGATAAAAAATATTATTGAAAAAGAATTTGGTAAAGAAAGACAGATAAAAAATAAAAAGCTAAAAAGAAAAAAACCCAAGAAAAAGAAAAGTAGCAAGAAGAAAGTAAAAAGAAAAGCTAAAAGCAGAAAAAGTACTAATGGAAAAAAGACAAAGAAAAAAAGAAAAGTGAGTAAGAAATCAAAAAGCAGAAAAAAGAAAGCTAAAAAATCTAGTAAAAGAAAAAAAGCTAAAAAAAGACACAAAAAGAAGTAATTAATTTTTTAATAATATCTTTCTAATTTCATTATCTAATTTTTCTGTATCTGGAGTTTTAGATTCTTGAGGAATTTCTTTTTTATCTTGGAGAAATGTTTCTATATAATCATCAAGTTTTTTTATATTTTGAATTTTATCTTTTTCTTTACCTAAAGATTTAACTTGTATTATTTTTTCAATCTCTTCTGTTATGATTTTAGGAAGAATTCCTTTCATCTTTTTAACTGTATTTGGAAAGTTAATTGGAGGAATTATCTTTTTATTTGCAACCCATTTAGCATTTACCAGTCCTCTGAAAGCATAGAGATATTTTTTATAAGTTACTTTATTTTTAGATTGGATATATTTTGTATAAGTGTTTCTGCATAAAGATTGATAATGCATATACAAGGTTTTTTTATCAAAATTATTTAAAGCAAAATCTCTAAATATTTTGTTTTGTTCCCCGTAATAAATAATATCAGATATTATCCATTCAATTGTTGTAGGATTTGATTGAGAAAGAAGTTTTGCATATTTAAAAACATCAAAACCACTCATATCAATTAAAGCTCCCTCTTTTTTTATTTTTTTTCCTTGTTTATTATAAGAAACATTAATAACCTCTGTAGGAGAATTAAGAGAAAGATACTTTTCAATAGGATGGGCAAATACAAATCTAACATCATAATCAGAATCTTTTGATTGCATTCTCCATGCTCTAGAACCATTTTCTATAGCAAATAATATCTTTATGTTTTGTTCTGTTTCTAATTTTTTACATAAGCTATTTATTGTTTGTTTCATAATGAAATATCGAAATAAAAGTATAAATATTTTGGGATAGATTTAAATATCTTATTATTTTTTAATTATCATAAAAAGAGATAAGAAAATAATTATAGAAAATGAAACTTAATCTTTTAATTGGAGGTAAAGCTGGACAAGGAATTAATTTTGTAAGCAAGCTAATATCTGAAGTTCTTGCAGATTATGGTTACTTCACTTTTAATTATAGAGACTATCAGTCTCTTATAAGAGGAGGGCATAATTTTAATATTTTAACAATTTCTGACAAAAAGATAGGAAGTTCTGAATCAAAAATTGATGGAATAATTGCTTTAGATGATAAGACATTAGAGATTCATAAAAAAAATCTAAAGAAAAAAGGATTTATTGTTGATTTTAAAAAATTTCAAGATAAAAATCTAGGTAGAAATATTAATATTGCTCTTGCAGGATGTTTTTTTTCTATTATAGGTATAGATAAAAAAGAAGTTATTAAAAAAGTTAAAAAAGAATTTGGAGATAAAGCAGTTAAAGCTTTAGACCTCGGATTAAATTCAGAGAAACAGAAGATGGAAATGAAAAGATTGAAAAATAAAATAAAGATACAGAGTGGAAGTCAAGCTATAGCTTTAGGAGCAGTAAATTCAGGAATTGATTTGTATATAGCTTATCCTATGACACCTGCTACTCCTGTTATGCATGAATTAGGAGGAATGCAAGAAAAATATGGACATTTAGTTTTTCAAGCTGAAAATGAAATAGCAGTTGCTAATTCAGCTCTTGGTGCTTCATTTGCAGGAGCAAAAACAATGATTGGAAGTTCTGGCGGAGGATATGACCTAATGTCAGAAACACTAAGTTTTCAGGGACAATCAGAAGTTCCTTTAATGGTGTATCTTTCTTGTCGTTCAGGGCCAGGAAGCGGAGTTCCCACATATACTTCTCAAGCAGATTTAGATATCGCTTTAAGAGCAGGACATGGTGAATTTCCACGTATTGTTGCTGCACCAGGAGATGCATTAGAAGCTATAGAAAAAACAAATGAATTGTTTTATTTAAGTGAGAAATTTAAAATGCTTTCAATATTATTAGGAGATAAACATCTTGCTGAATCAGAATATTCTTATGTAGGAAAGCCTTCAAAAACTTTAAAATTTCAGGTAAAAAGAAAAGTTCCAGGTGAAGGAATTGTTAAAGCAAGTTCTTATGAACATGATAATTATGGAAATACAACAGAAAGTCCAGAACTTACTAAACAAAGAGCTGATAAAAGAACTAAAAAATATGAGGATATGAAGAAATTTTTACAAGATAAGAAGTTTGAAATGATAAAAATTCATGGAAAGAAAAATAGTAAGAATTTAGTTATTGGATGGGGTTCTACAAAAGGAGCAATTCTTGATTCTATTCAAGATTTAGATGTTAAGTTTTTACAAGTTATCTACTTAAAGCCATTAAGTAATGAAATTAGAAAACATATGGAAAAAGCAAAGAATATAATTCTTGTTGAAAATAATGTTACAGGACAATTAGGAAAATTAGTTAGAGAAAAAACAGGAATATCTATTCTAGAAAAAAACAGAATATTAAAATATGATGCCAGACCATTTAAATTTGATGAATTAAGTGGGGAAATTAAAAAGAGGTTGAAGTAAAATGTCAAGATTAACAAAACACTCAGGAGATTGTACAATATATGCATCTTTAATAAATAATCGTCCAGAAGATGGAATATGTACTTGTGGTTATGGTTTACAGCAAAAAAGAGAAGGTGACTTTTCACAAATATACTCAAATGAATTAGGGAAAAAATTAGAAAAACAAAACCAAGAAGGAGTAAGATGAAAGCAGTTGCCAAATGTCCAAGGTGTGGGAAAATAATCTATACTACATGTAGAGCTTGTATTGAAGCAGGTACAGATACTCATATATGTAAAGGAGATAAAAATGAGGCATCTTTAGTTGAAGGAATTAAATGGAAAATAACTCCTGAAAATGAGAAGGAACTAATGGTGTTAGAGAAAGTTTAAAATGGAAATAAAGGAAAAATTAAAAGAAGCATATAAAGTAATAAGATATCATATGATGGGAAAAAAATTAAGAGATAATTTAGAAGATACTAAGGAAAAATATCTTTCTTATTTAGAAAAAATAGAAACAGAGCAGTCAGAGGGTTATATTGGAGCAGATGGTTTAATGAAACTTATCATGATTTGGGATTTTTCAAAAAAAATATTATCAAGACAAGATTATCAAAGAGGAATTAATGCTTTAAAACTCATTTCTTATAGAAGGAGAGATGAAAAATGGATTCAAACCGATATAAATAAACAGATAAGAGAAGCTGATAACTTATCAAAAAAATATTTTGGAGAAAGATTAGCATGGTAGATAAGAAATTAAAAGAAAAAATTGGAACAAAATATCCTATAACTTGGTGTCCTGGATGTCCTAATTTTATGATTCTTGAAGCTGTTAAAAAAGCATTGTCAGAACTAATATCTGAGGACAAAGGTTATAGACAAGAAGATTTTGCAATGACTACTGATATTGGATGTAATTCAAAAATATTTGATTATTTGAATATTTCTGGAGTGTATGGATTACATGGAAGAGCTGTTCCAGCTGCTATTGGAATAAAACTTGGAAATCCTAATCTAAAAGTTATGGCTTTTCAAGGTGATGGAGGAGCTTATGATGAAGGAATTTCTCATTTCATACATGCATGCAGATATAATTCAGATATGACTTTATTTGTTCATGATAATCAATCATTTTCTCTTACTACTGGACAAGCAACAGCAACTTCTGAACAAGAGTTTAAGACAAAAGCTCAGCCATATGGACAAAAAGACAAGCCATTAAATCCTATTAAATTAGCTCTTGGAGCTGGAGCAACATTTGTAGCAAGATGCAATCCTATGAATATTCCACATACAAAAGAAATAATAAAAAAAGCAATTCAGCATAAAGGATTTAGCTTTGTTGAATTAATGCAGAAATGTCTAATATTTAATATAGAGATGAATCAGCTTGATAAAATGATGTATAAAGTAGAAGATAATAAAGATATAAAAAAAGCAGAAAGATTAGCAGATAAATGGGACTACAATACTAGGAAAACAGGTAAAGATAAAATTCCAATTGGAATATTGTATCAGTCAGAAAAAGAAGCAACACTTGAAGACAAATGGCCTCAACTTTCTAAATTACTAAGACAAAACAAAAGTTGGAAACAATTAAAAAGATGAATTTATTAAGAATATCTTTTAATTGATGTAAATATTAATAATATTAAAACTAAAATTATTAATAATATTAAAAACATTAATATGATTTCTAAAATAGTAAGATTATCTTGTTCAACAGTTTTTTTTATCTGTGTTGGGGATTTTGATTTTAAAATAATTAAAGTTCCTAAATCTTTTATCTCACTTCCTGGAAGTTCTTCTCTTGATTTTTTCTTTTTAAATGTACTTTTTCCTGTACCCTCTTCATCGTCATCTTCTTCGTCATCTTCATCTTCATCGTCATCTTTAATTTCTTGTATATTTGAAACATCTGTATCATTTATATTTCCATTAGTATCTTGGGTATGTATTGTTATTGTATAAGTTCCTTCATCTAAATTATCTAAATAATAAAATTCGTCAGAAGTATTTTCTACATGCAAGTTATCAATATAAATTATGCAATGAGAAAAATCATTATCAGAGGGATTTATCCATGTCCAATTAATCCAATCTTCTCCTACATCTGCATCTAAATCTGTTATTGATGCAGGAGGAGTTGTATCTGTTATATTTGTATCATTTACATAAAAGGTAGTATTTGTTGTACTTGATACTGCTTCTACATTTACAATATTTAAAAATATTATTAAAAATAATGCTATGCTAATGATAAATAATAGGTTTCCTTTAGTCATTTTATTGTAATTTAATAGTGATAACTATTTATAAATCTTTCTAATTAAATCCCATAGAATCAGATAATTCTTTTAGCTGATGATTAAGTTTTTTCTTTCTATATTTTACATAAAAGGTGATTATAATTATTATTATAATTGTGCAAATAGATATAACAATTATAAATTCAAATAATAAATTTCCTTTTTTGAGAGGAGTTTCTGTAGGAGGTTCTTCATCCTCTTGTTCATCTTGTTCTGGCTCTTTATCTGGTTTAGATTCAGGTTTTTCTCCAGCTTGTTGAGTTTGATTTGCTACTTTAGATAGATTTGTTATTGTTGTTCCTCCACCTCCTCCCCCTCCTCCATCTTCACCATCTCCATCATCATCTTTAGATGGAGTTTCTTTTGCTGAATAAATAGAGAAATTTACAACCCTAAATATAAGGGTTCCTGAAGAATAGCTTATTTTTGTACAGATACTTGAAGAACAGACTTCTCCGTTTCTTAATATTTGGGGATTAGAAAAACTCAGATTATATAAATATAATTTTGATGGTTTTTGGAAATTTGTTAGATTAGATGTATTTATTTCTATTCTATTAAATGAAATATTCGCATTAATGTCAACATTAATGTTATTTCCTTGTTTGTTTTTTGTTAGATTAATATTTTGTAAGAAGATAACTTTCCCATAATTATTATTTTCTAAAGTAAGATTTTCTATATTTTCAAGTTCTGTGTCATTTAGGTATATAAATTGTGTTGTTGAATTTCCATGTTTAAATTTATCATAATTTACTGTTATTCCTGTATCTATAGTTACCCCTGAACTAGTTGAATGAATTGCATAACCCATATATTTTAAGGATATGACTAAAGAAAATATAATTAAAATTGCTACTATAATATATATGGTTCCTCTTTTTAAATTCATATTTAAAATAGAAAAAAAGATTATTTATTTCTTTTGTTTTATAATATTTATAAATAGTGGAATCTCTTTGATAATCTTTTAACTTTATTCTGCAATCTCTACAAGATTCATCAGGTATGAAAACTAAAAGCATTTAACTAAGAAGTTATTTATTATACTTCTCATAGGCAACTAAACTTAAGAATTAATAAAACCTATAGAAGATATTTTCGTAAAATCAGAGAAGTTTTAGAAAAGTATTTCAAATTTATAGCTCCTAAATTCTCATCTATTCAATTTTGTTAAATCTTTTTTTACTGCTACTAGTAGATTTAACAGCATTATAAACTAACATATAAATAGAGATTAAAATGCTTATCTCTTTACTATTTGTTGTATTTTTTATATAATACTACAACTATTACAATAAAAGAAACTGCTGCTATTAATGTATATATTAATGTGAAGTCTCTGGAATGAGGGTTACATCTTATTTTTATTTTCATAGGAGCAGATACAGAACTACTAGTAGAAGAGCCTCCTTCTTGTGGAGTAGGAAGGGATTTAACAATAACTTCTCCTTCATAAGTTACTTGTTCTTGATTGCATTGTTGTTGACATAATAAAGAATCTCCTATTATGCACTCTTCTTGATAAACTTTAGGAGATTTAAAACAAAATCTCACAGGTATTGCTTGATTGCTTGCTGTATTTGAAGGTATTAATTTTGTATCTGCTGATTGTAGAGTTAATACTTTTGATAATTCATCTGAAAGTTCTATAGTTACTTTTGTATCATCTGGCCAAGGATTGTAGACTGAATAACTAAGGCATGTTTCTTTATTTTCATTAACTAAAACAGATTCTTGTCCCCATTTTATTCCAACTCCTGCTGAAACAAAAGAAGTTAAAAAAACTGCTAATAAAAAATACAATATTGTTATATTTAATTTTCTTGCCATTTTAACATCCTGTTCCTCCATTTTGTTCTACTCCTTTAAAACTAATAGTATTATTATAATCCCCAGATGTTATTGCTGCTGGGATATCTAACCAAAATCTATAATAGATTTTATTTCCTTGACTTTCATTACCTGCCCATACATAACTTGTTGTTAAAGATGTTTGTCCTGCTAAAGGAGGAAATGTTGCATTTGTAGAAGTTGAATTGCTATATGATTCATTTCCCAATCCAATAACATCTCCACTATTTGAATCAGTTAAATCAGTGTTAGCGCTTATACAGATGTCAACTGCTACATTTGAATCATCAGAAATATTTACAAACATTGTAGTTCCATTAACTCCTGGACCAGCATCATAATTATGGCTTGCATTGATATCTGCTGCAGGAAGAGTACTTATATTTCCAAATACAATTCCAGAAGAAAGATTTGTAGAAAAGTCTATAGCAAGATATTTTTCTATAGTAACATTTGAAATTGTTGATTGGGTTGTAGCTTTTCCTGTTATTGTTATTTGTTGTGTAAGAAGCATTATAATTGAGAATAAGAAGATTGCACTAAAAGTTGCTAATATTACTCCCTCTTTTTTTAACATCTCATATAAATAGATTTTAAGTTTATAAAGTTTTTTATTGTGGAGTTTATAGTTTTAGAATTTAAAAATAAAGATGATTATATCTTGTTTATAAATAAATTTTATTATGGCTGTTGTCCAGTTGAAGTTGCTTTAAATAAAACTGAATTATTATAGCTTCCTGCTGGTTGAGAAGGTGGTGCTGATAAAAAGAATTTCAGATAAACTACATTCCCATTAGATAGATTTGTTCCTATTTTATTATCAGAATAATTTGTTGTAAGAGAGAATTTTTGTTGACAAGGTACAGAACTATTTGTAATATTATAGTAATATGTTTCATTTCCTAACCCTATAATATCTTCAGAAGATGTTTTTAAATCACTATTTGCTTTTATATATAAGTCTATATTTACACCTTCAGTTGATATATTTACAAAATAATCTGTTATATTATCTTCATTATCATTATTTCCATGTGCAGAAAGATTATAAGCAGGCAAGGTAGTTAAAGACCAGTTTATTTGTTGATTTAGAAGAGGAGATAAAGATATTGATATTGCTTGTTCTTGTGACATAATGCTAATGTTTCTTGTCTCACTTATATTGCTGTTTCCAGCATCATCCCAGCATGTTACATTCCAGAAATGATCTCCATCACTTAACTCTACTGTATAATTTATCATTGTTCCATTGTCACTTTTGATGTTTTCAGCTTCAACTATTGAATCAATTGTTAGATTACATGTTAAAGAACTATCAATATTATCATAAGCTGTCCAATTAAAACTAACATTTGCTTGGTTAAATAACCTTGATTCATTATTATCAGGAGCATTTAAATCAATTTTAAATGGTTGTGAATTATCAAGAGTAAAGTTAAATGAAGCTACTAAGTTGTTGATTTCTGAATCTTGCAGAAGGTTTCCATTTTCTCCTAAAAGCTCAACTTTAACTCTATATGTTCCATCTCCAGAACTTAGATTGCTACTGTTATAATTTTGAGAATTCCATATTGTATCCAGCTTCAACAAATCACTTATATTAACTGTCCTTAATGTTTCACTAGAAGAATCATTTATAACAACATCCTCATCATTCCATCCTCCTCCGCCAAAGTACTGAGTTTTCATTAACAAATAAAAGCTAATATTATATGTTCCATTATTTTGAACTTTAGATTGATTAGCTTCTGCTGCTGTATAATCTGAAAAGCCAGTAACATTAAATGTTACTTCTTTTGTAGAAGGATCCCATCTTAGAATATTACAATTAGGAGCTGAACATTCAGAACCATCTTTTAATATTTTTGGATAACCATAACCTCTGGTCTTCATGGTTAATTCTGCTGATTGATTCAAGGAAGGATACATAGAAGCATTCACACTAATACTATTAACACTTACATCAATTGAAGCATCTAAATCATAACTATCATTTAACTCCACATCTTCCTTAAATGAAATTTTTCCGTTTCCAGAAGCTAAAGTCAGACTAGAAACATTTGTATTCTCACTCAAATTCAAATCTGACAAGTTTGTTGTTTCTTTATGTGAAGAGAATTCTGAGAAGGTTATTCCTGCAGAATTACATGTTAATGTTCCTGAAGTTCTCCCTGCATTACAATAAGGATCCAAATCACACCCGACTGTATATTCTCCTTCAGCAACACAAGCAATATCTCGATAATAATATGTATCCCCTGAAACATCACTCTCTGAGCAGTTATCACCATTACAATCAAAATCAGTGTCATCTGCAGGAATTTTATTCCAATCAGAATCTGTCCAAATCATAGTGTCTACACTTGAATCAACTTTACACCCAATAGTAACAGTTGAACCAACAGTAGCTGAATATGATGATGAATCTAAGTACAGAAAGTATGGACAAATAGGACGTGGATCACTCCATTCAATATCCTTCTCATTAACTAATCCCACCTCTGAATAAGCCCTAACAACACTAGTATAATTCTTCTCTAAAGTATCATGCACATCCCAAACAACCTGCCATGTCCCGTCAAACTTACTACCTTCCACTAATCGCATATCTAATAAATCATAACCTTCTTCATGAGGCATTTCAACCTCTACATTCTTAATTCCAGAGTTATCTTTAACATCTGCAGAAATTAACATTTCATCTCCTGGTCTTACATCAACAGGGTCTGTATATGTATTTGTAATTTCTGGCTTTAAACCCAAAGGTTTAAATATATCCTTTGTATATAAAGGATATAGGTATTTACCTTGTGAATCAAAAATGAAAGCAATAACACTATCAATTCCAGATGAGCTAAAATCTAAAATGGATGAAACTGATTTTATTAACTGGAGTTCTGTAGCAAGAAGAGCATTCTCTGAAACACTGAAAGATGTAATGAAACTTGAGTTGCTAAGAAAAATAAGAGAAATATCTGAAATTTCTGAAGATGACAAAAGAGAAATTAAAGAATCTTTAGTTAAGGAGGTTGTTTCTGATATTGGAAAAGTCTCCAAAGAATTGAAATCAGGCAAGCTTAAAGCAAAAAGTTTAAAAGAATTTAATGACTTTTGTAATTCATGAATATTAATACTACTCTGATTAATTCTGTTCTCACTAAATTGAAAGTTAAAGACCCTTCCTTGTTCAGGGCTGTTCAAAAGAAGATTTGCCAAATCGCCAGCCTCGATAAAATTGCTATTCAGCATTTCAAAAATTTGAGGGGAAACCTCAAGGATTATAAGAGAGTTCATGTCGGAAGCTATGTTCTCATGTTCAAAATCGAGCAAGACACTATTATCTTTGCCAGATTCATTCATCACGATGATGCCTATTAATTTCTTCTCAGAATAAACATTCATTATTATATCCTTAATTTCATTTTGGTCAACATTATCAGAATTTTTATTATTAATATTCTCCCCAACAACCATACCACTAATTAAACTTCCTAATTTCTCACCTGATTCCTCTAATTCATTATTACCACTGCTCCCATCTTCACCACCAGAAGGAGGGTCAGTCAGATTAATTATCTCCCCATCCTGATATGAATCTTCCAAAGTCCTTACCTGAACAGTTATATTGTCATTATAAACATCAAAACTTGAAGAATTGCTTCCTAAATTTCCAGAAGTGTCATTTGCATATATGACAATTGAATATGTTCCATTATACCATCCTCTATAGCTATTATTATAATATAAATCAGTTGCATAACTTGTCATTGTATAATTTATCTCGCTTTGTCCAGGAGCAGTTATTTCTACCCATACAGAATCTACACTAGAATCATCTGTAATATTTGAAGTTATATTTATTAATTTTCCTAATCCTGTTACTGGAGGAGTTATTGTTATAGAATTTACAAAAGGAGATTCAATATCAGCATTAACTGTAAAATTCCTTGTCTCGCTTGTATTTGTATTCCCAGCATCATCCCAGCATGTTACATTCCAGTCATAATTTCCATCACTAAATCCAGAAACTGTATGATTAGTATAGCTCCCATTTGCTGAAACAATATCTGACTCATTCACTATTCCATTTATCGTCAAATTACACAATAAAGAAGTATCTAGACTATCAGTTACAGACCAGTTGAAATTCACTTCACTAACATTAATAGTTTCATTAACAAGAGGATTATACAAGCTGATAGAAGGCTCTGTTGAATCTATCGTGATCTCTCTTTTCTCTGTAGAATTTAAATTTCCAGCTGAATCTTCTGCATATGCTTGATATGTATATGTTCTGTCATCTAATCCTGTTTTATTATAATAAAAACTCCATTTATCTGTATCATATTTTTGAAGATTAGAATAATATAAAAATTGGATTTCTTCTTCACTAAAACTCCTATTCATATATAGTCTATATTCATCGAGAGTTCCGTTCATAAAATCATCATCTTGAGTATCTTTGCTTCCTATTGTTAAATTAGCTGAATTAGATATGCTTCCAGAGATTGCTCCATTTTCTCTTTTAACTCCATCCACCCATAATTCTGCTTCTGTTCCATTTCTTTGTGCAACTCCAAAATGCCAATTATTATCACAAACATTTGTAGCCCATTCTAATGTGGCATCTGTTCCAGAAGCAACATTAAATTGTAAAGAGAGAAGATTTGCAGTTCCATAACCTCCTATTTCCATCTTATACCATCCTCCTCCATCATGAGTATCTGATGAACCTTTTCTTGAGATATCTGTATCAATAGAATTATCACATTTAAACCATGCCATCATTGCAAAATCATTATCATATGGATTTAAACTATCATCATGTTCAATCAAAATACTCTGTCCATTTGAAGCTGTATTTGTTGATGAAAATTCAAAAGCACCTCCATATTTTCCAGTTGAGTTCCAGACAGGTAATCCAGATTCATCTTGTCCTGCATCTGTTATATTTGTTAAGTTCCCATGATTTCCATATCCTGAGTAGTCAAAAACCCTACAATCCCAATCAGTGCATTCTCCTAATTCACTTCTATTATCAAAATTAAAACCAATTACAAGACTATCATTAAAAATTGTATAATTAGTTCCATTCCAATTATAGATAACTTCTTCTAGATTTGATTCTGTAATTGAAACATTTATCTCCATACTTGTTTCTGATTGTGTTGTATCATTTGCAGGAGTTGGATATGTGAAATTTATATCTGGAGCACTAGTATCAATACTAAATGTGTAATTTGAATCTGCAAATGAACAATTTGAAGAATTATCACAAGCTAGACAATTCCACCCATATTTCTCACTATCTGTTAGATTAAGAGTCCATTCACTTGAATTAGATGTTCCTGTTATGTCTGTTGTTGAGTTAAGATGCCAACCCCCACTCCAATTTCCATAAAGAGAGATATTAACTAGATTGTAGTCATCAGTTGCAGAACAATTAAATGTAATGTTTGTAATTATTTGTATTGAAGAATCTGTTGGAGTATTAAGACTTACAGATGGAGGTTGGTCAATTATTGAAGTATTTATATCAAATGTATAATTGGCAACAGACCAATTAGAATTTCCAGTTAAA
>CAYMES010000029.1:0-18758 GCA_964389765.1 Candidatus Woesearchaeota archaeon
CATGGAATACAGATGAAAGAACGTCCGGTGTAGTTTTTTATATACAGAAAAATATGGAGGAGAATTTTATGTAAGAATAGAAGACACAAACCCTGACAATATTTACAAACCTTCATATACAATGATTAAACAAGATTCTGATTGGTTATTTAAAAGAAAAGCAAAAATCCTTATCCAATCTAATAGAATAAAACTCTATTATCAATATGCAGAAAAATTAATTAATAAAGGAAAAGCATATGTATGTACTTGTTCTTCTGAACAATTTAAAAAATATATAAATAATAAAATAAGTTGTCCTTGTTCTAAAAAATCAGCTAAAGAACATATGAAAAGATGGAAAAAAATGTTATCTAAATCAGAAGAAAGATATAAACAAGGACAAGCTGTCTTACGTTTTAAATCAGATATGAAACATAAAAATCCTGCAATGAGAAATTTTCCACTTGCAAGAATAAATACTTCAAAACATCCATTACAAGGCAACAAGTATAGAGTATGGCCTTTAATGAATCTTGCAGTAAGTGTAGATGATATTGAACAAGGAATGACTCATATTATCAGAGCTAAAGACCATAGGGATAATGCTAAAAGACAAGAGATGATTTTTAAAGCTTTAAATAAAAAAATTCCTTGGACTGCATTTTTAGGAAGAATCCATCTTAAAGACATGGTTCTTTCAACAACAAAAATAAAACAAGATATAGAAAAAGGAAAATATACTGGATGGGATGATAAAAAACTACCTACCCTCATCTCATTAAAAAAACAAGGATATAAACCAAAAGCATTTTATGGTTTAGTTGAACAAATAGGATTAAATGAAGTTGATAAAAAACTTGATAAAAAAGAATTATTCCACTTATTGGATCAATTTAATAAATAATTGAATTATGTTCTAATCTTTTGCTAATAAATATAATTTTTAATTCTAATTTCCTAAGTCATTTTCATTAGTTTAAGATATTAATTATTAAGATATATATCCTCTATTAATTTAATTCTAAATTAATTAAACAAATAGTGGGACAAAAATAGCCTATTTATATTTATAAAATTTAAGATTCATTAGCTAATTGTAATCTTATAAGTTTCTATTATTAGTTAAATAGCTATAGAACATTTTAATTTTTTATATATAGAGCATATTATCTAAGATAGATTTTCTCTTTTTATAATAAAGAATTAGGTATTTTTACGTAATATTATAATTAAACTATCACGATAAAAAATAGAATCCTATAAATAATCTAAAAGATTTTTAACATAAACAAAAGATTTTAATTTGAATTTTCTTAATCCTGTCCCAGTTTCTGAAATAACAAAATATTTATAAATCTATAAATACTGGTTAAATTAGAAAAAAGAGGCAAGATGAAAAAAGCACAAGCTAGCGTTATAACAACTATATTAATTATTCTCGTAGTTTTAGCAGCAATTATTGTAGTATATAATGTAGTTATTGGAGTAATTGAACAACAAAGCAGCAATATAGGTGTAGAACATCTTACTCTTGATCTTTCTGCTCAAAAAACTGAAGATTTTTCATCAAATAATCCAATTGAAATATCAGTTTCAAGAAAAACAGGAGCAGGAGAAATAACTGCTTTAAAATTTATATTTACAAATGCTGATGGAGAAGATGAAGAAGTAACTATAACTGATGAAACATGCATTCCTGGAGAATTAGAAACAAAAACATGCACAATAGAAAGAGATGATAATGGAGATGATAAAATCCCAAATGATTTCAAACCTGTAGATTATGAAGTTTACCCTATTATTAAATTAGCTTCAGGTAATGAAAGAATAGGGAAAGCTGCTATTAAAGAAGAAGATGATTCTGGAACTATTTATTATAAAGATGATGATGGAGATGGGTATACTAATGGAGATACTCAAGATGGTGATGGTGATTCAGGTACAGAAAACATATGGAAAAAAGAAAGTGAATTAACAGGAGCAATTGATGAAATAGATTGTGATGATGATGATGAAAATATTTATCCAGGAGAAGAAATTTCTTGTGATGATGGAGATCCATGCACTTCAGAAGAGAAAAAAACATGTCTAAATAGTGGAACTTACAGTACTTGTCAAGGAGGAACTGCAATATCTGAAGGAGATGATTGTGAAGGTCAATCAGGTGTATGTGACAGTTCCGGAAATTGTGTAGAATGTATAGATGATGATAATTGTGATCCTGATTACTTTTGTAATTCTGATAATGAATGTGTAGAGATTACATATCTTGCATCAGGAATTGTCTGGGGCTATCTTAACCAAGAAGATTTTGAAACAGATTACTTAACAATTGATAGTTCTAGTGATTATATAGATAGTTCTAAAAATTTTAAATATTCTGGATATTATGTAAAAGCAAGACCTTTAAGTGGAACTTGTGATGCTTATTCAGAATGCAGGAATATGAACAGTTTAGAGATATATGCCAGCTTGGGTCGGGAAGGTGAAAAATCTATCTATAAAATTAATGTAGATAATAAGATTCTTAGAGGTTCTGATGATTATTTGAAAATACAAGAAAAATATTATACGGCATATAATTCTGTTGATTTCTACAACTGCACAGAGAAATTCTACATCTACAATACATTAAAAGAATGTGAAGCAGATACTGGACCATTTAACTAATTTCTCTTCAACAATATCTCTTTTTATTCCTATACCTTAAACAAAATATAAGATTAAACTAATAATTCCAATTAAAAAGCAGTAAAAACTAAACATCCAGAACCATCCTTTTTTTACAATTTTTAAAATAATATTTAAAAACAATAAACTAAGCAGCAAACATATAATAAAACTTATAACTAAAGATAAAGAAAAATAAGCTTCTCCTGTTTTAAGAATAAAAGCACCAATTGCAAGAGGAATAAAAAGTAAAAAAGAAAATTTAGTTGCTTTTTCTCTATCTATTCCAGAAATCAAAGCAGAAGATATAGTCATTCCAGAACGAGAAACACCTGGAAATAATGCAAATAATTGGAAAAGCCCTATAATTAAAGAATTTTTAAAATTAATTCTGCTTTTCCTATTAGAAAATTTTGTTAAAAATAATATTGTTCCAGTAAATAAAAAAGCAATTCCTAAAAATAAAAATGATGCAAATGTTGCTTCAATCTGAGATTTAAAAAAACCTCCAAATAAAACAGCAGGAATTGTAGCTATAATAAGATATATCCATAACTTTCTATATTTTTTATTAAAACTCAACAATTGAAATATTTCTTTTCTTGTAAATATTAAAACAGCAATTAAACTTGCTAAATGTAAAACAGTAAAGAAAAACACATCTAGTTTATCTATAAGATTAGAAACAAAAGCAAGATGTCCAGAACTACTAACTGGAAGAAATTCGGTAACTGCTTGAATTACTGCCAAAATTATCTGATTTAACATAAATAATATTAAGAATAGATATTTAAATATCTTAACAATTTAGATTATGGTAAAAAAAAGATTATAGTAACATACACCTAGTTATGCTAAATGCCCATTTAATTTCAAAAATTGACATTCTTAATAAAAATATCTATTAGACACTTGCATCAAAAAGCAAATTAAAAAATATAAAACCCTCTCTAATTATATCTGTACCATAACAACAAACCATTATTATCCCATATATAAAGAGTATCTCCATTATTATTCCAAATACATGAAAAATTTCTTTTATAAATTCCTTTATCTAACTCTACATCATAAATATGAGTAGCATCATCTTTTAATGTTATTTCCATATCTTGACATTTATTTTTTAAAATAATCTGTTCTTGATTAGAACATCTTTTTTCTTCTTTATATTTCAATTTCAGCAATTCAACACATCCATAACTTGCAGATCTTGTCCATATTCCTCTTTGTTCTTGTCTTGCTTTTTGTTCTGTTTTTTTCATATCTTCATAATATTTATCTTTTTCATAATAATATAAATGTCCTAATCCTTGTTCAAGAATATCTTTATTAATAAGTTGTTTATTATAATGTAAATATCCCAATATTCTTCCATATCTATCTTTATCAGATTTTTCTAAAGCAACAATCTTTCCTTCAAACTGGCTGAGATAATCTTTTGCTTTATAATAACCTTCCTGTCCTTGTTCTGGAGTATTAATTCCTTTTAATCTTACTCTTTGCTCTGTACTTATTTCAAATGTATCTCCATCAATAACTTGAGTTATATTTACAAATTCAATATCATAAACTGCCTGTCCACTAATATAGGGATAAATAAGACTAAAATTTAAAAATATTAAAACGATTAAAAAAAATATCAGTACTCTTTTATTCATATACTTTTCAAGTAAATAGAATTTTTAATTCTTTTTAAAAAATTTAATGACCGTAGTATCCGAAAAATAGTTGACAGCAAGATTTTTAAACCTTCTTTATCTAATTTTTGATATAACTAAACATAAAAATAATAAAAAATGCCAAAAGTAAGGATAAAACTTCAAAGTACAAATATAGGTGAACTAAATGAAATATGTGAAACTATAGAAAGAATAGCTAAAAAAGCTGGAATTAATATCTCAGGCCCAGTTCCCCTTCCTAATAAAAAAATGAAAATTACCACAAGAAAATCTCCTTGTGGAGATGGTAGGGCAACTTTTGATAATTTTGAAATGAGGGTTCATAAAAGATTAATTGACTTGCCTGCAAATGATAAAGTTCTTCATTCAGTTATGGGACTTTCTGTTCCAAGAAGTATTAATATAAAAATTGAAATGAAAGATTAATTTATTAATTTCTAACTGTGGAAGCATTTCTGTCAATTTTTCTTTTTACAAAATATCCAACACCATAACCAATACATATACCTCCAGCAACAAAAGGTGCAACAAAATATTCAGGTGAAGAAAAATATCCATTTACACCTTCAAATGTTTTGTAAATTCCATGATAAGCACCAAATCCAAAAAATAATGCTCCAATAACTGCTCCAAATGTAGGAAGAGCAACCTTATCTCCAAATTTCTCTTTTTTAGAAATATCTATATCATTTCTACATTGTTCTTTAGAATTATTCACTTTTTGTTCAATTGTTTCTTCCATTCTCAAGTATATAACTCTAAATTTAAAAGTATTTATATACCTCAAAATATAATTCAAAAAAAGATAGTTAGGTTTATTAATTATCTTACTTGTCTAATAAATATGCCCGGATCGCATAATGGTATTGCATCGGCTTGGAGCAGTAATACAAAAAGCCGAGCCCTTTGGGCATCCAGGTTCGATTCCTGGTCCGGGCGTGAAAATTTTTATATGCATCTAAAATTATTAAAAGATATATTTTTTAAAAAAGACATTAATATATTTACCATCTATAATTTCTTAAAATTAACCAAAAAAAATACTTACATTAAATAAAACTATTAATAATTTAAAGATCCTAAAAGATAAATAATTTCATTATCTCTTTTATCTAATATGATTTAACAAACATCTTTTTAAATATCTAATTTCTAAATTAAACATGACAAAAAAGATAGAACTTCTAGCCCCAGTAGGAACCTTTCCAATGTTAAGAGCTGCTATAGATGCAGGAGCAGATGCTATTTATCTTGGAATTAAAAACTTTAATATGAGAGATTCTGCTAAAAATTTCACAATTAATGAATTAAAAAAAATTAAAAAAATAGCTGAAAAAAACAATATCAAAATATATCTAACATTAAATACAATTATTTATGATAATGAAATTTCCAAAATTGAAAAAATATTTCAAAAATTGAAAAAATATAATCTTGTAGATGCTATTATATGCTGGGATCTTTCTGTTATAAAATTATGTAAAAAATACAATATTCCTTTCCATATATCAACACAAGCTTCTGTTTCAAATTCAAAAGCAGCAGAATTTTATAAAAAATTAGGGGCTCAAAGAATAATTTTAGCAAGAGAATTAAACATAAGACAGATAAAAAAAATAATTAAAAAAGGAATTAATGTAGAATGCTTTATACATGGAGCAATGTGTGTTTCTATCAGTGGAAGATGTTTTACTTCTCAATTTCTTCAAAATAAAAGTGCCAATCGTGGACAATGTACTCATCCTTGCAGAAGACAATGGAAGGTTATTGATCCTGATGGTTATGAATTAAAACTTCAAAACAATAGAGTAATGTCTGCTAAAGACCTCTGCGCTCTGCCTTTTTTAGATAAACTAAAAAAAGCAGGAATAACTTCTTTTAAAATTGAAGGGAGAAATCGCTCTCCAGAATATGTTTATAAAGTAGTTTCTATATATAGGAAAGCTCTTGATAAAAACCTATCTCCAAAAGAAATTAAAAAATCTATCCAAGAATTAAAAAAAGTCTACAATAGAGGGTTTTCTAATGGATTTTACCTCTCTACTCCTACATCTGATGATTTCTCTACAACTGAAAATGGTGAACAAAAACAAGTTAAATATTATATAGGGAAAGTAGAAAAATACTGGCCTAAAGTAAAAGTTGCTGCTGTAAGATTACAAGCACGAGGAATAAAATTAGGAGACGAGATATACATTATAGGAGATAAAACAGGAATTAAAAAAACAAAAATAAAAAGCATGGAAATTAATCATAAAAAAATTAAAAAAGCTTCTAAAAAGCAATTAGTAGGGATAAAACTTCCAAAATGTAAAAAAGGTGATGAAATATATATAATAAAAAATAAGTATTAAAATAGAGTTAATATAAAATATTCTTTAAAAAAGATATATTAAAGAATAATCTTTCTAATAACTAGATTATATATTTATCCAATTATTTCTAAAAACCGAAACATTTATAAATGAATACAGATTCATAATATAATAATGAATACCAATTCATTAAAATATTTAATTAAATAAATTTGCCTTATATGAGGCAGGAGAATTAAAATGCCTAGAGGAGATAAAACAGGTCCAAATGGACAAGGTCCTATGACTGGAAGAAGATTTGGTTATTGTTCAGGAAATGATAGACCAGGATTTATGCAAGGTGGAGAAGGTTTTAGAGGTGGAGGAAGATTCAGAGCTTTTGGAGGAGGTTTTGGACGTGGATTTGGAAGAGGTAGAGGAACTGGATGGAGAGCTAATCAACCTATACAAACAATTCAGCCAGCAGTTCAAACACCAACTACACAAACAATAACTCCAGAACAAGAAAAACAACTACTTGAACAAGATAAACAAGACATTAAAGACGAAATAGAAATACTTAAACAAGAAATGAAAAATATAGAACAAAGATTAAAAGGAATAAAAGATATAGATAAAAAAGAGTAAAATGGAAAAACAAAATCCAACCTTAAAAAAGTCGATTTTTAAAGCTGGGAAAGCTCTTTATAGAGCTTTTCCTTTAATTTTAGGAACTATTCTTCTTGTTAGTTTATTTTCATTAATTCCAAAATCTTTTTTTACAACAATTTTTAGCAATACATTTCTTGACCCAATAATAAGTGCAATAATAGGAAGCATATCAGCAGGTAATCCAGTAAGTAGTTATATTTTAGGAGGGGAACTTCTAGATAATGGAATTAGTCTTATTGCAGTTACTGCATTTCTATTAGCATGGGTAACTGTGGGCTTAGTACAACTACCAGCAGAATCATTTATGTTAGGAAAAAAATTTGCAATAACAAGAAACATTCTCAGTTTTATATTCTCTATACTTGTAGCTTTAATTACAGTGGGTATATTATCTTTAATTTAAAATGGCAAAATCAAATAAAAGAAATACATCCTGGTATTTTTTAATAGCAGTAGCCTTAATTTACCTTATTTTACTTTTCATAAATTATAATAGCTTTATTAAAGCATTATCTATGTTTTCAAATATAATTGTTAAGATAGTTCCTGTATTTTTTATTGTATTTATTTTAATGAGTTTAATGAATTATTTTGTAACTTCAGAAACAATTGTCAAACATCTTGGAGATAAGAAAATAAAAGCATGGTTTATAGCAGTTTTTGGAGGAATTATCTCTCATGGTCCTATTTATATGTGGTATCCTTTATTAAAAGATGCTAAGAAAAAAGGTGTTAAAAACAGCTTAATTTCTTGTTTTTTATATAATAGAGCAGTTAACATTCCTTTACTACCTTTAATAATATTTTATTTTGGAGGATTATATGTCTTAATATTAACAATAGTTATGATAATTTTCTCTATAATTGGAGGAATCATACTAGAAAAAATCCTTAAAAAATCTGAAAGGAAAAAATAAAAAATGAAAAAGGCCATAGCTTCAGAAGAAAAAGATAAAAACAGCATCATAAGTGAAAAAGCAGGAAGAGCCCCATATTATCTCATATTTGAAGACAAAAATATAATTAAAATAATAAAAAACCCTTTTACAATAGGAGGATGTGGAGCTGGATGGAGTGTTACAGATATGTTAAATGATGAAAATGTTCAAAAAGAAATAGCTGGAAACATGGGAGCAAATATGCAAGCAGCTTTAAAACAAAAAGGTATAAAAATGAAAATTACTTCTAGAAAAATAAATAACATAATTAAATAACAAAGGAGGAAAAAATGTATTCAGAAAATGAATCTGATGATTTAAAAAAAGCTCGTCAAAGTTTAATAGAAGAGCTTGAAGCTATTAATTGGTATGAAAAAAGACTAGAAACCTGCGAAAATGGAGAACTTAAAAAAATCTTAGAACATAACAGAGACGAAGAAAAAGAACATGTAGCAATGTTAATAAAATGGATAAAAAACAATGACAAAGAACAAGCTAAAGTTTTTGAAGAGCATGATTAAATAATCTCATAATAACTAATCTAAATTAATAAAAAATGAATGCAAAAGAAATAGTAGGAATACTTGCAGTTTTAGCTAATCTTATCTTAGCTATAGGAAAAATCTTAACTGGAGCTATATCAGGAGCTGCTTCTATAATAGCTGATGGAATAAATTCAGCTACAGATATTATATCTTCAATTATAGGATTCATAGGAATCAAGATAGCTCAAAAACCTGCTGATAAAGAACATCCTTATGGACATGGAAAAGCAGAAGTTATAGCAGGTTTTGTAATAACCCTCATAATATTTGTATCTTCTTTATGGATTATTTATGATGCAATAAAAGGATTTTTCTTACCTCAAGAACTTTCCCTTAGTTATATTGCTTTTATAGTTATGGCTGGTTCTGCTATAATCAACTTAATAATGTCTCAGATAAAAATACATTATGGAAAAAAACACAACAGTTATAGTTTAATTTCAGATGGCTTACATTCCAGAATTGATTTATTTGTATCTGTTGGAATATTTATAAGTTTATTTTTTATTCAATACTATTCAAAAATAGATTCTATTATTGCCTTATTTGTTGGATTATATATATTAAAAGAATCAATACAATTGGGAAAAGAAACAACAGATTCTTTAATAGGGGTTTCTGCAGGAGATGAAATAGAAAATAAAATAAAACAAACTGCCAAAAAAGAAAATATTGAAATTCAAGAACTTAAAACACAAAAAAGAGGTTCTGAAATAACTGCAAATCTAAAAATTAAATTACCAGATAAATTAAAAGTAGATAAAGCAACTGGAATATCAGAAAAATTAAGGAAAAAACTTATTCAGAAAATTACTAATCTAAAATATGTAGCTATACAAATTCAAAGCCACAATATTGAAACAGGATATCATAAACCTGCTTTTGGTTTTGGAAAAGGATATGGATGGCAAAGAAAAGGTAGATTTAAACAAGAAAAATCTCCAGAAAGTGAAAAAGCAAAAGCAGCTGGACCAGGAGGAGAGTGTATCTGTCCTAAATGTAACTATAAACAAAAACATAAAAGAGGAATTCCTTGTGCAACAATTAAATGTCCTAAATGTGGAACTAAAATGGAAAGAGGAGACAAAAATGAATAAATTAAATCCACCAACTTATTTTTTTGTTTTATTAATAATTTCTTTTATTTCACATATTTTATTTCCAATTAAACAAATACTAATATCTCCTTACAATTATATCAGCCTATTTTTAATTTTATTTGGAACAATCATAAATATCTGGACTGATAATTTATTTAAAAAAGCAAAAACAACTGTTAAACCAACACACTATCCAAGCTATTTTATAACTAAAGGGCCTTTTAAAATAAGCAGGCATCCTATGTACCTTGGAATGGCTGCTGTTTTATTTGGAGAAGCAGTTCTTTTAGGAAGTTTAATTACCTTCATCTTTCCAATTATTTTCATTATTTTAATGGAAACTTTATTTATACCAATTGAAGAAGAAAATCTTCAAAAGAAATTTGGTAATAAATATCTAAACTATAAAAACAAAGTAAGGAGGTGGATTTAAATGCCTCGTCCAAGAAGAATAAGAAGAATATTTTTTAAACCAGATGTAAATTATTTTAAACCAATTGGAATTCCAATAAAAAACTTAGAAGAAAATATATTAACAAGAGATGAACTTGAAGCTATAAGATTAATTGATTTAGAAAAAACAGAACAAAAAAAAGTTTCTAAAAAAATGAAAGTAAGTCAGCCAACTTTATCAAGAATTTTAGATTCAGCAAGAAAAAAGTTAGCTGATTCTTTGATTAAAGGAAAAGCAATTAAAATTCAAGGAGGTAGTTTTAAAATGGTTCAGCCAAGAAGAGTAGGCATGGGACGAGGGAGTGGAAGCAGAGGAAGAATGGGAGGTTTTGCAGCTGGACCAGGAGGAGAGTGTATCTGTCCTAAATGTAACTATAAAGAACCACAAATAAGAGGACAACCATGTATGAAAAAGAAATGTCCTAAATGTGGCTCTGCTATGACAAGAAGATAAAAATAAAAAATTATTAAATAAACAAAAATTAAAATAAAAAATTTAGATATAAAATGGCAAATAAATTACAAGATATAAACATAAAAAAATATCAGGATTTAAGCACTCCTGAAAAAATTAAAAAACAACTTCCACTAGATAAAGAGCAGAAAAAAACCATCTTAGAAAAAAGGGCACAAATACAGAACATACTAGATAAAAAAGATAATAGAAAAATTATCATAACTGGACCTTGCTCTATTCATAACATAAATGAAGCTTTAGATTATGCTAAAAATTTAAAAGAAATTCAGCAAAAAGTGGAAGATAAATTTTTATTGATTATGAGGACATATTTTGAAAAACCTAGAACAACCCTTGGATGGAAAGGATTAATATATGACCCTGACTTGAATAACAGCAATAAAATTCAAAAAGGTCTAAAACTGGCAAGAAAATTACTTTTACAATTATCTGAAATGAAAATTCCAGCAGGAACAGAATTTCTAGGACCTTTAATACCTCAATATATAGATGACTTAATTTCTTGGGCTGCTATTGGAGCAAGAACATCAGAAAGCCAACCCCATAGAGAAATGGCCTCAGGATTATCAGTTCCAGTAGGATTTAAAAATGATACTTCTGGAAATATTAAAATTGCGATAAACTCTATAAAATCTGCAATAAATCCTCATTCATTTTTAGGAACAGATAAAAGAGGAAAAATAAGCATAGTTCATACTAAAGGAAATAAATATTGTCATTTAATTTTAAGAGGAGGAAAAAAGCAGGGAAATTATATTCCAAATTATAAAAAAGAAGATATAGAAAGAGCAGAAGAATTGTTAGAAAAGGAAAATCTTTCTAAAAATATAATTATTGATTGTAGTCACGGAAATTCTAAAAAAGATTATAAAAAACAGCCATATATTTTTAATAATATAATAAAACAAATGCAAAATAATCCAAATATTAAAGGATTAATGCTAGAATCTAATTTAAATAGTGGAAATCAAAAATTAAAACAAGAACTTGTGTGTGGTGTTTCAATAACTGACAAATGCATTAGTTGGAATCAAACTCAAAAACTTATTTTAAATGCATATGATAAATTAAAATAAAAAATCACTAAAATGGCATGTAAATGGCTAAATCTCTGTCCATTAAAAGAACTTGAACAACAAAGCAAGATAAGTATCAAATGGAAAGAAGAATATTGTCAAACCAAAAACAATTGGAAAAATTGCAAAAGATATCAATTAGAAGAACAAGGAATTGAGCATGAAAATATCTTGCCAAATAGAAGTAAAATATCAAACAATAAAAAAAAGAAAGGTTTTAAAACAAATATAAATAATTTAATTATATAACTAATAAATAAAATGGCTAAAAGAGACAACAATATAAAAAAAATAATAATGGTAGTTATTATTATAGCAATTATATCTATAATTTTTTTAATATATTATATAAAATCAGATGAAAATACCTCTTTAACAACAACAGAATGTATAGCTTCTAAGTCTCAATTAATTGTCTCTAAAACATGTCCTGCTTGTGCTACACAAAAACAAATACTTGAACAAAATATAAATAAATTCGAAGTTATTAATATAGCAGACCATCCAGAAATATTACAACAATACAATATTCAAGGAGTTCCTACTTGGATAATAAATAATAAAACATATGTAGGAGTAAGAAGCATAAATAAATTAAAAGAAATCGCTGAATGTTAAGATGGAAATAGGATTTTTTCAATTTCTATTTAAGATAACAGGACTTGCACTAGTTGATGCAGTTAATCCTTGTGCTATTGCTGTAATGTCAATGATACTTGTTTCTATGTTACTAATAGACCCTAAAAAAAGAAAAAAAGTTCTTTATGGAGGTTTAGCTTTTTCAGCAGCAGTATTTATTCTTTATTTTTTATATGGATTTATAATGGTGCAATTTTTTAGCAATATAATTCCAGAAACAGGAGAGTATGCTCGTTATGTATTTTTAGGTTTTGGAGCATTAGCTATAATTCTAGGATTATTTAACTTAAAAGATTTCTTGTTTTATTCTCCAGGCTCTATAGGAACAGAAATGCCTCTTAAATTAAGACCAAAAGTCAAAGCATTAATAAAAAAAATTAATTCACCTAAAGGGGCATTTATTATTGGACTAATTGTAACTCTTTTTCTCTTGCCATGTACAATAGGCCCATATATAATTGCATCAGTAGAACTTTCAAAACTAACTCTTTTTGAAATATTTTGGTGGTTGTTATATTATAATGTAATATTTATAATTCCTATGATATCTATAACTTTGATAATTTATCTAGGAGTTACCACTGTTCAAAAAGTTTCTGGATGGAAAGAGAAAAATATCCGTTATCTTCATTTAATTGAAGCAATAATCTTAATAACCTTGGGAATTTTAATGGTTACTGGAATATTAATCTAAAACATTAGTTATTTACCTTTAAATAATGTTAATAAGAAGATATAATCTGGAAACATTTAAAAGATATCTTGTATCTCTCAATAAATTCTAAAGAAACACCTAAATTTAAGATTTTATTACAAAACTTTTATATCTTTTCTACTATAATCCCAATCAGAATGTCCAAATTGAATAATTAAATCTATTCCAAGCTTTTCAGTTTCTAAAGGCAAATCACAAGCTCCAAAACAAGAACTGAACCATATAAAAATCTCAATATCTTCTGATTTTTTCTTTTGTTCTTGTTTTAATCTTTTTTCTATTTCTTCAGCTACAACTGTAGAACATGGTTTTAAACCATCTGGAAATTGTAATAAAATAGATTTTGCTTTTTGTTTTTTAATAGTTTCAACTATTTTATTTATTTCTAGTTCATATTCTTTTTCTATATCTTTAAATGATTTATCTTGTTTCATATTAATATCTTTGAATTATATATTAATTTAAAAATATCTAGTTAATAAAAATATTGCTATTCCAACACCTAATAAAACTAACCATATCCAAAATATCTTATAAGATGAAAAAAATCCAAAAGGAATTGGTCCTATAAATCCTCCTGTTCCTATTTCTATATTTTTCTTATTTTGATTAGCTATAAAAAATGAAGATATAATTAAAAAAATTACTCCTAAAAATATTAATATAATTCCTAAAACCATTAATATCTGAATATCTTGTGTCATTTTATAGACTTATGAAAAATATATGCATAAACTATAAAAATAACCATCTGTTTTAAAGATTATGGAAAAAATACAAAAAGCATATAATTCAATAGTTAGAAGACTGGAAGATATAGATTTTTCAGTTGAAGAACAATTCAGATATGTAGGAGAAATTCCTAAGAATCAGGGATATGGGGCTGTATTTTTATATAATCCTCCTAATAATGATGAGCAAAAAGCAGAAGCTTTTGAAGAATTTGTCAAAGGAATTTTATCAGACACCTATAAAGATATTGAAGTAATTGTTAATAAATTTGACCCTAATCAAGCTCATAGAGACAAAACAAAAGGAAATTATAGAAGAATAAGAATTTTAACAAGAGAAGGAACATTAAAAGAACAAAAAAACTCTTTAGAATCTGCATTATGGACAATAGTAGAAAATCTTGATGAATTTCCAAAAACTATAAATTCATAATTACCTTATTAAATCCTCTTCAATAAAAAAATTTGTTAACTTAAAAAGTGATAATTCCTTAACTCCTCCATAAAAAAACTTTAGTATCCCTAAGAAGATAATCTTTGTTATATTGAATTTATAATTTCATTAATTCTTTTCAAACTTTAATTTGCTTAGTTCTTCTAAGGTCTTATTTTCTTATATCTCATAAGATTTACATAATCAAAAATCCATAAATTATAAATATCTAAAGATATTTTAGCAATTATGGATGAACAAAAAGTTGAAAGACTTAGAAAATATCTATCTCATTTTGGACAAGTAAAATTTAAACACCCTGATTATTCTAATCCTGAACAAATTAAATATGCAAGAATAGAAATAATAACTAAAGAAAAAATAGCAGATAGTTTGATACATGAAATTAATGAACAATTAAATGAAAAAAGTGGAATAAAAGCATTTATGAGATTAATTCCTTTAACATGTCCAGAAAATGAAAAATGCAAATATGTAGCAGAAATAGTTCCTTATAATTATGTTCCTTTAAATGAAAAACAAGATGCTACAAATGAATATATTCATAGATTGCCTCATGTAATTAAAAATTATAAAAATAAAAATCCTTCTCCTAGAAAAAAATAACTACATAAATATCCAACATATTAATAAATATGAAAAAAGAAAAAAACAAAACACAATTTATGATAGGAATTATTTAGCATTAGTTTCAATTATATTAATTATATTTGGCTACTTTCTTTATCAACAAGAACAACTATCTTGATTATTTGATTAGTTATAATATCAATTTCTTCTTTTAAACTACTAAAAAATAACCTTAAAATAAGTTATCTATAACTTAAGTCAAAATATTCTGCTGCTATAATTAAATCTTGTTCAGGTGCTATAAACCTTACTTCCCTATGTTTTTCATATTTTTTATCAGCAATTACTACATTATTCCATAAATATAGAGGGATATTTTGACCTGAACCTTTAATATTACATATAGGTTCTTTGTTTTTTAAAAAATCATCTAATTTTAAAAGTTCAGTTTCATCAATACAGATACTTTCTAGATTCTCTTGTTTATTTGTTGTATAAGTTATTGCTCTTACCATTTTTTATTTAGAAAAATTAATAAAACTAGAATGTTTTTAAATTTTTGGTATGGAAAATAAAACAAAAACATCAGAAATAACAGAATTTCAGAAAAAAGTTTACAAAGAAGTAAGGAAAATTCCAACTGGACAAACTTTAAGTTATGGTGAAATAGCTCGAAAATTAAAGACCTCAGCAAGAGCAGTTGGACAAGCTTTAAAGAAAAACCAAAATCCAGAAGTTCCATGTCATAGAGTTATTAAAAAAAATGGCTCTTTAGGAGGATATAACAAAGGAATAAAGAAAAAGAGAGAATTATTAAGACAAGAAAGTGCCTTTTAAATTAAATTCTTCCTGTAAATTATCTAAATGTATTTTACTAGAACTAGTTACTCTTATTATCTCAACTAAATAAGAATTTCTTCCTTTAATTATTTCTCCATCATAATATATTTTCCCAATATCTACAACACACTTATCAATAGCATAACTTGTTCCTTTAAAATCACATCCTTTCTTTAGATTATATTCTACTTTTGCAGGTTTAGTTTCTGGATTTTGCTCTTTTTCTGTATATTCTTTTGATTTAAGTATTATTTCTTTTTTTGATTTATCAAATGCTATAGGAAAAATTTCAACAGCATCTTTCAAAGAATGGCTTCCTTTTCTTTTAACATATATTCTTTCCATTTTAAATAAGTCCTAGTCTCCTTTCTACAAAATCAATTTCCTCATAATCTTTTCCCCTAATTAAAATAAGTTTTTCTCCATTATATAAATTGCTATCTACCCAACCAAGAAAACATTCCTTACTTAACAAAAAAGCTTCATATGTTTGTGGAAAAGGCAACCCTCCACTTAATTTTCCTATATATAGTCCCTCTTCTCTTAATATTTGATAAGCTCTACTTAATCTTTTAGAATCTCTTTCTAAAATATCTATATTCTCTTGTAGATTTTTTAAAGGTTCAAAAATTCCTGCTGATTCAACATAAAACCTAGTTAAAGCTTTTTCCATATAAAATAACTAAATCTTAAGTTTTATAAAGAATATTATAATAAAATATATAAATAAAACTTAAAACAAAAAGATAAAATGACGCAAGAATATAAAATAAGGCAACCAATCATAACAATTGCAGGACATGTAGACCATGGAAAGACTACAATACTTGACAGCATTAGAAGAACTGCAATAGCTGATGCAGAAGCAGGAGGAATAACTCAAAAAATCTCATTTACATTATTTCCATCTGATAAAATAATAGGCAGATGTCCTTTAATAGAAAAATCAGGAATAAAACTAGAAATTCCAGGATTTTTATTTGTAGATACTCCTGGACATGCTGCATTTACAAATTTAAGAAAAAGAGGGGGCTCACTTGCTGATATTGCTATCATTGTTATAGATATTAATGAAGGAATAAAGCCTCAAACAGCAGAAGTTATTGAAATACTTAAACAAAATAAAACTCCTTTTGTAATATCTTTAAATAAATTAGATAGAATATCTGGATGGAGAAAACAATCTGATGATTTAAAAGAAAGTATAGAAATGCAAGCTCAAAATGTAAAACAAGAATTTCAAGAAAAAATACTGACATTACAAGGAGCACTTCATACATATGGATTTGAATCTGACTTATTTTATGAAGTTAAAGACTTTACAACAAGAATTGCTCTTGTCCCCTGTTCAGGAAAAACAGGAGAAGGAATTCCTGAAATACTAATGATGCTTTGTGGGCTATCTCAAAAATTTTTAAAAGGAAGGCTTGCTCTTGGACAAAAAGCAAAAGGAGTTATTCTTGAAATTAAAAAAGAAAAATCAATGAATTATATTGAAGCTATATTGCATGATGGAGTATTAAAAAGAAATAATGAAATAGCAATTGCATCTTTTGATAAAACCATCACTTCTAGAATCAGGACTTTAGAAGAAATTCTTCCTCTTTCAAACAAATTCAAACCAGTATATTCAGCTAGAGCAGCTACTGGTATAAGAATGCAACTAACAACATCAGAAGAAATTTTATCTGGAATGCCTTTTCAAACATTTGAAAATCAACAAGAAATTGAAAAACTTTCAAAAGAAGTAAGAGATAGGGTAAAACTTGATAAACAAGGAATAATAGTTAAAGCAGATTCTTTAGGGAGCTTAGAAGCTTTACTTTTATTATTAAGGCAAGAAAACATAAAAGTAAGTAAAGCAGGAATTGGCTCTATAAATAAATCTGATATAATATCTGCTCAAGCTAATCTTGAAAAAAACCCTACAAATGCTGTAGTAGTTGGTTTTAATGCATATTTAGATCAAGAAGCAAAAGAATTTTCTAAAAATATTAAAGAAATAAAAATACTTGAAGATGATGTAATCTACAAACTAATAGAAAATCTTCAAGAATTTCAAGAACAAAAACAAAAACAAATTGAAAAAGAAAAATTAATGAATCTTGCTTCTATATGCAAGTTAAAAATCTTGCATCAACATGTTTTTAGAAACAGCAGCCCCACTATATTTGGAGTTTCTGTTCAAGGAGGAACATTAAAAAAAGGGATTAAGATTATAAATGAAAAAGATGAAGATATTGGAAAAATAAAAACTCTTCAATCTAAAGGTTCTACTCTTGATAAAGCAGAACCTGGTGAAGAAGTTGCTATTTCTATTCCAAACACTAATTTTGAAAGAAAAATAAAAGATTCTTCTTTGCTTTATTCAGATTTAAGTGAAAAACAATTCAGACAATTTAAAGATAATAAAGAACTACTTTCACCAAAAGAGATATCTGTATTACAAGAAATTGCTCAGATTAAAAGAGCTAAGAAGCAGACTTGGGGTATATAAAAATGGGAAAAACAGGAAAACCTTATGGTTATGAATTAATTATGGACTTACATAATTGTAATGTTTCTAAATTTAATAGAAAAAGTTTAGATGATTATTTTGAAAAACTTTGTAAAGCTATTGATATGGAAAAATGTGAAAGATATTGGTGGGATGATGTTGGTGTACCTTTAAATGAACAAGAAACTGAACCACACTTAAAAGGAACTTCAGCTGTACAATTTATTAAAACAAGCAATATCACAATTCATACGCTTGTTTTAATAAAATCTGCTTATATAAATATATTTTCTTGTAAAGAATTTGATAAAGGATTAGCAGAAAAAATAACTAAAGAATGGTTTGAGTCAGAAAAATATTATTCTCATCATAATCTTATCCGGCGCGTAGGCGCGTAGCGCGACCCAGGCGCAGAAGGCGAC
>CAYMES010000030.1:0-16591 GCA_964389765.1 Candidatus Woesearchaeota archaeon
CCTCAACCCAACTCCACCACCCCTCCCCACTCCCAACAATCACATGGTCTAAAACTTTAATATCCATTTGTTTGCCTGTTTTTATTATTGATTTTGTTATATCAAGATCTTCCTGGCTTGGTTGAGGATCTCCACTTGGATGATTATGAACAAGAATAATTTTAGCAGCAGAATTTCTAATAGCTGGTTTGAAAACTTCTCTTGGATGGATAATAGCTGAATCTAAAACTCCTTTTGTAATTAGCTCTTCTTTTATTATGTGGTTTTTTGTGTTAAGTAAGAGAACATAAAAATTCTCTTGCTTTTTATCTTTAAGTTTATATTTAAAATAATTATAAACATCTTCTGCATGTGTTATTTTTTTAATTGGATTTTTTGATTGTGAATATCTCTTTCCTAGTTCTGCCATAGCAAGAATTTGCATCGCCTTTCCAGGCCCAATTCCTTTAATTTTCTGTAATTCATTTAATGAACAGTCAAATAAATTTTCTAATTTATATTTTTTAATTAACTTATTGCACATATCCACAACATTTTCATCAATTGATCCTGTTCTTAAGATAATAGCAAAAAGTTCAGCATCACTTAAAGCCCCTGGACCTTGTTTGAGAAATCTTTCTCTAGGTCTATTATTATCTGACATGTCATGAATTCTAAAAATATGTTTGTGTTTGCTTTCTTCATAATTTTTCTTAAAAAGTGCTTTTTCTATATCTCTTACACTTAATGAATATTCTATTGAAAGTTTTCTGAGCTTATCTAGTAATTCTAAATAATACTTAGGTTTTGAAGAAAAATATTTTGGTCTTGTATTATGATCTGTATTAAAGACTTCATCATAAATGTGAATATCAAATATACAATATTCCTTAGGATTATGAAACGTAAGGATGCAACTTGCTAATGATACACCCACACCTTTAATCTTACAAAGAAATTTTATTTTTTTCTTTTCATCTTTAAGATTAATTGCCTTTTTTGTAATCTCTATTATTTCTGAATTTTTGGTATCTTTAATCCAATCAAGAACTAACTTTCTTCTCCCAATCAAGTTTTTTCTAAATTTCCATCTAATTATTTTAATCAAATCATCTTTTGTTATATATCCTTGTTCTCTTATTTTCACACCTAGTTTTTCTTCTAAATCAAGAAATTCGTCATCATCATTGTACCTCTTTAACCAGCCTAACATCTCTTTTATTTTCATAAATATTATAAGTTAGAAGGTTATAAATAGATTATTATGAAAGAAAGATTAGTTGGGATGGATTATGAAATATAACTTTTAACTCCAACAGCAATTAAGATAATCCCAACAAAAGATAACCCTAATTTTGAAAAGAATCCTATTGGAACAAACCAAAGACAATAATTAAAATAACTTCTGCCAAGACAGCTATAACAGGCCCTGATAAAGTATTTGTATTATGTACATTTCCAGCCATTTCTAAATTCAATTATGAAAGATATTTAAATTTTATTGTACTCTGTAATATATAAAAATCCACTCTATATATGGTAGTATAGAAACATTTATAAACTTTTTTTATCTATTGTTATTAAAATATAAATAAAAAAGAGGTTGAATTTTCATGAGGGATAATAAGACTAATAAGATTAATAAAAATAATAAGATTAGAAAAACATCTGAAGAAATTAAGGGAAAAATTCTGTCTCAATTAAAGGAAAAACCTGTCTCAGCAGAACAACTAAGAAAAAATATTGACTCTAATTGGTCCACTATAAAGAATTATCTAGATGAATTAAAAAATCAAGGAGAAGTCAGAGAAATCTCACTTAGAAATAATTTAAAATATTACATTAGATCAGATTATCCTGCTTTTTATGGATTGCCATTAGATAAAACAATAATAAATAATGGATTATTTTTACTTAAAACAATTGTTGAAACTTGGAAAAAAGAAAATAATGAATTGATAAATAAAACAACAATGCAGAAAATAGCAGTTGAAATTGCCCAAAAAAATGAAAAGTTTAATCTGCCTGTTTTAAAATTTCATTATGGAAAAACCCTTCCAGTTTCATTAAACCCTTCTAACTATTCTTTTTTAATTGAAGAATATAAAGTAAGGTCTCCTGAAAATTCTAAAGAAATAAAAGAGCAGGTTTTAATAGAAGTAAAAAAAGGAGGACATGTTAATAAAGCTTGGAAAGAAAAGATAAAACAATATAAAAAACATAAAGATATGAAAATATATTTGCTTAGTGATGAATTATCTTATCAAATATTAAAAGGTAAAAAAGATGATAAATATCTTTTAGATTTATTTTCAAAAATTATGTTAGAAATTCCTTCTTCTAATGAATATTCTTATATTTTTGAAAAATATTCTGATTTTCTTAATGCAGTTACATTTATTTTTCATACAAAAGAATTTCAAAATCCTAAAGAAAGAGAAAACTTGCTAAAAGAGATTTTAGATACATTTAATTCAATATGGAATCTTTTAACTATTGAATTTTATTTTAATGGATTTAAAGCTCTTATTAACAAAGATTTTGGAGAACTTCAAGAAACTATAAAACAAACAAAAATAGATTTTTTCTTGTTTACTATTGAAGATAAATTAAGTAACCTTTTAGATTATAAGAAGTCACTTACACCAAAAGAGATTGAATTAAATAAAGAAGAGAAAAAAATGCTTAATATCTTACTTGAAGGAGCAGATGAAGAATGAGATGGTTTTTAGATATGTGTATAATTCTTTATTATATTGGAGAAGGAGATAATCCTAATTTGAATAAAAAAGCTAATAATTTTGTTAATAATAAAAAAGGAGACTTTTTAATCTGCTATTATATTAAAGATATAAGTCTTCCAAAATGGTTAAAAAGACAAAAGATCTTGCTAAGAGAAGCAGTTAGAAAATTAAAAAATCCTTTGTATATATTACATAGCTCTTCTGAATCTTCAAAATTAACTAAAAGAGATAAGAAAAAATTAAAGAAGATAATTATTTCATCTAGAAACCTGACTAATCAAGAAGCAGTATCAAAATTTGAAAAATTATACTTTATAATTGAAAATAGTATTAATTCTTTTTTAAAAAAATATATTGATGAATTTGTAATTCCAGTAAATGAAATTGAATTTGAATTAAAAAGCCATTTAATGTCTTTTTTAAATTTAGGAAACTCAATTAAAAATGATTCAGATGCCAGAACTCTAGCATCTGCAATTCAAGAACATAATAATATGCCTTTAATTATAATCACCTCCGATAAAAAAGACTGGAATAAAGAATTATTAGAAGAAGTTAAAAATCATATTAAATTAAATAAAAAATATCCTAATCTGCCAGAAATAAAATATCTACAAGATTTTTAATACAAAACTCCAAAAACCCCTCTAAAATCATTCAACATTTTCAAGTTCAACCTTCTCGGTTTTATCAAGGACTTTTTGAATAGTTAGATCAACATCTTTTAACTCTTGCTCGCATTTCTTTAAAAGTCTAATTCCTTGTTCAAATTTTTCAACCCTTTCTTGTAAAGGAAGATTTCCTTCTTCAAGCATAGATGCTATTTCCTCTACTTTTTTTAGTGAATCTTCAAAAGATTCAGCTTTGCTTTGTTTTGGTTTTGTCATTTCTTTATTTTCTTTTATTTCTATTTTGTACTGTTTTATTCTATTCTACTTTTGAATTTATTTTGCCATCACTTAATATTGTGGATATAATGTCTTTTCTCTTTATATTTTTTGTGCTTTTAATGATTTTTCCTTTTTTCATTGTTATGCTATAACCTCTTTTTAAAATAGATTCTGGACCTAATGCATTTATCCTTTCTTTAAGTCTTATAACATCCATCTTAATTAGTTTATTTTTATTGGTGAAAATTTTTATAATTCTCTCTTTTTCATCATCAACCATCTGAATATCCTGCTCAATTAAAAGATTTGGTCTTTTGAAAACTGGTCTGCTTTTAATATAATTAAGTTTTTGCTTGTAATCCTCCCTTATTTTAATAAGGTCTTTATTTAATCTCCTTTCTAAATTAAGTAATTGTTTTTTTATTTCAATAATATCAGGAACAGATATTTCTGCTGCAGCTGAAGGAGTAGGAGCTTTTTCATCTGCTACAAAATCAGCTATTGTAAAATCTGTTTCATGTCCAATTCCTGTAATAATTGGAATTTCAGAAGCAAAAATCGCTCTTGCTACATTTTCCTCATTAAAAGGCCATAAATTTTCAAATGAGCCACCTCCTCGCGCAACAATAATAGCATCTACCTGAAGTTGATTTAAGGTTTTTATACCTTTTTCTATTTGATACTTTGCCTCATTTCCCTGAACCAGAGAAGGATATATAATCAGATTAAGATGTGGGAATCTTCTCTTTATTACCTTTATTATATCTTGAACAGCTGCTCCTTCAAATGATGTAATTACCCCAAGTTTTTTTGGAAATTCAGGAAGAGGTTTTTTAAATTTCTCTTTGAAAAGTCCTTCTTTTTCCAAGTCTTCTTTTAATTTTAAATATTTCTGATAAAGTGCTCCTTTCCCAGCTAATTGTATTTTCTCTACAATTATTTGGTAACTTCCTCTTATTTTATAAACATCAATATGTCCTTTAACTATTACTTTAATACCTTCTTTAGGTTTAAATTTCAATTTTTTATTAACATTCCAGAACATAGCACAATGAATAATAGAATTTTCATCTTTTAAATCAAAATACATATGTCTTTTGTTATGGTGTTTGAAATTAGATATTTCTCCTCTCACTTGTACATTTTCTAAAACTTTATTATCCTCTAAAATATTTTTTATATATGTAGTAATTTCATCAACAGAATAGATTTTATTTT
Source organism: Candidatus Woesearchaeota archaeon (assembly GCA_964389765.1). Taxonomy (GTDB): domain Archaea; phylum Nanobdellota; class Nanobdellia; order Pacearchaeales; family GW2011-AR1; genus CAYMES01. Next base: position 4,832 of record CAYMES010000030.1, read on the forward strand.
CTTTTTTTGGAAATAGCAAACCCATATTTTAACAAGATATAATTAACTTTAATACTTTTCTGTTTTTAATGCCTTTTAACCCCTCCTAAAAATCTCCCAGATAAAACTAACCTAAAAATAAACTATCTTTAGAATTTTATCTAAAACTCCAAAAAATCATAAACACCAAACTAAATAAACAAAAAGGGCCCGAAGGCCCTTGTATCCCATCCAACGCAAATGAAATACAAATTTAATAAGAAAAGAAAATATAAAAAGTTTTGTGCTATTTATTGTGGGACTTCAATAAATCCTCAGTTTAAGAGACTTAGGGATTCAGATATTGTTGTTGGAACTCCAGGTCAGGTTTTGGATCATATTTCTAGGAATACAATTGATTTGTCTGGTGTTAAGCATGTTGTTTTGGATGAGGCAGATAGGATGCTTGATATGGGGTTTTTGCCAGAACCTGAAAAAATTGCAGGCGAATTAGTAGATGAATTAGAATCTGCAGTTGAAGATTTGAAGGAAGTTCAAGGAGGTTTGAAGGATTAACATTTATTTCCCCTTAATCTTCCCCTTCTTTCCCAGCACAATCTTCCCTTTTTCAACTTTTACTTCAACTTCTTCTCCATATTTTAATCCAGCTTCTTTTAAAACCATTGGAGGAATATTCACAATATATTTGTAATAATCTTTGTTTTTGTGTTTTCTTAAAAATCTCTTTTGTATTTTCATAATAATTTATAGGAGGTTTTATATATAAAGCTTTAGGCACCACAAGGTTTAAATATATGAGGTGCCTAAAATAATCATGAAAAAGAAAGGCAACAAATTTCTCGGAATTGCATGGAAAAGCAAGATAATCTTCAAGAGAGCAACTGCATATATTTCAATTAATAAGTTAATTGTGGTTGGTTGTAATCTTGAAAAAGGAAAAAAGCTATATTCATACCTTGCAGAAGATAAAGGCAGAAAAATTATAATCACTTATTTAGATGGGAAAAAGTAACCAAAAGATTTAAATAATACTATCACTATAGTGATATTATGGATATAGAAATGATTAACCCACACACATTGAAAATATTATTATCTACAAGAGAAGAAGATAGCATAAGCGCTGTTTCAAAGAGAATAGGTTTATCTTATGGATGGACAAATAAATGGGTCAATCAATTAATAAAAGAGGGAATATTAAAAGAAAAATGGAGGGGATTTAAATTAGACAAAACAAACAGCAAATATAAAAACATCATAAAATTCATAAGAAATAATTTTAATAAGGTAAGATTTTATTATTCTGTAATCAGATTATTTGGATTAGACTATTGTTTTACAAAAACTGATGCAGTTTATTTTTGGACAGAAGGCAGATACAATGTCTCAAGATATAGAGATTATTACCCCATATTCATAAAAATAAAAAAAGAAGATTATCCTTTATTCTTAGATTATTGTAAAAGATTAGGGTTAAAAATTAATTCAAAAAAAGGGGTTTTCTTTTCTCCAGAGATAGTTGATAATTTGAAATTTAAAAGAAGGAATGAAGTAAATGTGGAAACATTAGATGAAACAATAAAATTTATGAAAGAAAACATATATAATTTCCAACCAGCATTGGAAATGGTACAGGAAATGTATTCTAAAAAATTAAATATTAAATATAGTGAGGTGAATAGTAATGGATAATTTAATTGAAAGAGAGAACATGATCTTTCAAATACTTAAGGAATTTGTAAATCAAAATCTAGACTTTGTGATGGTTGGGGGTTATGCGGTTTCTTCTTACAAGCACCGTTTTTCAATAGATGCAGATATTGTTATAAAAAAAGAGGAATTAAATTTATTTGAAAAAATTTTGAAAAAACAAGGCTTTATAAAAACAAGGAGTAAAGAATTAGAATCAATTTACTCTGCAAGATTTGCTAGATATGAAAAGGATTTGGTAAGTATTGATTTAATGATTGGTGCATTAGCTTCCAGACAAACTGGAGCAGAATTTAGTTTTGATTTTTTATCAAATAATTCTTCAAAAAGAAAAATAATTGGAATTGAAAATGAGATAAAGGTTTTAGTTCCTAGAAAAGAAATTCTTATAATTACAAAAATACACTCTGCAAGATTGACTGATTTTAGAGACATTGCTGCCTTAGCAGGTGATATAGATATTGAATTTTTGAGGGCAAATTTATTCAGAGGAAATAAAGAAATTATATCAGAGAATTTAAAAAAACTAAAAGAAACCACCCACAATTCAAAGTTTATAGATGCTTTTAAAGGGGTGTTTCGAGAAAAAGAGTTTAAAGTCGATCTTGGAGACGTAAGAAAAATTTCTCTTATTAAGCCTTGAGGGAATTTCTGCTTCAGTCAAAACACCCACACAAATTATATAAGTTCTTTAATTCAAATAAGAATATGGCAGAAAGTCAATCAAGATATAGTATTGTTGAAAGATTAACTCAAAGGAAAATTGAGATTATGAATTCTAAATCAAATATTAAAGAAGATGTTAAAAGAAAAGAACAAAAGATAAATAAATTAAAAAAAGAATTGGAAAACTGGAAAAAGGATATTCAGGAAGATATTAAAAGAGAGGAGAGAAAAAAAGAACTGGAAATAGAAAGAGTAAAACAAGAATATGGAAATTCAAAAGAACAGACTGAAAACAAAGAAAAAGTTTTTAATGATCAGATAAATGCAATTGAGCAAGCTTTAAAATCTATTGAGGAAATTTCAAAAACTTCTCCAACAATTCAAACTTAGAATTAATAATAGGTTTTTGAATCAATAGAATGTCTGCAAAAAATAAAAAATGCCATGTGCACAAGCAGACACTACAATGGAAAAATAAACCAAAGCCATGTTGCTGGTTCCTTCACAGAGAAGGTGTTTTTTGGGCTATTGATTAGCCCAATATTTAAATATGGATAATACAATTAGATATAAAATTCTAAATGGAAAGAAAAGACCTCTATGTACTATAATAGAAATTGTAAAAATCTTGCGTTTAAAGAAGTTTATCCTGATTTAGGAAAGAAAAATAAAGATTCAGGAGAGAGTTATTTATGCAGAAAGCATTTTAAACAAGAACAGAAAAAATTTAAAAATAAATTAGCTTATTGTGGAATTGATTAAAATTTATCAGTGGTTTATAATGATTTCAGAAGAAACTGAAGAAAAAGATGGTAAAGAGTTCTTAAAAAAGATGAAAGAATATATGAATGGAATAACTTTTTCAATTAATCCAGAGGACAAGAGAAATTGATCTTCCTGAAGGAAATTTAGAGAATACACAATATAATAACTAAAGGAAGAAGCGATATTTTTTGAGATTAAAATCTAAAGCAAGATTAGTCTCAATTCTCAACCCAACTCCTCCAACTTCAGTTTACTACAACAAAAGTCCTAATTTTTTTAATCTGGATTTAATAGCACTTGGCTGTCTCTTTAAAATTTGAGCAATTTCGTCAATTGAAATAGCTTTTGAATAAAGTTCCTTCAATAAATAATCATTTTTTTCACTCCATGGTTCGTAAGCATTTGGAAAGATTTCTTTTATTTTTTCTAGCCTTTTATTATAATCGCCTTCTTCACTAATTTCTTCTGAATAATTTCCTGATTTTATTATTGCCCTTACCAACCTAATCTCTTCATAAGAATAATCTCCATTAAAATAATTATAAACAGGGGCAAGGCGCTCAAGACCTAATTTTTCAAAAGCAGATTTTATAATCTCAAACTTTTCTTTTTCATCTTCAGACCATAAGTAATTAATATCTATTTTTTCTCCTCTTTCTATAAGTTTTTCTAAATGGTCAATTATTGTTCTTTCCTTTAATTCTTGAAATTTGGCTATTTCTTCTATTGAAAGTCTACTTAAAACCATCTCTTTTGTTTTTTGATAATTTCTTGATAAATGTCTTCCTCTTTTTTTCTGACTCCTTTCAAAACTTTTTTCAGGGACAATATTATTTCCTCTTACATAATCATTAATTACTTCTAAAAATAAATCTCCGAAATCATTTAATTTTTGTTGCCCAACTCCTTTAATCTTTAGAAATTCTTTATCATTTCTTGGGAAATATGTGGACATTTCTCTTAAAGAAACATCCCCAAATATAATAAATGGGGGGAAATTTCTTTCATCAGCTAATTTTCTTCTTAGATTTCTTAGTTTTTCAAATAAGATTTTATCATAAGATTTAATTTCTTTTACTTTTTCAAAGGTTAGGCTTTTATCTGTCATAGATTCCTTTATTTCTGAGAGATTTAAACAAATGTCACATCCTTGGCAATTTTTCTCTGGAAAGTGTTCCCCAAAATATTGAAGTATCTCTTTTCTCCTGCAGGATTTTTTTTCACAATAATCCATTATTTTTTCTAATTTATCTAAAGCGCTTTTCTGAATGATTTCATCTTGAATTTTATCAATAAAAAATTTATGTTTTCTTCTATCTCCTCTTGAATAAAATAAAACACAATCACTTGAAAGTCCGTCTCTTCCAGCACGACCTATCTCTTGATAATAACTCTCAATTGATTTTGAAAAAGTGTGGTGAATAATTAATCTTACATCTGGCTTGTCTATCCCCATTCCAAAAGCAATTGTAGCTACAATTATATTTACCTTATCCTTGATAAATAATTCCTGATTTTGTTTTCTTATTTTATTAGAGAGCCCTGCATGATAAGGCAGAGAATTAAATCCGTTTTCATTTAATTTTTGAGAAATTTTTTCAGTATCTTTACGAGAGAAACAATAGATTATTATTGACTCATTTATATGCTCTTTAATTAAATTTAAAATCTTATTAAAAGAATTTTTCTTCCGTATCACAATCAAATTAAGATTTTCCCTATTAAAACTTGAAATAAATATCTTAGGTCTTTTTAAAGATAATTGTTTTAAAATATCTTTTCTTACTTTCTCAGTAGCTGTTGCAGTTAATGCAATTATTGGAATATTTGGAAAAAGCGTTTTTAAGAATTTTAAATTTCTATAATCCTTACGAAAGTCATGTCCCCATTCAGAAATACAATGTGCTTCATCAATTGCAATTAAACTTATTTTAATGGTTGTTAAAAATATTTTAAAATCCTCTAGTGCTAATCTTTCTGGTGCAATATAAAGAATTTTTATTTCTTCTCTCTGAATTTTTTTCTTAATCTCTTCAATTTTATCAAATGAAAGAAGAGAATTAATATATTCTGCGTTGATCCCATTTGTCTTTAAATTATCAACTTGATCTTTCATTAAAGATATGAGCGGGGAAATTACAATTGTAAGACCCTTAAATTTAAGAGCAGGAATTTGATAACAAATAGACTTCCCTCCACCTGTAGGCATAAGAACAAGTGAATCTTTTTTTTGAAGAACATTTTCAACAATATCTCGTTGCATTGACCTAAATTTGTCATAACCAAAATATTTTTTTAATAAATCTTCCATTTAAAATTAAATTAACCATCACTTAAAAAATTAATTCTTTTTCTCAACCCAACTCCACCACCCTTCCCCACTCCCAACAATCACATGGTCTAAAACTTTAATATCCATTTGTTTGCCTGTTTTTATTATTGATTTTGTTATATCAAGATCTTCCTGGCTTGGTTGAGGATCTCCACTTGGATGATTATGAACAAGAATAATTTTAGCAGCAGAATTTCTAATAGCTGGTTTGAAAACTTCTCTTGGATGGATAATAGCTGAATCTAAAACTCCTTTTGTAATTAGCTCTTCTTTTATTATGTGGTTTTTTGTGTTAAGTAAGAGAACATAAAAATTCTCTTGCTTTTTATCTTTAAGTTTATATTTAAAATAATTATAAACATCTTCTGCATGTGTTATTTTTTTAATTGGATTTTTTGATTGTGAATATCTCTTTCCTAGTTCTGCCATAGCAAGAATTTGCATCGCCTTTCCAGGCCCAATTCCTTTAATTTTCTGTAATTCATTTAATGAACAGTCAAATAAATTTTCTAATTTATATTTTTTAATTAACTTATTGCACATATCCACAACATTTTCATCAATTGATCCTGTTCTTAAGATAATAGCAAAAAGTTCAGCATCACTTAAAGCCCCTGGACCTTGTTTGAGAAATCTTTCTCTAGGTCTATTATTATCTGACATGTCATGAATTCTAAAAATATGTTTGTGTTTGCTTTCTTCATAATTTTTCTTAAAAAGTGCTTTTTCTATATCTCTTACACTTAATGAATATTCTATTGAAAGTTTTCTGAGCTTATCTAGTAATTCTAAATAATACTTAGGTTTTGAAGAAAAATATTTTGGTCTTGTATTATGATCTGTATTAAAGACTTCATCATAAATGTGAATATCAAATATACAATATTCCTTAGGATTATGAAACGTAAGGATGCAACTTGCTAATGATACACCCACACCTTTAATCTTACAAAGAAATTTTATTTTTTTCTTTTCATCTTTAAGATTAATTGCCTTTTTTGTAATCTCTATTATTTCTGAATTTTTGGTATCTTTAATCCAATCAAGAACTAACTTTCTTCTCCCAATCAAGTTTTTTCTAAATTTCCATCTAATTATTTTAATCAAATCATCTTTTGTTATATATCCTTGTTCTCTTATTTTCACACCTAGTTTTTCTTCTAAATCAAGAAATTCGTCATCATCATTGTACCTCTTTAACCAGCCTAACATCTCTTTTATTTTCATAAATATTATAAGTTAGAAGGTTATAAATAGATTATTATGAAAGAAAGATTAGTTGGGATGGATTATGAAATATAACTTTTAACTCCAACAGCAATTAAGATAATCCCAACAAAAGATAACCCTAATTTTGAAAAGAATCCTATTGGAACAAACCAAAGACAATAATTAAAATAACTTCTGCCAAGACAGCTATAACAGGCCCTGATAAAGTATTTGTATTATGTACATTTCCAGCCATTTCTAAATTCAATTATGAAAGATATTTAAATTTTATTGTACTCTGTAATATATAAAAATCCACTCTATATATGGTAGTATAGAAACATTTATAAACTTTTTTTATCTATTGTTATTAAAATATAAATAAAAAAGAGGTTGAATTTTCATGAGGGATAATAAGACTAATAAGATTAATAAAAATAATAAGATTAGAAAAACATCTGAAGAAATTAAGGGAAAAATTCTGTCTCAATTAAAGGAAAAACCTGTCTCAGCAGAACAACTAAGAAAAAATATTGACTCTAATTGGTCCACTATAAAGAATTATCTAGATGAATTAAAAAATCAAGGAGAAGTCAGAGAAATCTCACTTAGAAATAATTTAAAATATTACATTAGATCAGATTATCCTGCTTTTTATGGATTGCCATTAGATAAAACAATAATAAATAATGGATTATTTTTACTTAAAACAATTGTTGAAACTTGGAAAAAAGAAAATAATGAATTGATAAATAAAACAACAATGCAGAAAATAGCAGTTGAAATTGCCCAAAAAAATGAAAAGTTTAATCTGCCTGTTTTAAAATTTCATTATGGAAAAACCCTTCCAGTTTCATTAAACCCTTCTAACTATTCTTTTTTAATTGAAGAATATAAAGTAAGGTCTCCTGAAAATTCTAAAGAAATAAAAGAGCAGGTTTTAATAGAAGTAAAAAAAGGAGGACATGTTAATAAAGCTTGGAAAGAAAAGATAAAACAATATAAAAAACATAAAGATATGAAAATATATTTGCTTAGTGATGAATTATCTTATCAAATATTAAAAGGTAAAAAAGATGATAAATATCTTTTAGATTTATTTTCAAAAATTATGTTAGAAATTCCTTCTTCTAATGAATATTCTTATATTTTTGAAAAATATTCTGATTTTCTTAATGCAGTTACATTTATTTTTCATACAAAAGAATTTCAAAATCCTAAAGAAAGAGAAAACTTGCTAAAAGAGATTTTAGATACATTTAATTCAATATGGAATCTTTTAACTATTGAATTTTATTTTAATGGATTTAAAGCTCTTATTAACAAAGATTTTGGAGAACTTCAAGAAACTATAAAACAAACAAAAATAGATTTTTTCTTGTTTACTATTGAAGATAAATTAAGTAACCTTTTAGATTATAAGAAGTCACTTACACCAAAAGAGATTGAATTAAATAAAGAAGAGAAAAAAATGCTTAATATCTTACTTGAAGGAGCAGATGAAGAATGAGATGGTTTTTAGATATGTGTATAATTCTTTATTATATTGGAGAAGGAGATAATCCTAATTTGAATAAAAAAGCTAATAATTTTGTTAATAATAAAAAAGGAGACTTTTTAATCTGCTATTATATTAAAGATATAAGTCTTCCAAAATGGTTAAAAAGACAAAAGATCTTGCTAAGAGAAGCAGTTAGAAAATTAAAAAATCCTTTGTATATATTACATAGCTCTTCTGAATCTTCAAAATTAACTAAAAGAGATAAGAAAAAATTAAAGAAGATAATTATTTCATCTAGAAACCTGACTAATCAAGAAGCAGTATCAAAATTTGAAAAATTATACTTTATAATTGAAAATAGTATTAATTCTTTTTTAAAAAAATATATTGATGAATTTGTAATTCCAGTAAATGAAATTGAATTTGAATTAAAAAGCCATTTAATGTCTTTTTTAAATTTAGGAAACTCAATTAAAAATGATTCAGATGCCAGAACTCTAGCATCTGCAATTCAAGAACATAATAATATGCCTTTAATTATAATCACCTCCGATAAAAAAGACTGGAATAAAGAATTATTAGAAGAAGTTAAAAATCATATTAAATTAAATAAAAAATATCCTAATCTGCCAGAAATAAAATATCTACAAGATTTTTAATACAAAACTCCAAAAACCCCTCTAAAATCATTCAACATTTTCAAGTTCAACCTTCTCGGTTTTATCAAGGACTTTTTGAATAGTTAGATCAACATCTTTTAACTCTTGCTCGCATTTCTTTAAAAGTCTAATTCCTTGTTCAAATTTTTCAACCCTTTCTTGTAAAGGAAGATTTCCTTCTTCAAGCATAGATGCTATTTCCTCTACTTTTTTTAGTGAATCTTCAAAAGATTCAGCTTTGCTTTGTTTTGGTTTTGTCATTTCTTTATTTTCTTTTATTTCTATTTTGTACTGTTTTATTCTATTCTACTTTTGAATTTATTTTGCCATCACTTAATATTGTGGATATAATGTCTTTTCTCTTTATATTTTTTGTGCTTTTAATGATTTTTCCTTTTTTCATTGTTATGCTATAACCTCTTTTTAAAATAGATTCTGGACCTAATGCATTTATCCTTTCTTTAAGTCTTATAACATCCATCTTAATTAGTTTATTTTTATTGGTGAAAATTTTTATAATTCTCTCTTTTTCATCATCAACCATCTGAATATCCTGCTCAATTAAAAGATTTGGTCTTTTGAAAACTGGTCTGCTTTTAATATAATTAAGTTTTTGCTTGTAATCCTCCCTTATTTTAATAAGGTCTTTATTTAATCTCCTTTCTAAATTAAGTAATTGTTTTTTTATTTCAATAATATCAGGAACAGATATTTCTGCTGCAGCTGAAGGAGTAGGAGCTTTTTCATCTGCTACAAAATCAGCTATTGTAAAATCTGTTTCATGTCCAATTCCTGTAATAATTGGAATTTCAGAAGCAAAAATCGCTCTTGCTACATTTTCCTCATTAAAAGGCCATAAATTTTCAAATGAGCCACCTCCTCGCGCAACAATAATAGCATCTACCTGAAGTTGATTTAAGGTTTTTATACCTTTTTCTATTTGATACTTTGCCTCATTTCCCTGAACCAGAGAAGGATATATAATCAGATTAAGATGTGGGAATCTTCTCTTTATTACCTTTATTATATCTTGAACAGCTGCTCCTTCAAATGATGTAATTACCCCAAGTTTTTTTGGAAATTCAGGAAGAGGTTTTTTAAATTTCTCTTTGAAAAGTCCTTCTTTTTCCAAGTCTTCTTTTAATTTTAAATATTTCTGATAAAGTGCTCCTTTCCCAGCTAATTGTATTTTCTCTACAATTATTTGGTAACTTCCTCTTATTTTATAAACATCAATATGTCCTTTAACTATTACTTTAATACCTTCTTTAGGTTTAAATTTCAATTTTTTATTAACATTCCAGAACATAGCACAATGAATAATAGAATTTTCATCTTTTAAATCAAAATACATATGTCTTTTGTTATGGTGTTTGAAATTAGATATTTCTCCTCTCACTTGTACATTTTCTAAAACTTTATTATCCTCTAAAATATTTTTTATATATGTAGTAATTTCATCAACAGAATAGATTTTATTTTCTTTTTTTGGAAATAGCAAACCCATATTTTAACAAGATATAATTAACTTTAATACTTTTCTGTTTTTAATGCCTTTTAACCCCTCCTAAAAATCTCCCAGATAAAACTAACCTAAAAATAAACTATCTTTAGAATTTTATCTAAAACTCCAAAAAATCATAAACACCAAACTAAATAAACAAAAAGGGCCCGAAGGCCCTTGTATCCCATCCAACGCAAATGAAATACAAATTTAATAAGAAAAGAAAATATAAAAAGTTTTGTGCTATTTATTGTGGGACTTCAATAAATCCTCAGTTTAAGAGACTTAGGGATTCAGATATTGTTGTTGGAACTCCAGGTCAGGTTTTGGATCATATTTCTAGGAATACAATTGATTTGTCTGGTGTTAAGCATGTTGTTTTGGATGAGGCAGATAGGATGCTTGATATGGGGTTTTTGCCAGATGTCGAGAAAATTATTCAGAATTGTCCGAGGGAGAGACAGACTTTTTTGTTTTCAGCTACGATTTCTCCTTATGTTTTGGATATGTCGAAAAAATATATGAAAAGTCCTTTTGAGGTTTCAGTGAAATCACATATTGAGCCAGACAAACTTGAACAGGTTTTTTATGATGTTAAGCCTCATGAGAAGTTTTCATTGCTTGTGCATTTGTTAAAACAAGAGCCGTCTAAGTTGGTAATGGTGTTTGCTAATACAAAGCGGGATGTTAAATTTCTTGATAAGAATTTGCAGGAGCAGGGGATAAATTCAATGGCGTTGCATGGGGATTTGAGGCAAAATAAGAGAAAGAAAATTTTAAATCATTTTCATAATAATAATACTTTTGTTTTGGTTTGCACTGATGTTGCTGCGCGGGGGTTGGATATTAATGATGTTTCCCATGTTTATAATTATGGTTCTCCTAAAAATTCAATTGATTATGTGCATAGAATTGGGAGGACAGCGAGGGCTGGTAAGGATGGAAAGGCAATTACTATAATTGCAGATAAGGATTATGATTCTTTTAGAAAAGTAAATAGAGATAAAAAGCTGAATATTAAAAGACAGGAAAACCCTGAAATAAAAATTTTAAATGTGTCAAAAAGTTTTAGTAAGAAAAGATTTAGTAGGGGTGAAAGACGTGGTGGTGGAAGTGATGGGGGCAGGGGGAAAAGTTATGGTGGTCGGAGTGGGGGGAGTAGGAGTCGAAGTTATGGCAAAAGAAGAAGTAGTGGGAGTTGGAAAGGTGGTGGTGGGAGCAGGAATAGGGATAAAAACAAAAGTAGCAGAAGTTCTGGTGGAAATAGAAAGGGGAAAAATAATAAATCAGGCAGAGGTTATGGTGGTCGGGGAGGTGGGAGCAGGGGTAGAAGTGGTGGGAGTTGGAAAGGTGGTGGGAGCAGGGGTAGAAGTTATGGTGGGCGGGGAAGAAGAAATTATGGGAAGAGTAGTTTTTGATTTTTTGGTTTGTTGAG
>CAYMES010000031.1:0-16223 GCA_964389765.1 Candidatus Woesearchaeota archaeon
CATTTGATTCTATTGTGTTTGGCGATATCACTAATAATTGTGCTTGGTTTGTTAATAACTCTTTTCCAGATTTCCTATTATGATAATCTTGTCTTAACAATCCTACATGAGACTGATAATTTCTTTGAATAGTTTCCGGATTTATTGATAGTAATTGAGCTTGTGATGCTATTTTGTCATCTTTTAATCCTAATGCACTTAATTTTTGATAGTTTCTTTGAATAGTTTCCGGATTCATTCCTAGTAATTGAGCTTGTGTTGCTATTTTATTATTTTTTAATCCAAGAGATGATAATGTTTGATAATTTCTTTCAATAGTTTCTGGATTTCTTGCTAGTAAATGAGCACATGTTGCTATTTTTTCATCTTTTAATCCAAGAGATGATAATGTTTGATAATTTCTTTCAATAGTTTCTGGATTCATTCTTAGTAATTGAGATTGTAATGCTATTTTATTATTTTTTAATCCTTTATCTTTTAGAAATTGATAAACCTGCTTAATAGATTCTTCAGTAGCTCTTGGGCTGTTTAGTATCCAGTCTAGTAAGAATTTACTAGGTTTTTTCTCTCTGAACAATTCATCTACTAAACTTTCTAAACTTTCTGAAGTTATCATAATAGACTGAATTATAGAATACTTTAAATATCTTTCGTTATTATTAAGTAGTATCTATCTTCTTATCAACCTATTATTTTTTCTAATTACTTTGACTCTTTTACATTCTGACAAATACATTCTGATGAGTATAACAGAAATATAAAAGTTAGAAATTTTTTAGAATTTTATTTTATCTTATTTTATCCTTATAGTTTCCAAGTTCCTAGGAGAGATAGTTTCAACTCTGTTTAATTTATATAATGTTGAAGCAAGATCTAACGTCTTACTAACTTCTCCATGATTAACTATTATTTTTTTAGGTCTAGGGTTGCATTTGTTAATAAAAGATAAAAGCTGGTTTCTTCCACTATGTGCAGTTAAACCTGCAATAGTATTAACATCAAACTGTACTTTAACATCTTCTTCTTTTCCTTCATTATCTGTCATTTTAACTTCATTTAATCCATCTTGAACTTGTCTACCTAAACTTCCAACCCCTTGATAACATACAAATACTATACTATTTTTATTGCTACCTGCAAATTCCTTAAAATATTCAACAGAAGCTCCTCCAACAAGCATTCCAGATGTTGCAAGAACTATACATGGACCTCCTTCAACAACTTCTTTTCTTTCTTTAGAAGAACCTACTCTTGAAAATATATCTGATAAAAAAGGATTTTTATCATTAAATATTCTATTTTTAATTTTACTAGACAAAAAATCAGGATAAGCAGTATGGATACCATTAATATCCCATATCATTCCGTCTATATATACAGGAATTTTTGGAATTTTACCTTGTTTAATTGCATCATCTATAATTAACATTGTTTCTTGTGCTCTTCCTAATCCTAGTTCTGGTATAAGAACTTTTCCTTTTCTTTCAACTGTTTTTTTAATTACGTCTAGGAGCTGTTCTTCTGATTCTTTTCTAGATGGAAGGATGTCGTTTTTGCTTCCATAAGTTGATTCTATTATTGCAGTTTCAAGTCTTGGAAAAGAAACTGTAGCTGGATCAAGAAGTCTGGTTTTTCCAAATTTAAAATCTCCTGCATATAATAGATTGTGAAGACCATTACCAATATTTATATGAATCATTGCAGAACCCAAAGCATGTCCTGCATTATATAAGGTTATTCTTATATCTGGAGCTATATCTGTAACTTCGTTATAATCTAAGCAAATACTATGTTTGACCATCTCTTTAACATCTTTTGAAGAAAATAAAGGCTGGGTAGCTTTTTTATATGCTACTCCAATAAAATCTAATGCAAGAAGAGAAGATATATCTCTTGTAGGAGCAGTCATATAAACAGGACCTCTATAGCCCATTTTAAAAAGATAAGGAACCATTCCACTATGATCAAGATGAGCATGAGTAAGTATAATAGCGTCTATTTCTTTTATATTAAATTCAGAAACATTTAGATAAGGGAACTGATTCTTATTTTGAGAAGCAACATCAATTCCGCAATCAAGAATAATTTTGGAAACAGGAGTATGTAATAAAAGACAACTTCTTCCTACTTGTCTTCCTCCTCCTAAAAAAGATAATCTTACCCATTCTTCCATTTTTTCTGAGCTCCAGTCTCTATAAATCTTTTTTCCTATTGAATTTAGAAATCTTTTTCTATAGCTGTTATTTTCATATAAAACAGCCCTTATATTTTCAGTTATCTGACTTTTAATAGCAGGACTTCTTCTAACTTGGGGGGTCCATAAAGTTTTATTTTTTATTTCTTGTAATACAGAGCCACTTTTTCCAATTACTCTTCCTGGTCTTTTAGCTTCAATAACAACAATGCTTCTCTGAATATCAAAAATAATATTAGTTATTTCTGCATCTTCTGGAACTATCTCTTTTATTTCTTTTTTAGCATCTTCTTCATCATCAATTATTTTATTATCAGCTCTTAGTTCTATTCTTTTTTTTATTTTATTTACAATTTCTTTTATTTCTGGTTCTCCTTTTTTAAAAAACTCAGAACTATCTGTATACAAAACTATGTTTGCTCCTTCAAAATTAGCTGAACTTATATTTTTTGGTAAATCCGCTTTTATTTTTTTAAGAATATCTGCCATTTTAATTTTCTTTTTATTTAGAACTTATTTTATATTCTGTTTTAAGATTTAAATAGTAAAATTAAGCACTCTTTTTTTTATTATCATTATAATCAGGCTTAATCTCTTGTTCAACAACTTTATTTACCCCTTGTTTAGTTATTGTAAATATATCAATCCCATAACCGCTTCCTATGTCTCTTTGAGTAGAAGATTTAAGAGCATCAAATGCTAGATCAACTCCTTGTTTAACTGTTAATTCTTTATTGTAATTTCTTTCTAATAATCCTAACATATAAGGCATTCCACTACCAAAATTTGCATCATAATCTTCAACTCTATAAATGCTTCCTGCAGGCTCTATAGTGTGAAGTTCAAAAGTTCCATCTTCATTATACCCTGCTATCAAACTTCCCACTATACTTGGAATAGTTGAAAGTTGTCTTATATTTTTGTAAGACATCATAGATATAAGAGAAGCAGATTCTTTGACTGTTGGTCTTTTTTTGCTTTTTAAATGTTTTAATCTTAGTTCTGCTGCAGCCATTCTCATTAACATCTGGGCATCAGAAGCATTTCCTGCTACAGCTCCAACAAGATAGTTATTAATTTTAGCTACTTTTTTCATATTTTTTTGAGCTACAGTGTTTCCTACAGTTACTTGTCTATCTGCAGCTATTATAATTCCATCTTTACATACTATTCCTATTATGCTTGTTCCTGTTTTTAAAATACTATTTTTTAATTCTTCATTCATTTTATATAAGAAAACCTGATTTAAATCTCAGAATTTATAAAAAATATAGATAAGAGGTATTTATAAATTTTATGGTTTTAAATTTCATTTCTCAGTAAAAGATATAAGACTTTTGCAGGAAAGGATATTATGAAAAAGCTAAATAAATTCAAATAATCAATATAAGTTATCTATCTTCTAAAAACCACAATTTTAATTTCTGGATTTTCTTTTAATTTTTTATAAAAATCTTTTATTTTCTAATTTGTTCATTTACAAATTCTTGCATTTTATCTCCTAATTCGCAATATACTATTCTTCCATTTTTAAGTTTTCCATAAGCTTGCTTTTCTTCTATTTCTTTTGTTTTATATGGGCCATCTTCAAACATATGAAACTGATGATGCCTATCAAATTCATCTCTTGTTATTAGTTCTGCTTCTCCATATTTTTCTTGATATTTTCTACATTCTTTTCTTGGAAAAATAACTTCTAACATTTTATTCTATTACTGTTATTCCTCCTTGTTTTTTAAATTTAATAATATTTTCTACAAAACTTTCTATTTTTGCTTCATGGCTAACTAATATTAATTGTTTGGCATTTAGTTGGGACAAGACATCCCTCATCTTATCTAATTGCTGTTCTGAAAAACCATCTGTTGGTTCATCTAATATAACCAAATCTCTTGTCTTAATCTTACTTAATAAAGAATTAATCACTTGATTTAAAGAAAGCCTGTAAGCAAGAGCAATTGCTGTTCTTTCTCCTCCTGATAAATAATCATATTCTTGGTCATAACCTTGTTGTTCTACTATTGGTGTAAATTGTTCATCAAGTCTTGCTGACAAAGTTTCTGGAACAAGAATAGATACCCATTCTGTGAATAAATTAGAAAATTCTTCTTTTAATTTTAACATTACATTTTTTTCTGTAAATAAAACTAAATTTAGAAATTTCTCTCTTAACCAGCTTTCAAGTTCTTTTAAATATTCTACTTTTTTCTTTATCTGTTGTTTTTGCTTTAGCTGGGTTTCAATTTCTGTTATTGAATCAGAAACTAAAGATATTTCTTTATTTAATTCAGCAACTTTTATTTCTTGTTGTTTTTCTTTTGTTCTTGCTTTTTCTAAACCTTTTGTTTTTTCATCATATAAAGAAGAAAATTTTGAGAATTCAGATATTTTATTGTCAAGTTCTTTAACTTTTTCTAAAATTTGGCTTATTTCATAATTTGTCTTTCTTGCTTTTTCCTTAATATCAGAAAGAGATTTTTCCTTTTCTTGAATTCCTTGTAATTTAATTTTTAAGATTTCTAAATCAGATTTCTGCTTTTCCAGAGATTCTGTCTGATCCTTTATGTGTTCTAAAGAAGAATTTATATCTTTTTTTTCTTGTATTAATTTTGTTTCTTGTTCCTGTATACTGTTAATTTCATTTTCTATTTTTTCAAATATATTTTTTTTATATTGCTCTCTAACTTCTTGAAGACAAGTAGGACATTTTTCAAGATTAGATATTTTTAATTTTAATTGAGAAGACTCTTTTTTTGTTTTTTCAAGGGAATTTAATTTTCCTGTTATTTCTATAATCTTCTCTTGTAAAGAGTTTAGTTTTTGTTTATTTCTACTAATGTTATTTTGTATATTTTCAAGTTTTTCTTTATCTAAAGAAATTTTCCTTCCTTCTTGAATTTCTTTATTAAGTTGCTCTATTCTATTGTTCAGTTCATTAAGAGATTCTTTTTTATTTTTGATCATGAAGGCATTTCTTTCTTTTTCTTTTTGAAGATTATCTTTTTCTTTTACTTTTGCTTCTAGTTCTTTTAATTGTTTTTCTTGTTGTTCTCTATATGATTTTTTTTCTTGCAGTGATTTAGTCTCTTGTTGTTTTTTTTCTTTAATTGAAAGTAATCTTTGTTTTTTTTGTTCTAAATTTTCTTTTATCTGATCTATGTCAGATATCTGACCTTCTTTATTTCTTATTTCTTCTCTTAATCTTTTTTTAAAAATATCGATATTTTCTTCTATTCTTTTATATTTATCAATTCCAAAAACATGTCTTAAAGTATTTAATCTCGTATCTGTTGATTCAGTTATAATATTTTTCATTTCTTCTTGAGGAGTATATACTGTGAATTTATATAAGAGATTTGTTTTTTTAGAAAATTCAAGAGGATAATCTAATAAATCCAAAACTTTATTTTTAATTTCTGTTACACTTGCTTCAATTTTTTCATTATTTATAGTTATTGCAGAATAATCTTGACTAACTGATTTTTTGCTTCTTTTTAAAGTTCTTTCTATAATTATGTTTTTTTCATCTATTTCAAATTCTAAAATAACTTTTCCTTGTTTTTCTCCATTTTTTAAAAGAGAAGCTCCTCTTTGAGAAGGTTGTAATCCAAATAATGCAAATTCTATTCCTAGCAATACTGTAGTTTTACCACTTCCTATATCTCCTGAAAGTAAGATAGATCCTTCTGGAAATTCTATTTCCTGATCTTTATAACTTCTTATATTTTCAAGCTTTATTTTTTTAATTATCATTTTTAAGGCACTCCCTTATATCTGATGGATTTACTTTAACTGAATAATTCTCTTGATTAAATGCAAAAATGAATTTTCCTTTTTTATCAGATTCCATAATTTCTAAAGTTTTCTCTATATTCAAATCTGCAGGCAGTTTTGTATTAAGTCCATTTACAGATAAAGCTTTCTTAAGTTCTTGATAAAAATCCTTATCAATTATCCCTAATTTAAATCCTAATTCTGCTTCTTTCATCATTCCAATAGAAACTGCTTGTCCATGATTCAGTCTGTGAGCTAATTCAATAGCATGCCCTATAGTATGTCCAAAATTTAAAGTATGCCTATAAGCTTTATCTTTTTCATCTTCCTCTACAACTTTTGCTTTAGCTTCACAACAATAAAAAATGATATCTTCTAAATCTGAATCCTCAATAGAAATTCCAGCTTTAGTTCTTTTTAATGGAGGAGTATTAAAAATAAAACTATATTTAATTATTTCTGCTAATCCATTTTTAAATTCTTTTTTAGAAAGAGTATTTAAAAATAAAGGGTCAATTAAAACTTTTTCTGGTTGATAAATTGTTCCTAGATAATTTTTTCTATCCATAATATTAATCCCGTTTTTCCCTCCAATGCTACTATCTACCATTGCAGTTAGTGAAGTAGGAATCTGGATTAGATTTATACCTCTTTTGTAAGTAGAAGCAACAAATCCAGTCAAATCTCCTATAACTCCTCCTCCTAATGCAATAATACTATCCTTATGGTCTAAAAAATATACTATCCTCAAATAATTTTTGAAAGTTTTATTTTCTTCTCCTGGAGAAAATACTAATGAATCTTTTTTTATAAAATTAGGATAATTTTTTACTATATTTGTATCTGTTACTAAAAATCCTTTAGGAAGTCCTTTATTTATAATTAAACCTTTATTTATTTGTATTGAATATGGTTTTTTTGTTTTAACTGTTATTTGACTCATCTTAAGAAGTTATATTTGTGCCCAAAATTTTATTTATTTCTGAAACAAGACGTGATTCAAAAATTCTATTTTTTTCATCTTCTTGTTTTTCTAGATTTAAAGAATTAATCAGACTTTGGATGTGGATATTAAATTTTGAAGGATTTTTTTCTACAAAATCTGAAATAATATTTTCTTCTATTTTATCTATATCATCTGTTTCAACTTCTATTTCTGGTTCTTCTGTTTTTAAAGAAGAAGTATTTTTCAATAATACATATGCTCCTTTCTCACTAACTAATTGTTTTATTTTTTCAAAATCTATGTCTGAAGTTTTCCCTTGTTTTAATTTTCCTTTTAATCTTAATAAGATTATCTTATCTTCGAGTTGTTGTTTACCTAATTCTTGTATTATCTTATCTGTAGCTGTAATTGCATTTTCTATTTCCAATTCAAGAGAAATTACATCTTTAAGCTTAACTTCTTTTTTTGTAAAGTTAATATATCCATTAACATCTACAAGATAAAAACTTCCTCCTTTTAGTTCTTCTAATTCCTGAAAATTATTAGGAAAAGAAGGTCCAGGATATACCAGGTATTTGTTATCATTTATCTTATATTCATGTGTAAGATGTAAGTGCCCTAAAGCATAATAATTTGCATCAGGAAGTTCATTTATATCAACAGAATCAATAGGAAGATTTCCTTTTGCAGATTTCATTGTTGTATGCAACATTAAAATTTTAAACCTTCCACTTTCTTCTAAAGAAATGTTTTTTAAATCATCAATTTCAAGTCCTGATTTTTTTCCAGAATATCCATATATGGATATTCCTTGATGATTATGGCATTTTAAAGTTATAATTTTATCTTGCTCTTCTTGTCTAAACTTACATATCTCGCAGAAACCTGCTTTTTCCAATACTTCAAGAAAAGTTTTTCCAGAAACAGAATAATCATGGCTTCCAGCAATAATAAAACACTTGATATCATGTTCTTTTAATCTTTTAAATTCAGAAAATGCTTCTTTTAATATCTCAATTGGAGGGTAAGCAGAATCAAATAAATCTCCTGACAAAATTATAAATTCTACTTTTTCACTTATACATATATCTATAATTTTTTTAAAACTAGCTAGATTTAGATCTCTTAATTCTTGTTGTCTCCAACCTCCTAAATGGCAATCAGCTATATGTGCAAATCTCATCTTTCTTATTTGTTATTTTTTTTTAAATATTTTATCTCTTTTTAAAGGTTTATTTTATTATATAAAAATAATTGTTATGAAAAACATATGAGATTATTCTGTATCTATATCTTAATTATTTTAAGTTTACAGAATTCTTTTCCCTTAATCCAAATAATGGGATAAGAATTTATAAAGTTTTTGTAATGGTATAAAGAAGATTATGATTTTGTAATGGTATAAAAGATGGGGTTTAAAAGCCTTGCGAAGGGTTTATAAAATTAAAAATTTTAGCTGATTTTTGCTTTGTTTATAAATTTTGCGCAGAGCTTTTAAATCTAATAAATAATGAAATTTTGGAGGTAATCTTAAAATGGCTGAAGAAATGCCAGAAGATGAAGAATCTGAAGAAGATTAGGTTCTTTTTAATTTAATCTCAGCTGAGAACTTTTTTTGTTATTTCCTTTTTTCATTTTCTTTTTTCATTTAATTATCTTTGTTTCAATAAATATACATAAAGCTCTTCAAAAAATAATTTCTTTTTATCTAAAAGTTTAGGTAGATATCTATTTTTTTTTGCTTTGTTCATGATATTTGGTTTGGTTAAAGAAGAAAATAAAAGCAAGATTTTTCCTTGTTTTGTTAGATGTTTTTTTGCTTGTTTTAAGAATTTAAGGATAATTTCTCCTCCTTTTTTTCCTCCGGTAGTATCTTTTTCTTTATCATACCCAGTTTTATCTTCTGGAAGATAAGGAGGATTAAAAATAATAAGATCAAATTTTTTATTAGAGAGTTTTTCAAATAAATTACTTTTTAAAGCTTTAAGATTTTGTTTTTTCACATATTCAACTGCTTTTTTATCTATATCAATACATAAAATATTTTTAAATCCATTTTTCATACAAGTTTTTGCTTGTATTCCTGAACCAGAACCCATATCTAAAATATTAATATGTTTATTTTTTTGATTTTTTAGAAAGTTTTCCACATTTTTAGAAAGTAAATAAGAATCTTCTTGTGGAAAATACATCTTAATGCCTTTTTCTTTTTTTATTATGGGTTTTTTTAGAATTTTTATTTTTTGACCTTTCTATAACAAATAAACTAAAAACTAAAAATATTATAGGATTTACTAAAAATGTACTTATTAATTGGGCAACCACAGCTATTGGAATTAAATTTACAATAAAACTTACAAAAATAAATATAAACCATAAAAACAATACAGAAAGATAATTTCTCTTTACAAGAGAAAAGCTCTTTTTTATAGATTCAAATATCTTTGTATTTTTTATAACTATATAAAAATTAGAAAAAGATAAAAAAATGACAAATGCTAAAATACCTATGATAAAGACTGATGCATAAATTATTGTTGAGATTTGTAAAGAAACTATATTATTAACTAAGCTTCCTATTAAAAATGATATTCCAAAAACTGCTCCTGTAGAAATTAAGATTATGAATATCATGGCAAGATTTTTTAACCAGAATTTTTTACCAAATAAAATTATATCCCTAAATGTTATTTTTTTATTCTGAGAAACTTTCCCACTTATACCTATAATTGAAGCCATAAAAAAAGAAGCTATAAATAAAGTTATTATAAAAATAATTCCTAACCAAATTAAAGTCATTACAGTGGGTAAATAAAGATAATTACTCAATATATAATAAGAAATCATAGTAAGGATAAATACTAAAATATATTGAATTAAAAAAGGGATAAGGATAAATGGATTTTTAAAAAAATTTCTGCAAGATTTGATAATGATGTTAAATGTATCCATTTTATGAAAAAAAGCTTATTATCTGGTCTTTAAATAAAAGAGTAATTCCTAATACTATAAGAAGCAATAATAAAACTCCTCCCAAAATAATTACTTTCCAATTTCTCTTTAGTTTATTTGAAAAAGGTTCTGTTGAAGGTTGAACAGATTTTGACATAGAAGGCATATTTGGTTGTTTTTGTTTTGGTTGTATTTCAGGTAGCTTGTCTTGATTTTGGTTAGAGTATTGAGCTTGTTGGTTTTGTTGTTGTATTTGTTGTTGATTATGTTGGGGAGGATTTTGTTGGTTTTGTTGTTGTATTTGTTGTTGATTATGTTGTTGAAGGTTTTGTATTTGAGGGTTTTGAGAATTTTGTTGAGGAGGGTTTTGTTCTTCAATTTTAGTAGATGGAAATTGATTTTGTTGTTGAAGGTTTTGTATTTGAGGGTTTTGTTGATTTTGTTGTTGATTTTGTTGTTGAGTTTGTTGTTGATTTTGTTGAGGAGGATTTTGTTGTTGAAGGTTTTGTTGATTTTGTTGTTGAGGTTGCTTATTTTTAGTAAGATGAGAAATCTGAGATTGTTGATTTTGAGGAGGATGCATAGAAGTTATTGAATCAGAATTAATAAAACTTGCAGCTTGTTCTACTTCATTTGGATTATAGCCTGCAGAAATAAAACTTTTTTTTGCTTGTTCTAAAGATGAACCTCTTTCAATAGCATTTTTCAGTCCTGCTAATATATCTTGTCTTACCATCTTCCTCTTTTGTATTTTCTTTAAGAAAAAAGATTATTTAAATTTAATCCCTTATTATAATTCTTCACAAACAGCTTGAAGATATTTCTCAAAAGTTTTTTTAGAAACAAATCCTCCGTTACCTAGACCCCTATGTACATAAAAAGAATGTAAATTAGGTAATGAAGATATTGATACCCTCATTGCAGGAAAAATTATTCCTTTTAAATAAATATCTGTTCCAACAGGTTTTTCAACTTTTCTTACAGAACCTAATTCATATTCTCTTATTGTTTTATCTATTACTTTTGTTTTTAATCCTACTTTTTGAGCTGCTCTTTCTAAAGCAGATTTTAAATCTTCCTTTTCTACAATTTGATTAAGCTTTACAGTTTCAAAACCAGGCCATATTTTCATAAATTTAGTAAGAGATTAAAGTTTTTAAGGTTTTATATTATTTAAAAGATATTAAGGTTTCAAAGAATTATTTAAAAGATATTAAGGTTTCAAAGAATTATTTAAATTCTATCTGCTGTTTATCTTGCATTATATGAACATTTTTACCAAGAACATACCCTAATTCAGAAGCAAGTTCCCCCATAGGTGCAAGTTTTGAAAGATCTCCATGAGCTGGAATAATATGTTCTGGTTTAATCATATTAATAAAATCTCTTAAATCTTCTCTTCCTGCATGTCCTGAAACATGAACATCGCTAAAGATTCTTACTCCTCTTTTTTTCAATCTTCTTTCTAAATGTTCTCTATTTGCCTGACTTATGGGTGTAGGAATAACAGATGAAGAAAATATAATATTATCCTGATTTTTAAAAGAAAAAGGTAGTTCGTTTTTAGAAAGCCTATCTAAAACACTTCCAGGTTCTCCTTGATGTCCTGTACATACAAGCAAATAACGGGTCCTTTTTTTATTTATTTTTTTTAAAGCTTTTTCAACCTGGTTTCTATAACTAGCTATTTTAACGTCTTTATAAAAAGGGCAGATTTTAGCTCTTTTAGCAGAATTAACATATTTATTTAAACTTCTTCCAATAAAAATAATCTCTCTATTTAATTTTTTTCCAAAATCAACTATGCTTTTTAATCTTGCTATATGGCTTGAAAAAGTTGTTACAGCAATAAGAGATTTTTGATTGTCAACAGTTAACATAACTTCTTCTAATAATCCTCTGGCTATTTTTTCACTAGGTGTTTTTCTTTCAGTATCTGCATAAAGAGAATCTACAATCAAAGCTTTAATTCCTTGTTTTGAAATTTCTCTTAGCTTCTTATAATTTGGTTTTTTACCAAGAACAGGATTATTATCTAACTTAAAATCGTTTGCATAAAGAACATTTCCTTCTGGCATATGTAAACAAATCATTGATGTCTGAGGAGTAGAATGAGTTACATTAATAAAATCAACAACATATTTTTTTTCTTTTCCATGAACAACATAAGAAGAATTTGGCTGAACAACTTTTATTTTATTTTTTAATCTTATTCTTTCATCATCTAAAGTTTTTTTTAAAACCTCTATAGTGAATGGAGTGCCTATTATTTCTGCATCATATCTTGATGCAAGAAAAGGAATAGCTCCAATATGATCAAGATGAGCATGTCCTAAAAAAATCGCCCTTACTTTTTTTCTTAAATTATACTTATCTAAAAGAAGGTCATCAGGAATTGCTTCTAATTTTCTTAATCTATTTGTATTATATTTTTTATTTCTTTCTTTTTCTTCAAGTTCAACTATTGGAGGAAGAAAAAGTCCCATATCGAAAATAAAAGCATCTTTCCCATTTTCAACTATAGTCATGTTTTTTCCTACTTCATTAAACCCTCCAACTGTATATATTTTCATTTAAATTTATAGGTTATTTATTATCTCTCCTCTTTTTTCTTATATCTAATTAAAATTCAGGGGTTTAAATATGTTACGTGAAAAAACATAATGTATATCCAGTAGACATATGTCACCTGGACGCACACGTGAAAAAACATAAATAAATTTTTATACTCTTTATCACTTATTTTTACATGAAATTTAAAAGAAAAAAGAGAAAAGGAATAAAAATTGAACATAATAAAAAGCTATTTTGGATAATCATTATCTTGCTTATTTTATTAATTATCCTTATTTATTATATTAGAATATCTGAACAAGAAAATAATAAAAACATAACATCAAATCAAACAATAGGAAAAGAATGTCAGGTAGATGGAGATTGTTTTGCTGCTTCTTGTTGTCATGCATCTTCTTGTGTTCCAAAGCAAGATGCTCCTGATTGTTCAAATGTAATGTGCACAATGGTATGCGAACCAGGAACTCTTGATTGTGGTCAAGGAGAATGTCGATGTATAAAAGGGGAATGCCAAGCAGTTATTGAATAATATTATAATTAAACTTTTAAGTGCTATTTAACTTTATTTCAAATGAAAAAAAGAAGGTATGTATTTGTAATAATATCAATTTTAGTAGTTTTTTTAAGTTATTTCGTAATAGCTTCTATTTCAGAAGAAAAAACAAAACAAAGAATAGCTAAAAATTTATATGAAAGTTCTTACCCAGGACAAGAAGTTAGGGTAATTATAAAATTAAAAGACATAAAATATGAAAAAAGAAATATAAGAACAGCTTCTTATAAAAATAATGAAAAACCTGAGACAATATCTAAATTAGAAAAACATAAACTAAAACATAACTTCAATGATGGAATAATTTCTGCTATTGTTAATTCTTCTGATTTAAAAGAACTTGAAAATAATAAGAATATTGAATCTATAAAAAAAGAAGAAATAATGCATGTATTTTTACAAAAATCAACTGAAATTATTAATGCTTCAAAAACATGGCCCTTAAAACATGGTGAAATAAATCTTACAGGAAAAGGACAAAGCATATGTATTATTGATACAGGAATTAATTATTCTCATCCAGATTTAGGAGGATGCTATGGGAATAATAATGCTTCTTCAAAATGTAAAGTTTTAGGAGGCAGAGATTATTGTTCAGATGATGTTAATTGTGTTTCTGAAGATTCTGATCCTTTAGATGTTAATGGGCATGGAACACATGTTGCAGGAATTGCAGCTGCAAACGGCTCTTTAGGTTTAAAAGGAATAGCTCCAGATGCAAGGATAATTTCAATAAAAGCAGGAAATTCTAGTGGAAGTTTTTGGACTTCTGATATTAAAGCAGGTATAGAATGGTGTATAAGTAATGCAACTAAATTTAATATTTCTGTTATTAGTTTAAGTTTAGGAAGTGGACAATATGACGAGTATTGTGATAGTGGAAATATTCTTGCTGCTCCAATAAATAATGCAATTTTAAACAATATTTCAGTAGTTGTAGCAAGTGGAAATACAAATGCTGCTTATCCTGATCCTGTTTTAGGAATAGCAAATCCTGCGTGTATAGAAAATTCAACAAGAATAACTGCTACAGATAAAAATGATGATTATGGAAGTTATGCTTTTAGGAACATTAATTTTAGTGATATTTTAGCTGCCCCTGGTTCAGGTATCAATTCAACTTATCTCACATCAAAATCATCTGGAGGATATCATCAATCTTCTGGAACTTCAATGGCAGCTCCGCATGTTGCAGGAGCTATTGCCCTAATCAAACAATTTTTATTATTATCAGGACAAACCAAAAATCCTCAAGAAATTGAAGATATTTTAAATAATACCGGAAAAATAATTTATGATTCTTCTTCTAATACTAATTATTCAAGAATAGATGTTTATTCTGCTATTTTATCTCTTGATAATATTTCTCCAAATGTTACTCTTATTTCTCCTTCAAACAATAAAGTAAATCTTACAACAAATCAAACATTTAAGTGCAATATCAGTGAATGGCAAATTTCAAATGTGACATTTTATTTGTGGAATTCGACTTCTTTATATTATAATAAAACTAAATCATTATCTGATAAACAAGCAGGATTTAATATCTCAGATATTACTTATGGGAATTATGAATGGAATTGTTTAGCTCTTGATGTATTGTCTAACTCTGCTTTTGCTATATCTAATTATAGTTTAACTATAGGGGGATTTAGCACTAGCTTGTCTCCTTTAAATAATTCATATACATCTGAAGAAAAAATAAATTTAACATGTTATATAATATCTGACTCAAGATATTCAATAGAAAATACCACATTATATGTATGGAACTCTTCTAAAAATTTGATATATAATAAAACAAAAAACATAACTGGAACACATAATTCGAGCAGTTTTTTATTTAATTTTACAGCTCAAAACTCCCTAAAAGAACAAAGATATTATTGGAATTGTTTATCCTATAATAATGAATCAAATTATTCATGGTCAGAAGATAATTTTACAATAACTTATGACACTACAAAGCCAAATATAACTTTAATATCTCCTAGTGAAAGTTCCTCTTGGACAACTAATTCTAAAGAAATAGATTTTGAATATAATGTTTCAGATAATTTTGAAATTGACAATTGTAGCTTAATTATAAATCATAAAATAAATATAACTAATTCTAGTATTTCCAATCTTTCAGCAACACATCTTTTTAATCAGGTATTTTCTCCTTCAACTTACACCTGGAAAATAAACTGCACTGATAAAGCAAATAATTTTGGAAACAGTAGTGAAAAGACATTTACAATTAATACTCCTGAACAACAAACCCAAACAACTTCAAGTAGTGGTGGTGGAGGGATATCTTCATTTCCAAAAACCTACAATCCAGGAAAAGAAGAACTTTCTAAAGGATATACTAAAAATTTAGAAAAAAAAGATAAAATAAAGTTTTATGATAAAAATTCTAAAGAACACCTATTAACAATAGAAAATATTGAAGAAAATTATGTTAATATAACTATACGAAGCAATATTATGATAATTATTTTAGGAGTTGGGCAGAGTGCAAAAATAAATCTGACTTCTTCTAATTATTATGATTTATTTGTAAAATTAGATAAAATAGAAAATAATAAAGCAGATTTAACAATTCAAACAATAAATGAACCTATTATTCCTGAAATAACTGAAAAAAATCCTCAAGAACAGAACAACACAAAAAAAGAAACTCCAAAAAAACATGAAGATAAATATGGGGAAGAAGAATACAGGAAAAAATATTTAATATACATTATTCTTGCATGTTTATCAGGAATAATTATTGTAGGATTTATAATTCATGCAATAGAAAATGAAATTTATAAAGACAGAATAAAAAGATTAAGGAAAAAAATAAAAAATAAATTATAAAATGAAAAAACTAAAACCCAGTCATAGAGAAAGAAAACGTTATCTATTATTGCAAGGAAAAGATGTTAATAAAAATAATATTGATAAAACTATCTTAAAATATATAGGGGAATTAGGATATGCTAAAACCTCTCCCATAATTGTGAAAAAATTAGGAAAAAATAATCTAATTCTTGCAATAAATAGAAAAGAAATTAATAAAGTTAGAACAAGTTTCTTAATAAGTGGAAAAGATATAAATATTAAAAAAGTAAGTGGAAGTTTAAAAAAATTGAAATAATACTTTAATATATATTTATTTAGTTAAAGATTTTCAACAGAGTTTTCCAACAGTATCTCCGAGCGTAATTAACCATTCCAAAATTAATCCAAAAAGTTTATAA
>CAYMES010000032.1:0-15886 GCA_964389765.1 Candidatus Woesearchaeota archaeon
CATCTCAGAACTAATTTTCGGTTGCCTACGACATATGTCTACTGGCTATACATGGTTAAAACATTTCTATAACTTTAAAAAATATAGGTTTTTAATATAAATCTTTATAAGTTAAATAGATTTAATCAAAAAATGGAATTGTATGGAAAATTTCAAGAAAAAGGCTATGATATTGAAGCATATATTCCTTTAAAATCTAGTGAAAGTATGGAATTTCAAGTAAGAGCTTTAAAAGATGGGGAAATAGTTAGGGAGTTAAAAATTCCTCTAAACCACGAACATATTTTTGGTGTAGATATTGAAGATCATCAGAATTTAGAGAAAAAAACAGGAGAATTACTTAGTTCTTTGCCTTAATCTTTTATATTTTGTCAAACTTTATCTCAAGATTTATATCTTATTATTGAAACTAAATTACTAGCTCCTTGAGGAAGTTCTTTCCATAGGTTTTCATTTACTCTTTTCTGAGCTTCTATAATATCATTACTTATTTCTCCAACTCTGTCTGGTTTAACTCCAATCTCTTGAACTTTATGCTGATATCTTCCTGCTGATTCAAATGTCTCAATTCTTACTCCATATTTCATTTAGATAAGAATCTTCTCATTTATTTAAAGATTATTATAATATGCTGACTATATTACTAAGAAGAGATTGAGATTATATTCTCTTTAATTTTTCTGGAAATTTTGCCAATTTTTTCTCATTTTTCTTCTTATAGCTAAACCTCTTTCTTTAGTTGCGCCTCGTATAAAAGCTTTTTTATCAAATCTTCTACTCCATTGTTTTTTGGGAATATGGAAATATTCATTATCTTTAAAATATATCTTAATAGGGTTCCAGGTTAAACCTTGTCTAAAATCCGCATTATAAGGAAGAAATTCATCTGCTCCTATTAATGAAGGTATTTTTTTTGTTAATTCTATTATATCAATATCTCTTGTTAAGATTATTGGTTTTTTATTAGAATACATGCTTAAATAATATGCAGAAGCAACAAGCCTTTCATCTGTATCAGAAGCTAATGACATATCTTTTTCATGTGTTCCATGAATATAGTAGGAAGTATCTAATTTTATTTTCATTTCTCTGCTTAGTAACTTAACCATATCTACAATAGATTCATATTTATCTTTATCAAAACCTATCTCCTTATCTTTTTGCCATTCTTTTTCTTTTGATGTTCTAAAGATTTTATAAGTATTTTCTTGAAGTTCTTCCATCAATCTTTTTGCGTTTATTCTTTGAGAGTGATATCTTTTTTTTACTCTTTTGTTAAGCCCTTTTTCAATTCTTGAAAAGAAACTTATATTCTCTCCTATAATTCTATTTTTTTCTTCTAATTCTTCTGTTACTTCTGATATTGTTCTTGTTTTTAAATGTTGAAGTATTTTGTAGAATTCATCTGCAGATTCTATTTCTTTTTGAATTTCATCACAATCTAAACAATCATAATTCCAATCATTATAAATATTCCTACAAAAACTTTTATCATCTCTACCAAATATGCATCCATCTACAAGTATCAAATCATAACAGCTCTTGGTATCTTTCCCTAATATTTCGCGCAAGCTTGCCATATTTAACTGATGGTTTTTATATTTTTTAAAATTTTTGAATTAAATAACTAAACCTTATTTTAGCTTGAGTTTAGCTAATGCTATTATAATAAATCCAAGAATTCCAAAACCAATAATTTTAAGCCAATCAAATATTCCTAAAGGAACAAAACTAAAAACAATATTTAAAGGAGTATATAAAACAATTAAATGAAGAGCTAAAGATGCTCCTACTGCATATAAAATATATTTATTGAACTTTGACTTGAATACTGAGCCTTTTGATTTACAATTAAATACAATAATCATCTTAAATAAAAATCCAGTAGTAGCAGCTATTGTTCTTGCTTTATCTATATCTTCCATATATAAAGAGAAGAGAATTAAACTTGCTATAAAAACTAGAAATCCTGCTACAAGTATAAATCCTTTAATTCCATATAATATTTCTTTTTTATTAGGTTTTCTTTTCATTACATTTTTTTCTGGTGGTTCTGTTGATAAAGATAATGCTGGAGGAGAATCAGTTATTAAATTAAGCCATAAAATCTGAAGAGGTAACAAAGGAAGAGGCAATCCTATGATAATAGCAGATAAAATAAGTATAATCTCATAAAAATTAGCACTTAACATGTATTTGACAGATTTCTGAACATTATCATAAACTCTTCTTCCTTCTCTTACTGCTTTAACAATTGAAGCAAAATTATTATCTAAAATTATCATATCACTTGAATCTTTAGCAACATCTGTTCCTCTTCCTACTGCTATTCCAATATCAGCTTTTTTTAAAGCAGGAGCATCATTAATACCATCTCCAGTAACAGCTACAACTTCTTTATCTTGTTTAAGTATATCAACAATTCTTAATTTATCTTCAGGACTTACTCTTGCAAAAACTGCAGTTTCTTTTATTTTCTCTTTTAATATATTATCAGACATTTTTTTAATTTGTTTTGAAGTTATTAATTTCCCTTTTAATCCTATAGTTATTCCTATTGCTTTAGCAGTAATTGCAGAATCTCCTGTTATCATAATTACTTTTATTCCTGCATCTTGACAATCTTTGATAGCTTTTTTAACATCAGGTCTTGCAGGATCTATCATTCCTTGAAATCCTACAAAAACAAGATTTCTCTCAGCTTTTTCTTGTTTTATTTCTTTAGATATTATTTCTTTATATGCAAATCCTAAAATTCTTAAACCTTGAGAAGCCATTTTTTCATATTCTTTTATTAATTGTTTTTTTCTTTTTTCATCTATTTTCCTAGCTTTTCCATTAATAAGTTCAGCACCAGATTTTTTTATTATTACTTCAGGAGCTCCTTTTACATAATTTATCTTATTTTTTCCTGAGTTTCTTATTATGGACATCATTTTTCTTTCTGAAGAAAAAGGAAACTCTTTAATTCTTGGATTTTGTTCAGTTATATGTTTTTTATCTAATCCATATTTATCAGCAACCATTATAAGGGCTTTTTCAGTAGGGTCTCCGATCATATACTCTTTTGTAGCTCCTTTTTTGTCTTTTTTTTGTTCTATTCTTGCATTATTGCATAATATTCCTATTTTAAATAAAAATTCTATTTGCTTGTTTTTTTTAAATTTTTTAAAGGATTTTTCATTAACAAAGATTTTTTTAACTTGCATTTTTTCTTCTGTCATTGTTCCTGTTTTATCTGAAGCTATTACTGTTGCTCTTCCTAATGTTTCTGCTGCAGGCAACTTACGAATAAGGGCTTTAACTTTTAACATTCTTTTTGTAGCTATTGCAAGAGTTATTGTTATTACAGCAGGCATTCCTTCTGGAATTGCAGCTACAGCTAAACTAACAGCTGTTAAAAAAATCTCTAATTTTTCAAAACCTAAAAAATATCCTACTATGCTAAAAATAATTATTAATCCTATAATAAATATTCCTAATTTTTTAGCAAATCTATCTAATTTTTCTTTAAAGGGATTTTTTTCTTGCTTTACTTCTTGAACCATCTTAGCTACTTTTCCAAATTCTGTTGACATACTTGTAGCAACTACTACTGCTTTTGCAGTTCCTCTTACAACTTCTGTTCCTTGATAAAGCATGTTTGTTCTATCTGCAAGAGAGGTATCTTTTTTTAAAGCGTCTAGTTGTTTTTCTTCTGGATTACTTTCTCCTGTTAAAGAAGCTTCGTTAACTTGAAGATTCTCACATTCTATTATTCTTGCATCTGCCATTATTTTATCGCCTTCATTTAAAACAAGAATATCTCCTGGAACAATTTTTCTAGAATCAACTTCCTGAACTTTATTATTTCTGATAACTTTGACTTTTGGAACAAGCATCTTTTTTAGTTTTTCTATGGCTTTTTCTGCTTTATATTCTTGAAAAAACCCTAAAAAACTGTTTAAAAATACAATAACAAGTATAAGGGAGAAATCAATCCAATGATTTAAAAAAGCAGATATTATAGAAGCAATTATTAATACAATTACTAGAAATGAAGCAAACTGGCTTAAAAATATCTTTAAAGCATTAAGTTTTTTTGTTTTTTTAAGCTGATTTTCTCCATATTTTTGTAATCTTTTTTTTGCTTCATCTGGAGATAAACCTTTTTTTTCTGTTTTTAGCTGATTAATTACTTTTTCCCCTTTTATTGTGTGCCAATCCATATTTAAAATAAAAAAATATAGTATAAAAATGTTTGTCAGTTTTCTCGAAACATTTATTAAAGCTTTTTTCTTTTAAAATTAATAAAAGAGGATAAGATGAAAATAGCTATAAATGGTTTAGGGCGTATTGGAAGACATGTTTTAAGAATTGCACTAGAAAATAACATAAACATAGTTGCTATAAATGACTTAGTTAATCCAGAAGATTTAGCATATCTTATTAAATATGATAGTGTTTATGGAAGATTTGATAAAAAAATACAATCAGGAAAAGATTTTTTAAAAATAGGGAATAAAAAAATAGAAGTTTTTGGAGAAAAAGAACCTTCTCAATTACCTTGGAAAAAATTAGGAATTGATATTGTTGTTGAATGTACTGGCTTATTTACAGATAGGGAAAATGCTTCTAAACATCTTAAAGCAGGAGCAAAAAAAGTTTTAATATCTGCACCTGCTAAAAATCCAGATATAACAATTGTTCCAGGTGTAAATCATAAAAAATTGAAAAAGCAACATAAGATTATTTCTATGGCTTCTTGCACAACTAATTGTCTGGCTCCTATAGCTAAAGTTTTAAATGACAAGTTTAAGATTAAAAAAGGATTTATGACAACTATCCATGCTTATACAAGCAGTCAGAATATATTAGATGCTCCTCATAAAAAATTAAGAAGAGGAAGAGCAGGTGCACTTAATCTTGTTCCTACAACTACTGGAGCTACAAAAGCAGTTATAGAAGTATTGCCAGAATGCAGGAATAAATTAAATGGTTTAGCAATAAGAGCCCCTGTTCCAACTGGATCTATTGTAGATTTTGTTGTTGAATTGCAGAGAAAAACATCAATTAAAGAAATTAATAAAGAATTTGAAAAACAAGCAAATGGAAAATTAAAAGGAATTCTACAATATACAGAAGATGAAATTGTAAGTTCTGATATTATTAAAAACACCCATTCTTCAATATTTGATGCTAAGTCTACGCAGATAATAGGACAAGGAAATAAAGGAAATTTTGTTAAAGTGTTAAGCTGGTATGATAATGAATATGGTTATTCTTGTAGATTAATTGATGTTATAAAGATGTTGAAATAATTGAATAAAAAATTCAAAAAACAAAATTAAAAATAGAGAAAATGAAAATTCTGACATTAGATAAAATTGATAATTTAAAAGATAAAATAGTTTTATTAAGAGCAGATCTTAATTCTGATATTGTAGAAGGAAAAGTTAAAGAAAGTCAGAGAATAAAAGCATCAGCAGAAACAATTAAACAATTAAAGAAAAAAAAAGCAAAAATAGTTATTATAGCTCATCAAGGTAAGAAAGGTAAAAGAGATTTTTCCAGTTTAAAAGAACATGCTAAATTTCTTAACAAATATACAAAAGTTGAATTTGTTCCTGATATAAAAGGGAAAAAAGCAGAATCGCAGATAAAAAAGCTGAAAAATGGACAAGCTATTTTATTAGAGAATATACGTTATGAAGATGATGAACTTAAACCAGAAAAAGGCAAAAAAAATAAATTATACAGGTTAGCAATCTTAAGTGATATTTATGTAAATGATGCATTTTCTGTTTGCCATAGAAAACATTCTTCTATTGTTTTACTTCCCAGATATCTTCCTTGTTATGCAGGAAGATTATTAGAAAAAGAGATTTCTGCATTAGAAAATGTAGATATTAAAAATGCATTATTTATTCTTGGAGGTTCAAAACCAGAAGACAATTTAAAATTAATAAAAACTAATCAAAAAAATAAAATAATAACATGCGGGATATTTGGACAATTATGCAATATTGTAAGAGGATATAATCTGGGAAAAAATAATGAAAATGAGAACAAAAGATTTATTAAAAATTATGAAAATGTGATGAGAAAATTAAAAAGAAAATTAAAAAAAATTAATAAAAAAAGATTAAAGACTCCAGAAGATTTTGCAGTAAAAATTAAAGAAAAAAGACAAGAACTAAAGATAGAAGAATTTCCTACAGATCATATCATATATGATATAGGAGAAAAAACTATAAAAAAATATAAACAAGAAATAAAGAAAGCAAAGTCAATATATATGAAAGGGCCTGCAGGTTTTTGTGGATATAAAGATTTTTGTAAAGGAACTAAAGAAATATTAAAAACTATTGCAAAAAGTAAGGGCTTTTCTTTAATTGGAGGAGGACATTTAAGTGATGCTATTAAAAAATCAGGAATTTCTAAAAATAAATTTAACCATATAAGTTTAAGTGGTGGAGCATTATTAAGATATTTAGCAGGAGAAAAACTTCCTGGAATAGAGATATTAAAAAAGAGGGGAAAATGACACTTATAAAACCCAAATTAACTTATAGAAGATTATTAAAACAACATTTAGAAATTCTGAAAAATCTACAATACAAATCAGGATTATTTGCAGCTTCTAAAAAAGATGTAAATACTGGATATGATAAGGCATGGTTAAGAGATAATTTTTATGAATGTATTGCTTTTGAAGTTATTGGAGATTGGAAAACAGTTAAAAAAACTTATAAAACAATATTAAAAATATTTTTAAAACATGAATGGAAGATTGACCATGCTATATCTCATAAGCCCTCTTATAAACATGAATATATTCATCCAAGATATAATCCAGAAACATTTGACGAGTTCTGGGAAGAATGGGGAAATAAACAAAATGATGCTATAGGGTGTATATTATTTAAATTAGGACAATTAGAAAAACATAATATAGATATAATTAAAACAGAAGATGAAAAAAGAATTGTGCAAAAATTAGTAGATTACCTTTCAACTCTTGAATATTGGCATGATGAAGATTCTGGAATATGGGAAGAAAATGAAGAACTACATTCTTCTTCTATTGGGGCATGTGTAGCAGGTTTAAAAATGATAAATGGTATAAAAGGAATTTATGTTGCTCCTGATTTAATTGAAAAAGGAGAAGAGGTGCTTCAAAGATTATTGCCAAGAGAATCTACAAAAAAATTTGTTGATTTAGCTTTATTAAGTTTAATCTGGCCTTATGATGTTGTTGATGAATATCAAAGAAAAAAAATTTTAGAAAATATTGAATATCTTTTATTAAAAAAAAGAGGAATTATAAGATATAAAAATGATCATTATTATAATAAAAATCCAGACGGATATAGTGAAGAAGCAGAATGGACTTTTGGATTGTCATGGCTTTCAATAATATATAATAAGTTAGGAGATAAAGTAAAATCTCAGAAATTTTTAAGAAAAGCTATGGAAACAATAACAGAAAAAGGAGAAATTCCAGAATTATATTTTTCTAATTCAAAAAAATACAATAAGAATAGTCCTTTAGGGTGGGCAGAAAGCTTATTTATAATTGCTTTATATAATATTAATAAAAAGAAGATGTAATATTTCTTTATTTTAGAAATTTTTTTCAGAGTACCAATACTTATCTATTGCTAACCCAACACCAATTGTAGCAAGATAGCCAATTCCTGCTGTTACGCCTGCTGATAATAAAGGAGCCCCAATCTGTCCTGTCCAATATCCAATATAACCTATAGCATCTCTTATTTGTGGTTCACATTTATCAATATTTCTCATCCAGTATAATCCTGCATCTAATGTCAATTTTAGAGATCCTGTTGCTACAAATGCCTGTATACAATATCTTGCTGGTTTTTTCTTTATCTTGTTTATTAAATCTGACATTTTTACTAAGTTATAATAAATTTTATACTTATAAATATTTGCAAAGGTGTTACTTTATAGTTAATAATTTATATTTTGTTATAATAATCTTTTTAAATAAACTAATGACAGAATAAGAGAATATTGAGGTAATCAGAGATTTGGAACAAAACATAGGAGATGTCCACATCATAAAGATACATTTTTAGAACCTGGAGGCCTGATTAGAAATGGTCAGCCATATGATTGTCCTGTAGAAGGATGTAGCTATCAGACATAGATAAGAACTGGAAAAGATCCTTTAAAAAAACTTTTAATAAAATCTCCTTTATAATTTAAGCTATTTCTTAAATTTATTATATTTATTTTTAATCAAGTATTAAATTTTTTGAGAGCTAGATTCATATAAGGGTTAATTTCTGGTCTATACGAAGCGTTTCCATGGGTATAATGCAGATAATTTGTTCCTATATTTAAAGTAGAGGGTTGTGATGTAAATATCTTATAAAGTATGATAATACTTAAATATTATAATCATTTAAAAAAATTATGCAACAAAGAGCTTACGGACCAGTAGAAGCATGGATAGGATTCAAACTTAAAATTAATTCAGCAGAGCTTGAACCTCTATCTGTGGGAGGGGGAGGAAATGCTTGGGCAAATTATAAACACCCTGAGTTAGGAACTTTAACTATTCATCCTGGAGAGATATATTCTAGAACCAAATCGCTTTTTCATTGTGGTTTTGAATCTCCTAATTTCCAAGCATTTGTTAATGGCTTTTTAGGTAGAAAACCATTCCCAACAGAAAAACGAGGAAAAGATTTATATTTTGAAGGAATGAAAGCCGAGATTCAAGCTAGAGATAAGGCAGAAAGGTTAGGTAGTGCATAATTTTTACACATCATCAGCTAGGAGAATGAATCAAATTATCAAGTAATTATTTCTATTAAATTGCGATTAAACAACCTGGGGGGCTCGAATGGAACGAAGCAACTTCGAGATTTTTTCTGAAAGAATTTCGCAGAAAATCCGCAGGGTAATCGCCCGCCGCGTTCAATCAACAAAAGAATTATAAATAAGCATCTTTTTTATTTATAATAATATGGATGTTCAAAAGCGTTTTGAATTAATAAAAAATAATACTGAAGAAATTATGACAGAAGAAGATTTGAAGCTTCTTTTAGATAGTGGAACAAAAATTAAGCACTATATTGGTTTTGAAATTTCGGGCAAAATCCATTTGGGAACTGGATTGATGTGTATGTCTAAAGTAAAGGACTTTATGGATGTGGGGATTGATTGTTCAATTTTTCTAGCCGATTGGCACAGCTGGATAAACAACAAACTCGGTGGAGATAGAGAAACAATAAAGAAAGTGGCGGGAGGATACTTCAAAGAAGGATTAAAGGCAAGTTTAAAATGTTTTGGAGGCGACCCAGAGAAACTAAAATTTATTTTGGGTTCTGATTTATATCATAATAATGATGATTATTGGGCAACAATGTTGGATGTAAGTAAAAATACATCTCTTGCGAGAATGAAAAGAAGTATAACAATTATGGGAAGAAAAGAAGGCGGTTCTGTCGATTTCGCAAAATTAATTTATCCTTCGATGCAAGTTGCAGATATTTTTATCCAGGGGATAAATTTACCTCATGCAGGAATCGACCAAAGAAAAGCCCAGGTAATAGCAAGAGATGTCGCATTAAAAGTTAAAACTAAACCTTTATTGGATAAAGAAGGGAAACAGATGAAACCTGTGGCTGTTCATCATCATTTAATTTTAGGACTGGGGAAACCTCCAGTTTGGCCTGTGCCAAAAGAACAATTACAAGAATTATGGTCTGCTTTAAAAATGAGTAAATCAAAACCAGACACTTGTGTATTTATTCATGATTCTCCCGAAGAAATAAGAAAAAAAATTAAACAGGCATTTTGTCTTGAGGGCGAAGTAGAATTCAATCCAATTTTGGATTGGGTAAAATATCTTATTTTTAGAGATGCAGACTCAAAATTAGAAATTAAGAGGCCACAAAAATTTGGTGAGGATGTGACATACACATCTTATAAAGAATTAGAAAAGGATTTTGCTGAAAAGAAGATTCATCCAATGGATTTAAAAAATTCAGTAGCAGAAAGATTAATTCAAATTCTTGAGCCAGCAAGAAAGCATTTTGAACAGCCTAAAGTGAAAAAGATGCTTGAAGAATTAGAACAGATGATTATAACACGATAAGTAGTGGGAAATTATTTCTATTAATTATTAATAATATAGAAATATCTTCGATAAACAATCAAAATTAGGCAATTCTATCACCTTTTAATTTAACGCAACCTTAATCCAAAATTTTATAAAGCAATTTAGCTTTTTAAATTAATAAAGAGGAAAAATGTTAAAAGAATTTAATCTAAAAGGTAAGACTGCTATTATTACTGGAGCAAGTGGAGGTTTAGGATTAGAAATGGCAAAAGCTCTTTCTGAACATGGATGTAAGATAGCTATTTTTGACATTAAAAAAGGTGATAAAGCAGCTGAAAAAATTAAAACTAAAGCTAAATTTTATAAAGTAGATGTATCTGATGAAAAATCTGTAAAACAACAAGTAAGGAGAGTTAAAAAAGAATTTGGTTCTATTGATGTTCTAATAAATAATGCTGGAGTGTATTTTCCCACCCCAATAACAGAAACAAAACAAGAAGATTGGGATAAATTAATTAACATTAATTTAAAAGGATATTTTTTAATGGTAAAATATACTGTTCCTTTTATGAAAAAAGGAAGTAAGATTATTAATATTGCATCTGTAGCAGGACATCATGCTTTTGCAAATTCTGCTGCATATAATTCAAGTAAAGGAGCTATAATTCAATTAACAAAAACTCTGGCATTAGACCTTGCAAAAAAAGAAATAAATGTTAATGCTATTTGTCCTGGTTTTTTTGTAACTCCAATGACAAAAGATTTATTAAAAAGTAAACAAATGAAACAAACTATTAAAAATTCTATTCCTAAAGCAAGAGCAGGAAAAGCTAAGGAATTACAAGGGCTTATAGTTTACCTTGCTTCTCCTGCAAGTGAATATATGACTGGTTCTATCATAACAATAGATGGTGGATGGACCTGTCATTTATGAAAATGTCCAAGAAAATAGTAGATAGATCAATTCTTAAAAAAATATATGGAAAACGTAGAAAAGAAAGTCATAAAGATGATTTTGGAAGATTATTAATTATTGGAGGAAGTAACAAATATTCAGGAAGTCCTGGTTTAAATGCTTTATCTGCTTTATCTGCATATAGAAGCGGAGTAGATATTGTTGAAGTAATAGCTCCAAAAAGAGCAGCTGATATTATAGCTTCATTTTCTCCAGATATTATCACATTTCCTTTAAAAGGAGATTATATTGGACAGAAAAAAAGCCATCTTAAACAAGTAAAAGGACAATTAAAAGATAAAACAGGATTTGTAATTGGGGGAGGAATAGAAAGAAGAAGAAAAACTTTAGATTTTGTAAGAAAATTTTTAAAAAATACAAAATTAAAAGGAATAATAGATGCAGATGCTATTTATGCATTACAAGATAGGAAAAATATCCAGAGAAAAATAGATTTATCAGATTTTGTTATTACTCCTCATGCTTATGAATTTTATATTTTAACTGGGGAAAAAATAGAGAAGAATTTAAATAAAAAAATAAAGCAAGTTAAAAAACAAGCAAGAAGATTAGATACTACAATTTTATTAAAAGGTAAAGAAGATATTATATCTGATGGTGCAAGAATAAAAGTAAATAAAACAGGAAATGAATTTATGACAGTAGGAGGGACAGGAGACATACTTGCTGGAATTTTAGGAAGTTTAATTGCTCAAGGAAATTCATTATTTGATTCAGCTTGTGCAGCAGCTTATATTAATGGAAAAGCAGGGGAAATATCTAAAAAACATGAATCCCTGATATCTTCAGATTTAATTAAGAATATTGCTTTAATTGTAGATAAAAAATAGAAAATGGAAATTGAAAATTATAATGAGCATAGGGAAAATTTTGATTTAAAAAAACTTAAAGACTTGGCAGTTACAAAAGTAGATAATTACAACCTTATTATATCAATACAAGATTCTATACAGCAATACAGAGTTGATTCAGATATTGAAGAAATTTTAAAAAATATTAAAAAATCTTCAAAAGATAAATTAGAAAAAATAATTTCCCATCATATACAAAATATAGAAGATAGAGGAAATAATTTATTATCAGAAAGCAGAGCAAGTTTAGGAAAATATTCTTTTGAAAATGGGCATGCAGTAGTAAGAGAAGTTTCTCCAAGTATGTTGCCTTCAGGAATAGGATGGAGAGCATTAGGAATGTATGATCCTTCTACACATACAATATACATTTCAAATGACTTATCAGGAGCTGAAAAAGAATTTGTTTATTGGCATGAAATAGCCCATTCTAGAGGAATAATAGATGAAAGAATGGCAGATTCTTATGCACAAGGAAAAACCGGATATAAAATGGCTGCTTAAAAAATAGAATATGGGAAATAAAAAGAAACTCCTTTTTGTATGTAGAGCAAATTTTCAGAGAAGTCCAACAGCAGAATCTTTGTTTAAAAATAGTGAGAAATATGAAGCTAAATCAGCAGGAACATCTCAGATTTCTGAAACAATTTTGTCTAAGCAAGCATTAGATTGGGCAGATAAAATATTTGTTATGGAGCAAAAACATAAAAAGTTTATATTGAGAAATTTTCCTAATATAAGTAAGGAGGTAATAGTTTTAGATATCCCTGATAGTTATTATAAAAATTCTCCAGAACTAATTAAGTTGTTAAAAGAAAAATTACATAAATATCTGCCTGATATAGATATTTAATTAAAATAAAAAAAGAAAGATGGAAATTGAAAATTATAAATTTGGAAAAATAAAAATTAATGGC
Organism: Candidatus Woesearchaeota archaeon; assembly: GCA_964389765.1. Taxonomy (GTDB): domain Archaea; phylum Nanobdellota; class Nanobdellia; order Pacearchaeales; family GW2011-AR1; genus CAYMES01. The sequence goes on from CAYMES010000032.1 coordinate 12,823, forward strand.
AGGCAATATGGTAATGATTTAATCATATTGCCAGATAAAATAATTCCAAATTGGTGGAGAAAACAAGGACATCTTCTTCAACAACAAGACCTAGAAGAAGTTTGGAAAGTTGGGCAAGAAGGCAAAATAGATATTTTAATTATTGGAACAGGAGCAGAAGGTATGATGTCTGTTGATGGAAAAGTTAATGAAAAAGCAGAACAATTAGGAATAAATACAATAGCTAAAAAAAGCAAAGAAGCGTGTGAAATATATAATAAACAAAGAAAACAATATCAAAATACTGTATTAGCTATTCATCTTACATGTTAATTATATTTTATCTTTTAATCTGTTTTCCATCTGTTGTTTTGTTTCTGGATTTAAATAGAACTTCTTTAATATGCCTTGATAATAATATTCTGCTTTAGATGAAATTGTTTTATCTGGGTGTTTATAACCGATTATTTCTAAACCATATAATAAATGCAGTGAATAATGTAAACTGCAATATTCAATTTCAGAACAAATATCCTCTAGAGATGGAAGATTTTCATGCTTCATATAGCTATCAGAAGGATCTGCATTATTTTGGGTTATTCTTCTTATCCATTTATTTATTTTTTTAAGGTAAATAGTTTTATGATTATCAGGACCTCTTAATGAAGAAAGAATAGTGCTTTGTTGTTTCCATGGCAAATCAGCCATCCAGTCTTGTAAAACTTTTTCTCTAATCATTTTCATTTAACTTATATATTAGCAATTAACCATTCAAATTTTGTTAATTTTGAGCTTCTTGGTTTATAATTTTTTGGAATATTTCCCATTGTATCTTTAACAAGAATTGAAAGTTCATTTTCAACACTATCTAGTGCACTAAAACCATTTACTTGTCCATAATATTCCATTTCTAATTGATATAAAATAGATTGTGAAAATTCTTGTCTAGTTTCTTGTTTTTGTCTTTTATAGGCAATATTCTCTATCATATCTTGAAATCTTTTAAGATATCCTCTAATTTTAGGAGTTTTGTCTTTTCCATTTTTCATATTGCAGATATTTGTTGCTATTACAAAAATTCTTCCTGAAGTAGGATTAAAAACAAATGCTTCTTTACTCTGTTTATTAAAACTTCCTATATATTGTAAAGGAGAGTTGCTTTTTTTAGAAACTTCTGATATATGCTTGTTTATATCTAATTGAGAGAGATTTTCTAAATTTTGTTCTGGTCTTTTTAATAAAATAACTCCTTGTTTTTGTATATATTCTGTACTTGGTTTTATTTTTATTTTTTTATATTCTTGTCTTTGTATTTTTGTAAATGCTTGTTCAAAATTTCCTGGACTTTTGACAAAAGCATAACAAGAATGAACAGCTTTAGATGCCTTTAGTATCTTGTCTCTTGAATATGGTTCTGGAAATTCTAATTCTTCTCCTAATCTTAATCTATTTAATTTTGTTCTATGTCCAAAATAATCTAAATCAATTTTAGCTTCTAATTCAATATCTTCAAGATTTTCTCTATTATATCCTGCTTCATTACACAAAACAGAAACTAAACTTTGTTTTTCTGAAATATCCTCTTTAGTTGGTTGATAAGTTGGTGCTCTTCTATATGTACTTCCATAATCTCCTCTGTATGTCATAAATCAAGAATTATTAATTTATATTTAAATTCTTGCTCAAAAAATTTGACTAAAATTCAATTTTCAAATAATGATTGTGGGAAGGATAAAAAGTCAACCAGGGATTTTATATCCTTCTTAATAGTTATATGCATGAAATGACAACCTGATATTATTTAAGAGAAAATACTATTTAAACGAGCCACTATACATGATTCCCACAAAACAAAATTAATGATACATTCAAAATTAGAACCCTTGCTGGAAAAGATGTTCAAATAATAGTTGGAGAGTTTAGAGATAGTTTTGATTTATAGTTACTTGATCCCGAATCCTATCAAAGATTCTGATTTCTTTTTACTTTCCTATGTAGAGATATTGAGCATCTTCTTAAGAATTTTTTCTGGATATTTTGATTTGGTTATTGCACTTGCTATTAGCACTCCCTGACATCCAAGTTCTAAAGCAGATTTAACATCTTCTGGAGAGGAGATGCCTGCTCCACATAATGCAAGAATATTTTTTTTATGTTTTTTATTATATCTATCAACTATCTTGGAAAACTTTTTTACATTTTCTGGTTGGTATTTGGAAATTGCTTTTCCACTTGCTATTAATTCAGGAACTTCAAATGCTATAGCTTGAGGAGATAATTTAAGTGCTTTTTCAGCTTGTTTTAATGAAGATACACAGATAATTATTTTTAGATTTAATTTTTTGCATCTTTTAATTGTTCTTTTTAATAATCTCCAAGAAATAGGATGTTCAGAATGATTTAATAAAGTTCCTTTAGCTCCATCAGATTTAACAGTTTCTGGCAAAATAAAACCAGTTGCTCTTCCTGGTTTTTGCCAGTCAACATGTTCTGAATATATTTTCACTCCTGATGTTTTTTTTGTAGCTTTAGAAATCTCATAAATATCAGGAGATTGAACAGCAATAATAATTTTTTTGCTCTTAAGCTTATTAATTTTTTTAGCTAACTTAACAGCTTTCTTGCCTTGCTGATATGTTTTAAAATTTACAATTATTAGAGGTTTCATTTTTTGTTTTTTGGTCTACTGTCTGGTTTTTTAATTATAAATAAAATTACACATGACACAATATAAGAAGCTACCCCTCTTAATACAACTAAACTAATATAAACCCCCTCAATCAATAGATAATTTAATGCCCCAACATTTATAGAAATACTAAAGATATTTAAATAAACAGGACAAGGTTCACAATTAATGTCCATACAAGGTGCACACGGAACATGACTTATTAAAGGAGTGTCAGCAACCAAAATCAAAATAAATATAATTACGCCTATTATCGTTTTCTGTAGGGTTGGCTTAAAAAATTCCTTAATAATCATGATCCAATTTTTCATTTCCAAATCTCATTTTTAATTTGTTCGGTTATTACATCAAAGGCAAGGATACCTAGGCTTTAAAGCTGAGCGAGGAATTGCCTTC